>CAZILU010000101.1:0-11895 GCA_964540165.1 uncultured Mariniphaga sp.
CATTCCGATGCTCAACGATGTGGGCAGTGGCGTCTTTCTGAAGCACCTTATAGGGCTTGTTTCCACTCTTGATCTGTGTATCCAGTGCACCCATCGCCACCCGGTCGGTTGCCGGTATGACCATATATTCGTATCCGGCATCAACCGGCCTGGTGCCATGGTCAATGTACCCCAGCCAATAGAGAGCCGTTGGATTGTTAACATAAAGGGAAGGATCGGTCTGCTCCTGGTTCGGCGTCTGCTGCAGTTCATTAAAAAAACGGATGGTCTGACTGCTGTCGGCCATCACATAAAAGCCGGTTTGATAATTACTTAGAAGCCAGTTATTACTGCTCCCCGCCAACGATCCGGAGCGGGATTGTGACCGCCCGTTGGTCCAGATGTTATAGACAACATTGTCTAACCGCTGAAACAGAGTGGTGACCGTCGGATGCTCCTCCATGTTATTATTGATGTTCGATCCCAGACAGACAATCACATCGTCAAACATAAAGACCGATTTCTTAAAGGTAAAAGAGGCGGTATGATTCTTCTTTCCGTAAACCTTCCCAAATCCCATCCCCTCGCGCTGCTGGAAATCCATGGCAAACATACCGATAGTACCATAAGTTCGCCGAAGCGCCGCGAAGTCCTTGTTCCGGAATGCCAAAGAGCCGGCAAACTCTTTCTGCTGATACTCATCAATTCGCTCGGTCTGGGCATGCAGCATACTCCAGGGCAGGACAATCGTCGTGGCGCCCGGATTATAGTTCCAGTTCCAGGTATTTACATCGTACCCGTTGCCGGTCAGGACACTCCCCTTGTAGATAATCTCCATAGCGCCATAGCTCTGGTAACGCCCGTAGCGGTTGTTCTCCGCATAGGTCTCCGTGCCCCACAGCTTATCGGTAAATCCTTTGGCTACTGCCAGCCAGTCGTTCTTGCGAAACACCCCGGCCGAAGCATGGTTGAACTGATAGAACCCGGCTGTTTCAGCAAAGGGGGTTACCGTGCGGTAGTTAAACGCGGCGTTGGAACCATATACCCGGTTGTAGGCTCCGGCAAGCACCGGATCGGCCGTCGGAATCCCCAAAATATTCTGACCAGCCATCGCCAAATTTTCAACGGTCTCCTTAATAAGACTGGTCGTTCTTCCCTGCGGGTGCCGGCCCGACATCGACAGCGCCTTTACTTCAGTATCCGTACTGTACATCATCTGGGCATAAACAGCATCGCGAAAGATCAGGTATTGCTCTTTCCCTACCTGGAAAGAGGTGCCATCCAGATAGCGCAAAACAGCCGCCGCAGTGCTGTAGGCATACATATAGGAGTCGTAAAATGTTTTATGATGAAACCCGGTGCCATCAACCTTGATCCCGTCTCTTGTCTCAATAGTGTAGCTGAAAAACCGCTCCATCAAACGCTTGAAGGTTCGCATATAGCGATACCGCTCCTCCGGAGTCTCCTGCATGGCAGCGCAGGCCATCACCGCATCTGAAATGTTGTAGATCATATCGGTGTTGATCGCCAGGTTATTCAACTGGTACTCTACATCATAAACGGGTTCATAAAAGCATTGCATTCCATATTGCATCTGAATGGTCTGAGTAAACAGCGCCTTCGAAATTGGGGAGAGGTGGTCGCTGAGACAGGCAGCAGCCTTAGCGAAATGGCGGTAGGTGTACATGATGCGATCTTCCAATAACCCCTCACTCATCAGTTTGGTAATCCACCATACCGTACGGTCGGCCTTCTCCCGGATGTCGGCGTTGGCCGGATTGACTTTCAGGTACTGGGCAAAGGTTTTCAAAAAGGTGACCTCATCAAAGGAAACCACCGGTTTTCCTGTGATTTGGCCATCGGCAACAACAATCTGAAGATTATCATATTTCGTCAACGCACCGGACAACGCCGATGCCGATGGGGCATTGAGACCCAGGTAACTGTCAGAGAACCGTTTGACTATCGCCCGGATCTCTGCTTCAATCTGCTCATTCGATGGCAATAGCGGCAGGTCGGGCGTTGTTGCGCTGAAAGCAAGAGCAGAAGATGTAACCACGGTTATACCGGCAGCAGAACTCCCATTACACTCCTGCCCTATCGCAGACAGGGTTAAAATATAAGTTAACCCACAAAAAAGACAACCAACAAACAATGAAATGAAGTTTTTCATAATCCTCGTATATATATTCATATTTTCCTGCAAAAATAACCTATTTTCAAAATCCCGATCAATCCGGGAATCCCCCCGTAGAGACTAGGCATGCCTCGTCTCCACAACCAACCACAAACAACGAACAACAAACAACGAACAACAAACCACGAACCAAAAAAGGCCCCCTTACGGGCAGCCTTTTTCGTAATCAAACCTTTTCTCTGATGCTCCTATTTTCGTATAGCTTTAAATTGAGCCAACACCTGTTGATCATTGCTGATCACAATCAAAAAGAGACCGGGGGGCACCTGTTCAAGCGAAATGCTCTCCAGGCTGCTCCGGGCTTCGATCTCACGGATCAGAACGCCGGCAGCGCTGAAGATCTGAATGCGGCGACCCGCTTCAACACCCTGAACCTGAAGCTTGTCGATTGCCGGATTGGGGAAGATAGCGATCCGGCCCTCCATCTTCACTCGTCCGGTAGCGGTAAGATCCAAAGCCAGGGTATACGTGGTCACGATCTTGCCATCGGCAGAGATGACCTTCAACACATCACCGTCATTCAGATCACCGGTAGTTTTTAACTGTCCGTTCTTATCATAGACATCCACCGCTGCCCCGATACTGGGGATGATATAACCCATAAACTCATCGACCAAGGTTTCAGAGGTCAGGGGTGCCAGTCCGGCAGAGATGGTATAATCGACCTGATTGATCAGGTAGGCATCCGACAGCACATAGGCCAGATAGGTCGTAAACAGAATGGTTGATGTGGGCAAAAAAGAGATAAAATAGACCCGGATAACCTGTCCATTGGCCGATGTAACCACCACCTTGTCATCTTCGCGGATGGTTCCTTGCTTACGCTCATAGCCCATCTTATCAATCAGCTTCAGACTCGCACCCAGCGATGGGATGATGTTAGCGAGGAAGGTGTCAAAATTGGTATTGCGAGGCACAAAGTGGATCAGGTTATCCATCTGCGACACCTCATACACATCCGAAAGGATAAAAGCATCGCTCTCAGAGGTGCTGGGCTGAAGCTGATAGACCATTCTTGTCAGGTTGTCTTCTGCCAATACATCGAAATAGATGTCCGGGTTCACCGTAACGCTGACATACGATGCATTGAAATTTAAGGTTGTATAAGGCACGTAAGAACCGTTTCCATCAACGACAGTCAGCGTAGCACCAGCCGGAACATTGACATTATCGACAATGGTTTTTAAGGTCGTACCATAGTCAAATCCGGAGATCTCCCCGATACCTCCGCTCTCTGCAGAAATATTTCCTGAAGCCTTCGGCTCGGCAGTTACCTCAACTTTCCAACGGGTTGAGGAGAGATAGGCGTTATTGCTCAGACCTGCCGCAGTAACATCCAACCGATAAACCGTACTGTTCTTTCCATCGGCCGATACCACCTCCAACCGGTCGTTCATGCTCAACACGGCATCCATAGCCAGCACCGAACCATCGGCGGCGGAGATTACTTTCAACGATTGATTCTCATCCTCCTTATTGATCTGAGCAAGAAACTCAGAAACGGTAACACCGGATTTCAAGCCCTGGATCAGCTGGCCCGGACCAAAACCTTCACTCACCTTATACATCGATGAGTTCACCGTCGATTTATAATAGGTCAACGCCAGCATATAGTGCTGGTTTAAATTGCTGGTACCGGCACCATACCTGGCGGGGGTGGAGATATGAGAATACTCGGTTGTCGGCTGAATACGAATCCACTCACTGGTCTCGTCGTTGGTGCCGAAAGATCCGGCCCACTCCGGATTCCCCTTGCTTATTTGTGGCTTGCGAATAAACACGTTGTTGGTCTCATTCGTTCGAAGTGTGTAATCACCGACCACCCAATAACCCGAATTGGGCATGCCCCAGATATCGATAACCTGGAAGTCCCTGACATCGCCAATAGCCTTTTGTCCAAGTTTTATCGAATCGTTTAGCACTTTATAGAGCGCAAAAAAGTTCCTTCGATTTCCATTGGATGGAAAAGGAACTCCCTGGGATCCGACAAAGGTAAGATGTTCATTCCATGGATTGTTAATTCCCTCCGCCATCCCGGGGGCAAATTGCACATCCCACTTGGGAAAATAGGACTCAATGCCTTTATACTTCGTGTTACCAAACTGTATCACTGCCATTACAAATGTCCCTCCACCCGGAATGATCGGGTTTACGTTTGGATCGGGCATCATTATTTTTGGTGTTATCGCCCAGGTATCCTGATCAACATGTTTCAATCCGGGAATATAGTTGGTGTATCGCCTGGCCCAGGTTTGAGTGGAGGAGATGGGGTAATAGGCATTTTCGTGAAGCCCCACGGAAATCATGTAATTACGCAGATCAATCGACTGATTGCCAGGATTGAATAGCTCTACATAGGTACAACCGTTGGGATAGGAGTTGATAAATTCTGAGATAAACGGATCAGCGACAAGGGGTTCAATCTGATCGGGCAGCTTCTCCCTGAAAAGCTCTACGTAATATGATTTATGTATGGTATCATCCTCGGCAGTTACTTCAAAAGTGATGGTCCGATCTGCTTTGGTACCGGTGAGCGATTTGGCACGCACCACATTCACCCGTGCATTCACATTGGCTGTTTTTGCTGTAAGCGCAGGGACCTGGTCTAACTCAATCGGCACCTCAACCCGGTATTGAATGACTCCGCCGCCAAAATTGGGAATTGTATCTCCCTTCCAACCAAAAAATCCACGGTAATAATCGGGTATGTCAGGCCACGTAATCGATGCCAGGTCAGCATTTGTACTTGGATTATATGGCTGAACCTGAAGAAAATAATCTTTAACCTTTCCATTCGCTGATGTAACGCGCAGGATGTCACCATGCTTCAGATCGGGACGAGCCTGTCCATCAACCCATACAAACTCCCAGGTGGCATTAACCGGTTTTTCAAGTCTCTTTAGAAGGGAATCGGTGCGCAGGTCAAACGTCAATCCAAATCCGGAACCGGTAATAGTGTCAACGCCACTTTCGTGCCGGGTTATTCGCGGCCAGCTTAAAATTCCATTCTGAGTGCGGGTGGTCAGAGGTCCCGTAAGCCCGGGTTGACGAATGGTACGATAGTCCATGGGAACAACCCTATTATCATCGGCTGAAGGTTCTTTTACTTCAATGGCAAAAGTATCGATCTGCAAGGATGCACCTGCCACATAAAGCGTCAGCTTATCGCCGGTGCGGGCAGAACGGTAAAGGGAGTCCTCCCTGTTTGGATTCAGATCATATCTCCAGGCAATACCTGGTTTCTTCTTCATATGCCGCATGATATCATCCAGACGCTCAACGCCCCAGGGAACGACAATCCTCTTCCCGGGAAAGTCAACGGTTATGGCATTATCTGTTGGCTCCAGCGTGTTTGCATCCAGAAGATAACTGCCATGGTTGCCAATCGTCCAAAACACATCGCGCCAGGCATTGTAGCCGCTGGGATATTCGATCGGCATCCACTCAGAGTCTTCCATACTGATACCCCGGCTATTGGCAAAATCGATGTTTCCGTTTTTCACATTGCCCTTGCGAATCAGTACCGATGTCCCCATGGCTCCGACGACACCGGCAACATCGTATCGCTTACTGTAGTTTCTGCCACTGGTATCAAAAACGCCACCAACCTGGTCAATAACAGCCGAATCACCCTCTGCATAGTGGTGCTCCAAAAACATCGTTCCTCCGGGCAACTGAACAAAAAGTCTGGATATATCCCCTCTTGGCCGAAGATTTTCCGGGTCATTCAATGCAGTTGTAACACTGTCACCTTCATAGTAAATTCCATCTATGGGCTCAGGCAGATGGACCAACTTATCGGCTACCTCATAGATGCCCACCTGCTTTGGTCGCTCCGTACCGCCCAACCTACCCGAGCCAGCCTGGTAGTGACGCGGACCATAATCATATCCAAAGGTGATAACAAACGATTTTCCCGGATCAAGCATCCGGTCAGGTAAAAACATGTAATCGTTCCGGTCCGAATACCAAGAATCGTTACACAAATCATAAATAGGATGCGTTACAGACCACGCATCCAAACGCCCGAATTTATAATCACTCAGACGTACGGGTTGATCCCCAATGTTGGTAATCTCAATGAATGCCTCCGCATCCGAGGTAAATCGTGCCTCGGAGATGATCAGCTTCATATTTACACCTTCCGGGTAGTCGCACACGGTTTGCGCCTGAACCATCCCGGCAATAAATAGTGATAGAAGTAAAATTTTAATTCTCATCGTAAACTCTTTTGATTAAAAAACGCTGTTATTTATCCATTGAATCTGAAAACTTCAAATCAAACATATGCTAAGAACACTGATTTAGACCTACATCTAACAATATCTAACTTATAATAAACCGGTTGCAGCACATCGCTCCCAATAATCAGAACATAATTTTTACGTTTGTAAAAATAAAATTATTCCGGATTTATCTTAATAAAATTTGAAATAATTGTTTAATAAAAAATATTATGATCTATCCTGTAGATTGTTAGACTAAAAACAGATCATCCCACCGATGAAACCTCTGCCTAAAATTCCTATGGATGATAATGTAATTACCCTATAGATATGAAACCTCCTCCGGAGGTTCTCCCGGACGAAGCAAATATATGCCGGTGCGTTACCATATTACCCTATAGATATGAAACCTCCTCCGGAGGTTTTACAAATCTCTCTCGGATCAATACATCATCACCCGATTTTTCCTTATCTTGCATCCATATATCATTTAATAAAACATGAAGTCACTAACCACGATGGCAGCAACTCTGATCATGCTTCTTTTCACAGCAGGCGGATGCCGCTCAACGGCGGTGCCAGCCGACCGGTCAACGGTGCAGCAGTTAGATCTGGAACGTTATATGGGTACCTGGTATGAGATCGCCCGGTTCGACCACTCCTTTGAGCGGGGGCTGACGGCTGTGACTGCCCGTTATGAACTGCAGCCCAACGGCAGGATCCGGGTGATCAATTCCGGGTACAAAGGATCGCCCGACGGGGCGTACTCCGAAGCAATCGGTAAAGCCAAACAGCCCGACCCGGAGCAACCCGGCAAGCTGAAGGTCGCCTTCTTCCTCTTCTTCTATGCCGACTACTTCGTGATGGAGTTAGATCCGGAGTACCAGTGGGCGCTGATCGGCAGCTCATCCGACAAGTACCTCTGGATCCTCAGTCGCACACCCCAGTTGGAACAGGAAACCCTGGACCAGATCCTGGCAAAGGCCAAATCTCGTGGATACGACACCGACCAGCTTATCTGGGTGGAGCATAAATGAATCACTGGAGCTACTTGAGACGGCGGGAGTTGTTACGCGTATACGCCAATCAAACGGCTCCGGGGTTCCTCTGATCACAGGGCTTCACGAATCCATATTTAAAGTTATATTTCTGGATATCGGACTATTCCACGCCATCAGTGGAATATATTCTGAAACAGCACAAGAGAATGATTTCAATGCCATTTTTAAAGGTGCCGTAGCTGAACCGTTTGTCGGTCAAGAATTAATATCCAGTCAATCGCCCTATACAAAAGCCAGGCTTTACTTTTGGGGCAGAAGGGCAAAAAGCAGTACGGCAGAAATTGATTACCTTATGGAATCAAATGGACAAGTCATTCCCATTGAAGTAAAATCAGGTCCAACAAGCAGGATAAAAAGTCTTCATATGTTTATCGAAAAATACGATACGCAGAGAGCATTAAAAATTTCCCAGGCTAAATTCCAAATGGAAAATCCCATCATATGCCTGCCTTTTTATGCCAAAAAAAGTATTTTTAATCAAAAAAACAACTAATCTATAGATATAGAACCTGCTAAAGATATGAAACCTCCTCCGGAGGTTCTTCCGGATGGAAAAAAATTGCCGGTGCGTCACACAATTACCCTAAAGATATGAAACCTCCTCCGGAGGTTTTGGTTGTAGAGACAAGGCATGCCTTATCTCTACAACCAACCACAAACAACAAACCACAAACAACAAACAAACCTTCAAACTCTTCAAACTCCTCAAACTCCTCACCGTTTAGTTTCCAGCTGTACCTTCCGCACCACCTCTTTTCCATCGACAGCAATCCGTACGTAGTAGATCCCCGAAATATGACCGGATAGATCGAAGGTGATCGTCTCATCACGGAGGTACACTTTTGTCAGTACCAGCCGTCCCCCGGCATCGAACACCCGCAGGGAAATATCCTCCGTACCGGCAGCGGGTGCCATGAGCACTCCCTGAGTCGTATTTCCTGAAATTCCGAAAGCAGTCTTGTTGGGATCAGATACGCCCATTTGAAGAGCGCCGGTTGTTCCATAACCCATTTGGATCTCCACCTGTACCCTTCCGGTTGTGGGATTGGGAAAGAGCTCCACTCCGAAAGGCTCCAGCGCAATATCCCCGGCACTCACCGGCCATCCCTTAACACAGATGGTGAAGTGGTCGGTAACCGCCAAACCCGACGGATCGGTAGCGGTAAGGACCATCTGTACGCATCCCGTATCGGCATGCATTGGCTGAAGTATAACGCTATCGGCAGTGAAACGGATCCATGCAGGCAGCGGATCACCGTTCTGCAGCAACGCTGCAATCGTCAACAGGTCACCATCCGGATCGGCAAATACCTCCCCGGAAGCATCCGTCACCGGGAGCGCCAGCAGTTCCGTCACCTCCATCACGACATCAGGAACAGCATTTTGAACTATTGGCGGATGGTTCCTATACACCACCTCTACCGTAATTGTAAAAGAGATCGTCACGCTATTTCCTGATGCATCGGTCGCTCTCCATCGTTCAGTGGTAGTGCCCACGGGAAATTTAGCAGCGGGTCCGCGACCGGAGACCTGCGTCAACGTGTAGCTGCAGTTATCGGTGACGACGATCACCGGATAGCTGACAGTCGTTTCACTTACCAGTTGGTCCACCTGCACCACCATATCGGTCACCGGCTGAATCACCGGTGGTAACGGATCACGAACGGTAACGACCGCCTCACAGTGGGTGCTGTTGCCGCTGCTGTCGGTGGCAGTCACTACCACCCGGTTCTCTCCCAGGGCAGCACAGCCGAACTGTGTCTGCGATGCCACAACCGTTGCCACCGCTACATTATCGCTTACCGATGCCACCAGGTCGCCGGCTTGCAGAGAGGCCTGACCATGAGCATCCAGGAGCAGCTCAACGGGCTTACAGGTCAGGACGGGTGGTAGTGCATCCACAACAGTGACCTCTGCCAGTCCACAGGGACTGTTACCTCTTAGATCGCTGACGCAAAAAACGATCGGTTTTGTTCCAAGATCCGCTTTGGTAAAGAGGGTCTGAGAGACACTCATCACCTTCACTGAACAGTTGTCGTATGAACCGTTATCCACCTGTTCGGGGGTCAGCGTTGCTTCGCCCTGTGCATCCAGGTAGAGCGTTACCGGACGGGTGATCACTACGGGCTCAATAACATCGGCAGTGACCACCCGGGCTTCGCGGATGGTTCTGTTGCCGTGATGATCGGTAACGGTAAGCTGAACGAGCTGCACTCCTTGATCATCACAGGTAAACTGCGTTCGATCGAGTGTCATAGAGGCAATCCCGCAGGCATCCCACACTTCCGTAATTACAACCATCGGATCAAGCGCACCCCTGCCTTGGGCATCCAGATCAATCCGCGTCAACTCTGTCACCTGAACAACGGGCGAAATGGTATCCAGCACCGTAATCAGGCTCTCACTTACCGCACGGTTGCCAGAGCCATCGGTGAAAGTGAAACGGATGGGAATATCTAGTCCCGCCTGTGCGCATGAGAAGGAGCGCAGGTAGGGATTGGTACCACTGACCATGTCTCCGAAACGGGTAATCAGCGCCCTGGAGTTCATCAGTATGATCTCTAATTGCAGGTCGTCGGCCGGCGTGCAGTTGTCGGTAACATCATTGAGCATTGGCAAGATCTCCTCATAGGTGAGATCATAACTCCCCTGACTGTCAAGCCAGATGGTAAGCGACTGAGGAGCCACCACCGGCGCCAGCGAATCTTCCACCAGCACCGTTGTTGCCATCTCTGTCCGGTTTCCTGAGCCGTCGATGGCCCATAGCGTGACTTCATTCGGTCCTAAATGGGTGCAGTCAAAAATCGACTGACTCAGCTCATAACGAACAATACCGCAATTATCGCTCGCTTCAGCGATTACCGCTTCAGGGGTCACTTCAACCTGTCCGTCAGCATCGAGCCAGACAGTCAGCGGTTGAATCTCAACCACCGGTGCAAGACGATCTTCTACCGTGACCATTGCTGTGGCACTATTGCTGTTACCATTCATATCGGTGACGGTCAGGGTAACGGTGTTAGTCCCCACGTGGTTGCAGTCGAAGACTGTTTGCGACAGCAACATCGAAGCAATGCCACACGCATCGAACGAGCCATTATCGACATCAGCAGCAGCAATCGTTGCCTGGCCATCAACATCCAGCGCCACGATGATGTTTTTCGTCATCACCTCCGGAGCCGCATGGTCCTCAATGGTGACCACAGCCGTAGCTGAGTTGCTGTTACCGCCCATATCTGTAACGGACAGGATCACTGTATTCTCACCAACATGATTGCAGTCGAATAACGTTTGAGAAAGTTCCATTGAGACAATTCCACAGATATACGTTGAGCCATTGTCTACAGCATCAGCAACGACCACTGCATTACCGCTGGCATCCAACTGAACTGTAATATCTTTTGTTAAAACCACTGGTATGCTGCTATCCACTACGGTAACAATAGCCGGAGCGCTGTTCTCATTTCCGTGAATATCAGTAACCGTCAGGGTGACCATATTTTCACCCACGTGACGGCAGTCGAAGGCCGTTTGCGACAGCGTCATTGAGGCAATGCCGCAGTTGTCGACAGAACCATTATCCACCTGATTCACTGTTAATGAAGTCGTTCCGGCGGCGTCCAGTTCCAGGATTACGGCCTGTGTCACCACCACCGGCGGCTGATTGTCAACCACGGTGACTACCGCTGTGGCGGAGCTGCGATTGCCGTTCACATCGGTGACCGTCAACGTAACGGTGTTGGCCCCCACATGAGAACAGTCGAACGCCGTTTGCGACAGAACCATCGTGGCAATGCCGCAATGGTCGGTGGAGCCGCTATCAACCTGACCGGCCGCAGCCGTTGCTGTTCCGGCAGCATCCAGTTCCAGAGTGATATTTTGCGTTTTTACCAGCGGTGGCGTGTTATCCTCTACGGTGATCACCGCCGTATCGGTATCTGTGTTGCCATGGACGTCGGTAACGGTCAGGGTGACGGTATTTACACCGACATGAGAGCAGTCAAATTCCGTTTGCGACAGCGTCATCGAAGCGATGCCACAGGCATCCCAGGAGTAGTTATCCACCTCAGCCGCTGTCAGGGTGGCGCGTCCGTTGCCATCCAACGGCAATGCAACATCTTTCGCAACGGCTATTGGAGAGAGATGATCGACAACCGTCACCGTAGCATTTTCCGTATGACTGTTACCATTCACATCGGTGACCGTCAGGGTGATCTCTTTCATGCCCACATCACTACAGTCAAAATCGGTTTGTGACAGCATCATCGTGGCTATGCCACAGTTATCAGCCGAACCATTATCAACCCATGCGGGGGTAATGGTTTTCACACCATTGGAATTCAGCCAAATGGTAATATCTTCCGTAACCACCACCGGAGGCAGCTTGTCTTCTACGATGACCACCGCCGTGGCGTCTTTGCTGTTGCCGTTCACG
>CAZILU010000102.1:0-11557 GCA_964540165.1 uncultured Mariniphaga sp.
AAAACCTGAGGGTCCATTCCGGACCAGTCAGTCATTTTTTTTTCTGGCTAATTATCTCTTTCTGTTTACAATAAAAAAGTAGGAAAGAAATCCCAGCGATATGAACACCAGGAGAATGCCAATAGGCAACACCGCCTGATGCTGATCAATGATAAGCGGATTCGACTGCCGCAGAATTTCGATGAGGATGAATCCGAGTCCCGTTGTGAACGCGACTAAACCCCACTTGAGGGATGGATACCGGTTACTCTCCTCATTTTGTTGCAACGGTTCCAAAATTCCGGCCTTGTCGATATGACCGGCTTTAATGATTTTTCTTCTCAGCAGGTGGTCTGAGATGAGTTTGAAAATGTGATATAATCCAAAAAAGACAATGGCCGGAATAATAATCTCTGTTGTCATAATTTTTTGTTTTTAAATTTTATACTGCCCGTTTGACTTTCCTTATGAGAAAAATGTTGCAGGGGAAGGATTATTTTTTTTTCAGCGACTCTCTTTTCTTTATTGCCGGTCCGGATTGGGTTGAAAGGGTGTTAAAGCAGATTCACAAACGCAAACGTCAATCATCGAAAGCGTTTTTAGCGATCGAACTCCGGATAGGATGGAATGACCCGTAGTGGAAATTAAAAAATGTCGTTAAAAAGTGCAACATTTTGTTCTATTGAGAGTCTGATAGGGGTGACAGCGGATCCTTACCGGGAATCGGGATGAAGGATGGATCCTTAAAGCTATTAATTTTTCTGAGCAGAGATGATGAATGACGCTGAATTGGTGCAATCCGTTTTAAATGGGAACGAACACGCTTTCAGGTATCTGGTGGTGCAGCACCAGCGCCTGGTATTGCATATCGTGGGACGGATTGTCAACCAGAATGAAGATGTGGAGGATCTCTGTCAGGATATATTTATAAAGGTATTTCGAAAATTGCGAAGTTTTAAGGGAGAATCGAGGTTATCGACATGGATTGCTGCCATTGCATACAATACCAGTATTTCGCATCTGAAAGCCCGGAGCAGGAAGCCAGAGATCTCATTCTCCGGGGAGGATCTGCTGCATTACGATTGGAATGACGGGGGGCGCATGGGGGATGTTTTTGAGAAGAAGGAGTTAAAAGAGATTGTATTGCAACTGGTTGAAAAACTCCCGGTTCACTATCGTACCGTACTGACTCTTTTCCATCTGGAGGAGTTTTCCTATAAGGAGGTGGGAGAGATTACCGGGATGCCGGAAGGAACGATAAAAAGTTACCTTGCCCGTGCCCGTGCTATTTTAAGAAAGCATTTGGAACGGATCATGGAAAATGAAAAAGTTAATATATTTACCGACGATGCAGGAAAATAAGAACGATATGGATATTGAAGCCCTGATTGATGAGTCGTTAAAGACCCCACCGCGGATCACGCTTCCCGGTAATTTTGCCGACCGTATGGCTGCCACGGTAAGCCGCCGTTTTGCCTGGAATCAATACTTCTCTGAATTTCTGGTTTATCTGGGTACGTTTACCGGGGTGTCAGCACTTTTTGGTATCGTAGTATTTTATTGGATGAGAGCCAGTTGGCACGAGTGGACTGCTTTTATTACAGACAACCTTGGCATGGTTGCAGGCACTCTTTTTCTGGGCCTTTTTATACTGCTTACCGACCGGGTTTTATTGCGCTATTTTCTTTTTCGTTGTTCCGGGAGATTCTCTTAGCGTGGTTTTTTCGTCCGCAGGTAGATGATCTGCCCGGGCTGTACCGGATCGGCAGCTTTCATGCGGTTTCGCCGCATCAGCGGGTTAAGTCTGATGCCGTAGATCTGTGAAATAAAGTGCATGGTCTCACCGGGTGATGCCTGGTGCACCTTATGATTTCTGGCCGGTTTGTTCTTTTTGGCCTCAATATAGACCACCTCGTTAGGTTGCGGCCGGTATCCGCCTCTCTGGTCGTTGAATTTATACAGCTCCCAGGCCTCCATTCCCAGCGTTTGGGCCAGAATTTCATAGGTATCACCGTTACGTGCCACTACTGCCCTCAGGTCGTTTACTTTGATGATATCTCTGGCGTTGAATGGATTGATGGTGATCCGATCGGTCATTCCCGTGCCGAGTGACGGCCGGTCCTGATAGGCTTGTAAGGGGCGGATCACCTGTTTTTGGTCTAACTGATAGAGTTTATTGTCTTCAATGATTTTGATAAGCGCCCGGTCGTAGTGCCTTGCGGTTGCATATCCGGCTGCTTTTAGCCCGTGAGCCCAGCTCTTATAGTCGTCGGGAGGCAGTGAGAAGAGAAACGCATACCGTGCATTTTGACGCAGGAAGTTGGAATGATCA
This sequence comes from uncultured Mariniphaga sp., assembly GCA_964540165.1. GTDB lineage: Bacteria > Bacteroidota > Bacteroidia > Bacteroidales > Prolixibacteraceae > Mariniphaga. The sequence goes on from CAZILU010000102.1 coordinate 2,312, forward strand.
ACATAGGATTCTTCAACTGAGGCGTACTTGCGGAAGCACTCATTTTTCTCATCGTCATCGTGGTAAACTTTCTGACCACGCCAGTGGCTTTTGCATTTGATGCCAAAGTGGTTGTTTGATCTCAGGGCCAGCTGGCTGTTACCGTTACCCGACTCCAGCAGGGCCTGTGCCATTTTAATGCTGGCAGGAATACCGCTCCGTCCCATCTCCTCAATGGCCAGCATCTGGTATTTGCGGATGTACTCCTGTGCTGAGTATTGGGCTCCGGCAGCGAAGGAAAAAAATAAAAACAGTACAATCGAAAGGTGTCTCATGGCATCTTTTTGCTGATAAAATCCGCACTAAAATAGTCGGTTCCGTCTATTATCTCTTTAAAAATGGGTTTATTTATAAACATTCCATCGTGGATATCGGTTTGGTTTCTGCTATTTTCAGTAAAAGAGCAGGTTTCGAAGGTTACGGGATGCGAATGAATTTTCATTGGGCCGGTCGAATTGTTTTTATAATTATTTCACATCTTCGGTATGGTTTTGCCTTATTATTGTATTTTTGAGCAAAACAGCCATAGCATGCGAACGAAAGAGTTACGGATTTTCGTATATGAATATGCATCGGTCGATGAACTGAGTGAAGCCGACCGGCAGTTGGTTATAGCGGCGCGGGAGGCTGCCGGCGATGCTTATGCTCCCTACTCCCGATTTTGCGTGGGGGCCGCCGTACGGTTAGAGAATGGCGTAATTATCAAGGGTAATAACCAGGAGAATGCTGCTTATCCCATCGGCCTGTGTGCTGAACGGGTAGCTCTCTTTTATGCCAATGCCAATAATCCCGGTTTAGCGGTTGATGCTTTGGCAATTACAGCCCTTAAGCATGGTGAATTGGTTGTTGAGCCGGTGAAGCCGTGTGGTTCCTGCCGGCAGGCGATGATGGAGGTTGAGTGCCGGTTTCAGAAGCCTTTCCGGATTATTCTGGATGGCCGTTCGAGGCTTCAGGTGTTTGACGGGGCAGATTCGCTGCTTCCGTTTGCGTTCAGACCGGAATCACTGGACTGAACTGATTTTTACGGAACATTTTGATGAACTCGTTCCAAACCGGATCGTCCGGGGGTTCGGCAACGATGGTTATCGGGCATTTTTTAACCGGGTGGATGAACTCCAGTTTTCGGGCGTGCAGGTGAATGCCCTTATTTGCGTTGGCCCGCGGATAACCATATTTCAGATCCCCTTTGATGTGCAGGTTTAATGTGCCTAACTGAACCCTGATCTGGTGGTGGCGGCCGGTGTAGAGATCGATTTCAAGGAGGTGGTAACGTTCGATACTGGCCACATGGCGGTAGGAGAGCCTGGCATACTTCGATCCGGGAACCTCGGTGTTGTATGCGTAGCTTTTGTTTTGGGGCTGATTTTTTTTGAGGTAGTGTTCCAGGGTATCGCTATACCTGGGAGGGCGTTTGTCAACCACAGCCCAATAGGTTTTGTGTATCTGGTCCCGTTTCGAGAACATCTTGTTAAAGCGTTCGAGCGCTTTTCCGGTTTTGGCTAACAGTACCACGCCGCTGGTGGGGCGGTCGAGGCGATGAGGCAGGCCGACAAAGACTTTCCCGGGTTTATCGTATTTGTTTTTCAGATACTCCTTCATGTCTTCGACCAGCGTGCGCTCCTGGGTGATGTCTGTCTGCATCAACTCACCGCATGCCTTGTTGATGGCGATGATATGGTTATCTTCGTAGAGTATTTCCACTATTTTAATCGTTATTTCCGTCTGAATTTAAACCCGTTTCTCCGCTGTTTTGTTCCGGATCAGCCGGATAAAAGTTAAAAAAGCTCTTTTTTATTCTGGCACCTGGTTGCTTTTGTTTTAATACTGTTCGCTGTCGTTGGGAAAATCCGCCGATTTCACATCGCGTATATAGTGCTTCACAGCCCCTTTGATTTCATCGGCCAGGTTGTGGTAACGCCGGAGAAAGCGTGGGGAGAACTGCTGGGTAATTCCAAGCATATCATGAATAACCAGCACCTGGCCATCGACGTCTCCTCCCGCACCAATGCCGATGACGGGAATCTGCAATTCACCGGCAACCTCAGCGCCCAGCAGGGCGGGAATCTTCTCCAGAACCAGCGCGAAGCATCCGGCCTCTTCAAGCAGCCGGGCGTCAGAGATTAGCTTTTCCGCTTCGCTTTTCTCTTTGGCGCGCACCGTGTAAGTACCGTATTTATTGATCGATTGCGGCATCAATCCCAGGTGCCCCATGATGGGAATGCCGGCCGACAGGATCCGGTTTACGGAGTCGATGATCTCAGCGCCTCCCTCGATCTTTACGGCATCGGCAGCCGTCTCTTTCATTATTCGGATGGCTGAATTCAGTGCTTTTTTTGAATTTCCCTGGTAGGTGCCAAACGGCATGTCAACCACCACCAGGGCCCTCTTCACCCCTTTCACCACAGAAGCTCCGTGGTAGATCATCTGATCCAGTGATATGGGCAGTGTTGTCTCATTGCCTGCCATTACATTGGACGCTGAGTCCCCAACCAGTACCACGTCGATTCCGGCCTGATCGACCAGGCAGGCCATGCTGTAGTCGTAAGCCGTCAGCATGGAGATCTTTTCGCCTTGCGATTTCATCTCCTGCAACCGATGGGTAGTTACTCTCTTAATCTCACCGTGTACTGACATTTTTTATCGGTATAAAATTTAGACAAAAGTAACCAAAGCTTTTACCACTGCAAAATAGTTTGATTTAACCGGAAAATATTTAATGCATCTATTAATCTGTGAATGTATATACGGTTGTGGCAGGATTGATCATACCCGGAGGAAGATCTTTTTCTTATACATATAGAAGAGCAGGAGCCAGACCACTGCCAGGTTACCGATAATGAGCAGGATCTTGCCGTTATCGCCCAGAGGTATCGCCAGCCATCCCAGGAAATATTCGCTGATTTGGGACACATTGACCAGACGGACGAAGAGGTAAACGAAGATGGAGTTCATGCCGATCACCCGGAAGTAAAAGGCCCAGCTTTTTAATCCCCAGTGGTCGATGATCAGATAGAAAAAAGCCAGCATGAGGAAACTGATGCCACCGGTGAGCAGGTTAAAGGTCGAGGTCCAGCAGCTTTTGATGATCGGGTAGAGGGGCGACAGGGCCAGTGCCAGGCCGATGGCTGCCACTCCTGAGGCTGTCAGGTAACCGATCTTCTTCCAGTCGCCCGTCTTTTTGTTTCTCAGAATTGTACCGGCAACAGCCCCCATCAGGGTCACGCCGGCTGCCGAGATGCTGCAGAGGATACCCTCCGGATCGTATGTTTCGCGATACATACGTCCTGAAAGAAACAGCCGGTCGATAACCCCGTTGATACAACCTTCAGGCGACATGAGGGCGCCGGCGCCATGGCCTGCCACCGGGATCAGCAACTGGATGATGCCGATGCCTGTCAGTATGCCAGCCAGCCAGATCAGCCGGCTGCGGAGGGTATGGAAATAGATGACGATCGTCGCTGCCAGGAAGTAACCTACACCAATCTGGCCCAGTACACTGGGAATTCTTCCTTCTCCAAAGGCCTTGCGAAGGGTGCCATTGTACAATATCCCTAAAAGGATCAGGATCGCCATTCGTTTGAATGCTTTCCAGAGAAGCTTCTTGCGGGGTACGTTCTTATCGTGCTTAGCCTCTATCGACAAGGGAATGGCAACACCGGCAATGAACATAAAGAGCGGGAAGATGAGATCCATGAAGTGGAATCCCTCCCAGGGAACATGACGCATCTGGTTCAGGATCCAATCGGCCTCGCCGGTTTTAGCCAGTGCAACGGCCAGCGCACTGCCACCGGTGATCCAGAACATGTCAAATCCACGCAGGGCATCTAAAGAGTATAACCGCTTCTGCGGTTCGGTACGTAACGGTTTCGTTGTCATCTTCTATTGGATTTATTTGGCCGAAAAATACGCAATCTTTTTTAATTTTTTTAAAAGTTGCCGGATTATTCCGGTCGATTTGCAGGGGAACTCTATTTTTTAATAAGTCGATGGTCAGTCACTCTTGCCGCCGGGAGGTTTAAAGCGAATTCTGCCTTTTTGTCATTGATGTTCGAACCATATGACCCGGAGAAACCGGTCTGATGTGTCAGATTTTCGGATTCCGGAGGTTTTACCCGGGTGGCACAATGATTGCTAACTGGGGTTGGGTTTTTATTGGAACGAGCATGAATGGTTTACATTCATAAACGGAACAAAAGGCGGTAATCCGGAGATGGATTGAGAAATATGAACTTGAGAACCGAAAAGTATATAGAGATTATTTAAAATAACAAAAGATAGATAACAATGGGAAAAATTATTGGAATTGACTTGGGGACGACCAACTCATGTGTATCCGTGATGGAGGGAAATGAACCGGTGGTAATACCCAATAGCGAAGGGAAGCGTACCACGCCTTCGATCGTGGCCTTTGTAGAGAATGGAGAACGTAAGATTGGCGATCCGGCGAAGCGTCAGGCAATTACAAATCCGACCAAAACCGTTTTTTCGATCAAACGGTTTATGGGTGAGACCTTTGACCGGGTATCCAAAGAGGTTAGCCGTGTTCCATACAAGGTAGTAAAAGGGGATAACAATACGCCCCGGGTAGAGATCGATGACCGCAAATATTCACCGCAGGAGATCTCTGCTATGGTGTTGCAGAAGATGAAAAAGACGGCCGAAGATTATTTAGGCCAGGAGGTTAATGAGGCGGTTATTACCGTACCGGCTTACTTCAGCGATTCGCAGCGCCAGGCCACCAAGGAGGCGGGTGAGATTGCCGGTCTTAAGGTGCGTCGCATCATCAATGAACCGACCGCGGCATCGTTGGCCTACGGGCTTGACAAGATGCATAAAGATATGAAGATTGCCGTGTTTGACCTGGGAGGAGGTACCTTTGATATCTCTATACTGGAGTTGGGTGACGGCGTTTTTGAGGTTAAATCGACCGATGGTGACACCCATCTGGGGGGAGACGACTTCGACCAGGTGATCATTGAGTGGCTGGCCGATGAATTCAAAAAGGATGAAGGGATTGACCTGAAGCGGGATCCAATGGCTTTGCAGCGATTGAAAGAGGCAGCCGAGAAGGCCAAGATCGAGCTCTCCAGCTCTTCGCAGACGGAGATCAACCTGCCCTATATTATGCCGGTAGATGGCATACCAAAGCACCTGGTAAAGACTTTAACCCGATCAAAATTTGAACAGTTGGCCGACAGTCTGATCAATGCTACGATCGAACCTTGCCGTAAGGCGTTAAAAAATTCAGGATTTACGGCTAATGAAATTGATGAGGTGATTCTGGTCGGAGGTTCAACCCGGATTCCGGCCGTTCAGGAGAAGGTAAAGGAGTTTTTCGGTAAAAGCCCTTCGAAGGGGGTAAATCCCGATGAGGTTGTTGCCATTGGCGCAGCCATTCAGGGGGGTGTGTTAACCGGTGAGGTGAAGGATGTTCTCTTGTTGGATGTAACGCCGCTCTCTTTAGGCATTGAAACGATGGGCGGTGTGATGACAAGATTGATCGAAGCCAATACCACCATCCCGACCAAGAAGTCGGAGACCTTTACAACCGCGGCAGACAACCAGCCTTCGGTGGAGATCCACATTTTACAGGGTGAACGCCCGATGGCTGCCGGCAACAAAACCATCGGCCGGTTCCACTTAGACGGTATTCCGCCGGCTCCGCGTGGCATTCCGCAGATCGAGGTTACCTTCGATATTGATGCAAACGGGATATTGCACGTTCATGCCAAGGATAAGGCAACGGGTAAGTCGCAGTCGATCCGCATCGAAGCCTCTTCGGGGCTCTCCGACGATGAGATCAAACGGATGAAACAGGAGGCCGAAGCCAATGCCGATGCCGACAGGCAGGCGAAGGAGAGGGCTGAAAAGATGAACCAGGCCGACAGCCTCATATTCCAGACTGAGAAGCAGTTAAAAGAGTATGGCGATAAGATCCCGGCCGATAAGAAGAAGCCGATCGAGGATGCACTGGCTAAGCTGAAAGAGGCTCATAAGAGTCAGGATCTGGCAGCCATCGACAGTGCCATGAACGAGCTCAACACGGTGTTCTCCGCTGCTTCGCAGGAGATGTACAATGCAGCCCAGTCGGCCGGCGGTCAACAAGCAGGTCCACAAGGTGGACCGCAAGGTGGTCCCCAGGGCGGTGCCCAGAGTGGATCCAATGGCGGCGGTTCCAAAGGCGACGGCGAAGTGACCGATGTGGATTTCGAGGAGGTAAAATAGAGTTTGAGATTGTTTGAAGATGTTTGAACTTGTTTGAAAGGAATCTTCGGAGAAGGTCCATAGCTATAGAAAAGTCAGGCATTATTCGACGATTAAAAATAAACAATACGTAGTGAAACGCAGTAAGTTTATGACTTGCTGCGTTTTTTGCATTACAAAATCAGGATATCTGCTTTTATGGCATCGACTGTCTGGCAACTGCCGGTAGTTTGAATATACCACACAAAACATTACATATTAATGATGAAGATAATTCTTTGGATACAGAATTAGCTTTGGAAGTCGCTGAATTTTTTCGTCTGGATACAATAATTGTAAAAGAAATTATATTCAATAAATCTATTGAATAATAGATTGAATAGTTTATCTTTGCCCCAAACAAAACAATTTACCATGAAAGGCAGAGAATTTAAAGATGCCATGTACGATGGGCTGGCAAAATTGATGAAAGCTCTTGCTAATCCGGCACGGCTCGAAATCATCGAAATGCTTTCGCAGGGCGAAAAAAGCGTGGAGGGGGTGGTGGAAGCCACCAACCTGACCGTTGCGAATGCATCGCAGCATTTGCAGGTATTGAAAAACAATAACATTGTAAAATCGCGAAGAGAGGGGCATTATGTTTATTACTCCCTTGTTAACGATGAGTTCCTGGCATTAAATCAGCAAATAACAAAATATGCCATCTCTGAAATCGCCGAACTGGAAAAAACGCTCACCCGGCAACGTGAGGACAATCATGCCCTGAATTCAGTAACCCTTGATGAACTGGAGCAGATGATTCCCAATAAAAACGTTTTATTAATGGACGTAAGGCCTTCTGCGGAATATGAATTGGATCATATTACCGGTGCCATTTCGGTTCCGATGAACGATTTGTTGTGTTGCTTGAAAGATTTTTCAAAAGAGCAGGAAATCATCGCCTATTGTCGCGGGCCGTTTTGCGTGCTGGCCGACGAAGCGGTAAAAGTTCTTTCTGAAAACGGGTATAAAGTCCGACGCCTCGACGAAGGATACCCGGAATGGAAAGTTAAGCATTTACAAGAAAAGGATTAATAGTCATGGGCAAACCAATTTATCTCGACTATAATGCAACGACTCCCATCGCCCCGGAAGTGGCGGAAGAGATGTTGCCTTACATTCAGGCGCATTTCGGAAATCCCTCCAGTAGTTATGCTGTTGGCAGATACAACAAGGAAGCCATAGAAAAAGCACGGATGCAGGTGGCAAATCTTATCGGCGCGTCATCGGACGAAATTATTTTTACCAGCGGCGGCACCGAATCGAACAACCATGCCATTCGCGGAGCTGTTTTTGCCAATTCTGAAAAAGGAAAACACATCATCACTTCGCAGGTGGAGCATCCGGCAGTGACCGAAGTTTGCAGCTACCTGGAAAAACAGGGATACGAAATTACCCGGCTTTCGGTTAATGCCTTCGGAAAAGTAAATCCTGAAGATGTTGAAAAGGCTACCAGGCCCGATACCGTGCTGATAACCATTATGCACGCAAACAACGAAGTGGGGACAATTCAGCCTTTAAAAGCAATCGGAGAAATAGCAAAAAAGCATCGCGTGCTTTTTCATACCGACGCTGCCCAGTCGGTTGGTAAAATTGAAACCGATGTCAATGAACTGAATGTGGATTTGCTTTCCATTGCCGGGCATAAATTGTATGCACCCAAAGGCATCGGCGCTCTGTATATTCGAAATGGAGTGAAGCTGGAAAACCTGATTTTTGGTGCAGGGCAAGAACGCGGATTGCGTCCCGGAACGGAAAATGTACCGTACATTGTCGCCTTGGGAAAAGCTTGTGAGCTGGCAGGAGAGAACCTGGAATTCAACAGTCGGCAATTGTTCCATACGCGGCAAAGCTTACTGGACGGCCTCAAATCAAAATGCAAAACGCCTGTTTTACTCAATGCCGACCTGAATAACTGCCTGCCCAACACGCTGAGCATTGCCTTTGAAAATGTGGATGCCCACACGCTTGCTTCTCTGGTCAGCAAAAAAGTTTTGTTTTCCACCGGTTCAGCTTGTCATGCTGATTCTGTGGAAATATCGCTGGTTCTGAAAGTAATGCAGGTAAATCCGCGGATTGCAGCTGCCACCGTACGTATTTCAACCGGAAAATATACAACTAAAGAAGAGATCGATCAAGCTGTGGAAATCATTTCGGAAACTGTAAATAAATTATTGTAAATCAATTTAACAACTCAATTTTTATGAAAAAAACAATCTTTTCGTTAACCGTTATTTTACTGTTTCTGGCAAACAGCATTTCGGCACAGGGACAGTTTAATCCGCAGCCAAAAAAGCAGAAACATTCACCCACATCCATCGGAATGGTCATTTACTCCAACGATGTGGAAACCACCTGGAACGCTTTCCGGCTGGCCAACCACGCTGTAAATCAGGGCGATACAGTTCAGATTTTCCTGCTTGCCAAAGGAGTGGAAGTAGATAACCTGGTAAAAGAAAACAAAGATTTGGAAGAACAGGTCGATGCATTTCTGGAAAAGGGAGGGGAAATTCAGGGCTGTGGCACGTGCCTGAAAAGCCGGAACATGGAAGGACCGCAGGTTTGTACTTTTTCTTCCTTATCCGATTTGTATGCAGTGATTCGACAAAATAAAATCGTATTAACATTTTAATAAGAAAAAGTACATGCTTGAAAAATTAATGAAAGCTACCATGCCAGCAGATAAAATGATAGAAATGTTTACTTACAAAATTACAAGTAAACTGCCAATCGACCAGGTAATTGAAAAAGTTCCTTCAGCATGCGAAGAAAAAAAGTTCGCATTGCTTAAAACCTATGTTTATCATGATATTGTTGAAAGCAAAGGTTTTCCCATCGACAGAAAAGTATGGATTTATGAAATCTGCCAGGCAAAAACGGCAGCTTCCATGTTAACCGACTTCCCCCATTTTTCCATTTTTATGCCCTGCAAACTGGCCATTTACGAAGACAACGGGGAAACCA
>CAZILU010000102.1:11567-11892 GCA_964540165.1 uncultured Mariniphaga sp.
TTGAATCCAATCCTGAACTTTTCAAAGAAACAACTGCCCTTTATAACACCTTAAAATCTTTAATGGATTCAATTTCATAATATTCAATAAAATTTAAAAAAAGAACAAAATGCAGAAAATTTTGATTTTGATTAACGACGGACCTTACGGAACAGAGAAGGCATACAACGGATTACGTTTGGCCAACCAGTTGAACAAAGCCCACGAAGATGTGGAAGTGCGAATCTTTTTAATGGCCGATGCAGCATCGTGCGCCGTGGCCGGGCAAACCACACCCAACGGCTATTACAACATCGAACGGATGATGAAGTACTCCATTAACAAA
>CAZILU010000103.1:0-11240 GCA_964540165.1 uncultured Mariniphaga sp.
GGCCGTATCGATACCCCGCAGGATATCGATTCCCCCGGCATAGAACAGGATGAAGTCATCTTTATATTTATCAACGATCTCTTTTTTCACATTGGTGCTGTTATACACATTCTTTGCCGGTGTATTGGGAACCGTTATAATACGATCACCTTTTAACTGGTAACTTTTACGGTAGTTTTCTTCCAGGGGTGTTGCCACTGTAATTACAAGATCGGCTCTTTTCAGGTACCTCTTTTCATACCGTCTCCAGTTTGAAAGTCGGGAGACGATCCTGCCAACCAACGTGTTCATATGGGCCGCTTTCCTGATCCAGTCGCTGTAAAATTCATGCTGATCGCAAATGAGGCGACTTCCGAATCTCTTTTTGAAGTAGTATCCCACGTTGCTGAGGGGCAGGTCGTGGATGTGAAAAGCGTCGAAATGATGGTGATCGTTCAGTCGCTCCATCTGTCTTCTCCAAACAGAGAAGTAGCGGGGCCAGATCAGTGCCACGGCACTCAGCTTGTTCCTGAAAAAAGCACTGGCGGTAAACCGGTGTATGCTATAGTGTTTTACCTCTTCGTAGTGTGGCTCTTGTCTGTTTGCATAGCAGAGGATATGCACTTCATGCCCTGCCTTCGAAAGGCTGACAGCCTCCTTTTCGACCCGCGAGTCGGGAGGAAACCGGGAAGTCAAAACCATTAATATCTTCATAGACTTCTGATATTCATTCGTTGATGGAACAGACAGCCTCTTTTTACGCTGTTCTGTTGCCCTCTGCAGACGCCCTGGTGGCAGCAGTAATTACAGACAGCACAAAAGCATCTGGCGTTCCATTTCACGACAAAAATAACGATTTATGGCGGCTGGAAAATTTAAGGCAGAGAGAATCAGCGATTTTTTACCTCATTACGTCGGATATTTGGTTATTCAGGCTAATTTTGCGGGATAAAGCAACCAATTTTTTATGGAGATGAAGCAGACGATTCATATGTGCGACACCTATGGCCAGTATCTGACCATGAAGGAGGAGATCGATGCGGCCATGCAGGAGGTGATCCGTTCGACGCGGTTTATCAAAAGCGGTAAGGTGCTTGATTTTGAGGGAGAACTGGCGGAGTACCTCCATTCGAACGTCATCACCTGCGGGAATGGAACCGATGCTTTGCAGATCGCTTTTATGGCGTTGGGTCTGAAGCCGGGCGATGAGGTGATTACCACCCCGTTTACTTTTATTGCCACGGTGGAGGTGCTTGCCCTGCTGGGACTGAGGCCGGTCTTTGCCGACGTGGAACCGGGTACTTTCAATCTGGATGTAGAGGCGGTGGAGCGGGCTATTACCCCAAAAACGAAGGCCATTCTTCCGGTGCATCTTTTTGGTCAGTGTGCTCACCTGGAGCCGATGATGGAGCTCTGCCGGAAGTACGATCTCTATATGGTTGAAGATGCCTGCCAGGCGTTTGGCGCCGATTATATATTCAGTGACGGCACCCGGAAGAAGGCGGGGACCATCGGTCATATCGGGTGCAACTCATTCTTTCCGTCGAAGAACCTCGGGGCTTTTGGTGACGGGGGAGCTATTTTTACCGGCGATGAGGTGCTGGCGGCGGTCTTGCGCTCGATTGCCAATCACGGCATGAAGCAGAAGTACCAGTATGAGCGGGTGGGGGTGAACTCGAGGCTCGACAGTCTGCAGGCAGCCATCCTGAGTGTGAAGCTGAAGTACTTCGAACGGCACCTGGCGGCGCGCCGGGCGGCTGCCGGGTGGTACGACCGTCATCTGCAGGGGCTGGAAGGGGTGGTGGTTCCCGAAAGAGTGGATTACAGCACCCATGCATTCCATCAATACACTATCCAGACCGACCGGAGAGATGAGCTTCAGGCCTGTCTCCTGGAGCAGGGGATCCCTTCAATGGTTTATTACCCGGGAGTGATCCATCTGCAGGAGGCGTATGCTTCATTAGGGTATAAGCGGGGTGACTTTCCTGTGAGCGAGAAGCTTGCCGAAACGGTCCTTTCGCTGCCGATGCATACCGAGCTGCCGGAAGAGCAACTGAAATATATTACCGATGCGATACATAAATTTTTTATAGAAAAGAGAATTCCACGCAAAGACGCAAGGGCGCAAAGGAAAGATTATAAATGATGAACAAAATATTTATCCACGAAACAGCCGTGGTTGACGACGGCGCACAAATTGGCAGCGGCACTAAAGTGTGGCATTTCTGCCATGTAATGGGAACGGCACAAATCGGTGAGAACTGTGTGTTGGGGCAGAATGTATTTATTGGTAATAGGGCCGTTTTGGGTAATAATGTAAAGGTACAAAACAACGTCTCGGTGTATGAGGGGGTGATCTGTGAAGACGACGTGTTTTTAGGTCCCTCTATGGTATTCACCAATGTGGTCAATCCGCGCAGTGCCGTGAACCGCAAAGAGGAGTTTAAGCCGACCCTGGTGAAGCGGGGCGCATCTATCGGGGCCAATGCTACCATCGTATGCGGCACCACGCTGGGAGCGTACTGCTTTGTCGGTGCGGGGGCGGTAATTACGAAAGATGTGAAGCCCTTTGCCCTGATGGTTGGTGTGCCTGCCCGTCAGAGGGGATGGGTAAGCCGGTCGGGGGCGATCCTCGGCGATGATCTGGTCTGCCCGGAAACGGGAGAAAAGTATATCTTAGCCGACGACTTTTTAAAACTTCAATGAAGAGGAATAGTTAACCGAGGGGTGCAGCGGCGCAGAGTGATCGTTTAAAAAACGGCGTTTTTGCGTTCTGGCCGCGAAAAGTAGAAACAATTAACTGCAGAGGAGTAGCGTTGCAGAGAGATAATTATAAATTTTTGCGTTCTGGCGCCTTAGCAGTAAAAAAAATAGATTATGAAACGATTTGCGATGATTGGTTCGGCCGGGTATATCGCCGACCGCCACATGAAAGCCATTAAGGAGACGGGAAATGAATTGGTTTGTGCTACCGATCGCTTTGATGTGATGGGACGTATGGACAGCTATTTTCCGGATGCGGAGTTTTTTCTTGAAGTAGAGAACCTGGATAAATATATGGACGATCTGCGTCGGGCGGGGAATCCGATCGATTACGTTACCATCTGTACGCCCAATTACATGCATCCTTCGCACATCCGTTTTGCCTTGCGAAACGGAGCTCATGCCATCTGTGAGAAGCCGTTGGTGATCTATCCCGAAGATATGCACATCATAAAAGATATTGAAGCTGAAACGGGCAGAAAGGTCTTTACCATTCTGCAGTTGAGGTACCATCCGGCGATTCTTGCGTTGAAAAAGGAGATCGAAGCGGGTGGTGATCAAATGTACGACATCGATCTGAGTTATATTACCACCCGTGGCAAGTGGTATCTGAAAAGCTGGAAGGGCGATGTGACCAAATCGGGCGGCGTGGCTACCAACATCGGCATTCACTTTTTTGACATGATCACCTGGATCTTCGGAGATGTGAAGGAGAATGTGGTTCACCACTACGGTCCGCATAAAGCCGCGGGATTTCTGCAGTTGGAAAGGGCTCGTGTACGCTGGTTCCTCAGTCTCGACTACAGCGATTTGCCTGCTCAGGCTGTCGAAAAGGGGATGCGTACCTATCGTTCAATCACGGTGAATGGCAAGGAGATCGAATTCAGTGGCGGCTTTACCGATCTGCATACGGTTACTTATCAGCAGATTCTGGCTGGAAACGGTTATGGTATTGATGATGCCCGGGAGAGCATTGAGCTGACCGACTATGTGAGGCGTGCGGTTCCTGTGGGATTAAAGGGCGACTACCACCCGTTTTTAAAAAACAGTTTATAAAGATTGAATAACCGATAACAGCTTCCGGGTTAGATTTTCCCGGGAGTATGTTAATACGGAGTCGGGTGCTTTGGAGCTGGAAGATCTCTCTTTTTGATGGTAATAATCAACGATCGTCTGTGCGATATTCTCCGGCTCATCATAACCAAATATGTTGCCGCTGTTGGTCTCCTTAATGATTTGAGCAGCATCTCCCTCTTCCGGTCCGATCAGCAGAATCGGATTGCGTGTAGCCATATATTCGAAAAGTTTGCCTGTCAGGATACCGTTGTTGTTTTTTACTTCCGGGATTACCAGCAGTAGCAGATTGGATGAGGCCATTAATTCGACCGCTTTGGTATGTGAAACATAACCATGAATCTCCATATGGTCACTAAGTCCGGCCCGGATGAACTGCTCCTGAATTTCAGGTGCCGTTTTTCCTGCAAACCGGATCTTCAGTCTGGAGAATATCGATTCGGGAAGAAGCGCCAGGGCCCGGATGAAGCCATCGAGGTTGTACTCTTTCGAAAGTGTGCCAATGTATGAGATGTAAAAATGATCCGGATCTGAAATTTTTGGCACCTGGGAAAAATCATCCGTATCGAATCCGTTTGGGATTACCTCAATTTTATTCTTTATATGATCGGTCTTTTCCGAAAAGAGGTTTTTCAGCGATTCGCTGACCGTGATTATTTTGTCGGCTCTTTTCAAAATTTTTCTTTCGAGCCATTTATGGATCTGCATAACCGGCCAGGTTGGATACAATTCTTTGAAATAGAAGATATCGGTCCAGGGATCACGCAAATCGGCGACCCAATGGATGTTGAGCTGTTTCTTCAGTTTCAGTCCGATTAATTGAGTCGAGTGTGGCGGGCTGGTGGTGATAACAGTGTCTATGTGGTAATTGCGGATAATCTTTTTTGCTTCGGCAATGGCGTATCGGTTCCAGCCGGCTCTGGGATCGGGTATGAAAAAGTTGCCACGGATAAACCGGATAATCTTCTCTTTGGTGTCAACTTTTTTGGTATTGGCAAAACCGCCGTATGGTACCTCTTTGTTTGAAGATATCTTTTTATATAGCCCGTAAAGTTCGAACGATTTTGTGCGGAAGATTTTTATTTCGGGAGACGTGTCTTTTTCGATGGTGGAATCGGTTTGAGGGTAGGTGGCGTATTCCGGATGAACCGTTAAAACGATTGGTTCAACATTCAGTTTATAAAGGTATTTAACAAATTTCACCCACCGCTGCACGCCGGCACCACCGCTGGGGGGCCAATAATAGGTTATAATTAATACCTTTTTCATGGTCGGTTCTCATGAATATATAAAACCGCGAAGGTTATCAGACAGAGAAAAAAAAGAAAACTCTGCCCGTTATTGCCTTCGCGGAAAAAAATTACAATTTTTCAAACAACTGCCTCATGTTCACTTTTTTTCCGATAATATCTCCAAGGCCGGATATCGCTACCCGTTCCTGCTCCATGGTGTCACGGTATCGGATAGTAACGGTATTGTCCTGTGTCGTCTGATGGTCAACGGTTACGCAGAAAGGGGTGCCAATGGCATCCTGCCGCCGATAGCGTTTTCCAATGGAGTCTTTTTCATCGTACTGACAATTGAATTCGAATTTCAAATCATCGATAATCGCCCGGGCTTTTTCAGGGAGTCCATCTTTTTTGACCAGAGGCATGACCGCGAGCTTTACCGGAGCCAAAACGGGTGGCAATTTCAAAACCACGCGGGAGTCTTTCTCCAGCTCCTCCTCGCAATAGGAGGCAGATAAGACCTGCAGAAACATCCGGTCAACGCCAATAGAGGTTTCAACCACATAAGGAACATAAGACTCATTCAACTCCGGATCGAAATAGCGGATCTTTTTTCCGGAGTATTTTTCGTGTTGCGACAAGTCAAAGTCGGTACGCGAGTGAATTCCCTCCACCTCTTTGAATCCAAAAGGAAATTTAAACTCCACATCCACCGCGGCATTGGCATAGTGTGCCAGTTTTTCATGCTCGTGAAAACGGTAGTTCTCTGCACCAAACCCGAGCGCCTGGTGCCATTTCATTCGGGTATTTTTCCATTTTTCGAACCACTCCAGTTCCGAACCGGGTTTTACAAAAAACTGCATCTCCATCTGCTCAAATTCGCGCATACGGAAAATAAACTGACGGGCAACGATTTCGTTACGGAACGCCTTGCCGATCTGGGCTATTCCAAAAGGGATTTTCATCCGGCCGCTTTTTTGAACGTTCAGGTAGTTTACAAAGATACCCTGTGCGGTTTCGGGACGGAGGAAAATCTTCAGGGCTCCATCGGCTGTTGACCCCATTTCCGTTGAAAACATCAGGTTGAACTGGCGTACATCGGTCCAGTTGCGCGTACCGGAGATGGGGCAGACAATTTCTTCATCAATGATGATCTGTTTCAACGCTTCCAGATCGTTGTCGTTAAGGGCTTTGGAGAATCTTTCGTGCAAAGCAGTGTGCTTCTCCTGGTAATCGAGTACCCGAGCATTTGTATTCCTGAATTGTTGCTCATCGAATGCATCGCCAAAACGCTTTTGAGCTTTTGCTATCTCTTTATCAATCTTCTCTTCAATTTTTGCTAATTGCTCTTCAATCAGTACGTCGGCACGATACCGCTTTTTGGAATCTTTATTGTCGATCAGCGGATCATTGAAGGCATCGACATGGCCCGATGCTTTCCAGATGGTCGGGTGCATGAATATAGCCGAATCAAGTCCGACTACATTCTCGTTGAGCAGAACCATGCTGTCCCACCAATACTTCTTAATGTTATTCTTTAACTCTACTCCATACTGCCCATAGTCATATACAGCACTGAGTCCGTCGTAAATCTCACTCGATTGAAATACATACCCGTACTCTTTGCAGTGTGCAACAAGCTTTTTAAAAAGATCTTCCTGTGCCATTAATTAAATTTTTCAGAATAAATATGGTGACAAAAATAGGATTTAATCGGATGAAATAAAACGGAGTTGTTGAAACCTTAACAGAGAGGTTATTCTACCTCTTCAAAATCGACATACTCCCCTTCGTTTGATTTTTTTGAGTTCGTTTGGTTCTTGATCTCTATGGTGATATCTCCTTTGTGTTTTCCTGACTGACGATTGATCCGTTGTTCATCTTCCATCTTTCTTTTCATCTCTTTAATTTTTTTTTCCATCATTGTGGGGATAATGTATCTGGAAAAAGTGCGGATGATCAGATAGATGAGAAACAGGAAAAGGATGGTTCTGAATAATCCGACCGGATTTAACAGAATGAAAAGATTCATATGTATAAAATTAGTTAACATCGAATAAAAAGTTTATGCCAAAGCACAAATTTAAATGTTTTGAGGCAGTTGGCTGAATTATTCCTAAAATATTCTGGGTTGTAAAGAAAATCTGAAGCCACTGGTAGTGGAATTCAGCTCCAAAACCTGGAACGATGGCATTGGTGTTAATCAAAGATAAGCTCCCATACAAACCCAAAGAGGGGCGGAAATAGGCAGAAGCAAAGGTTGAAAAGATGTTTTGAGCGTAGAGATCAGAGTGGGTAAACTGATTGCTGAAGCCGGTAGTGATCTGTTTTGAAATTTGATATTTCCCGGCCAGATTTACCTTCAGTGGCATGGCGGTCATGCTGCGCACCCGGGCATCATCGACATGATGAATATAGGAGAGGGAGTCGATGATATCGACCAATGCCGCCTTTGGCTCCCGGTAGTCCAATTTGCTTTCCGGGTTTACCGACTGGTAAAGGTCTATTTTTTTGTATTCCAGTGGTCGCACAAAATTGATGTCGTATCCGTTGTATTTGAATCCGATAAATCCGATATCCAGGATGCTAAAAGATATTTCCGATTTTTTTTCAGGTCTGAAAACCAGTCCCAGGTCTAACGCTGCACCGAGATTTCTGAATTGAAAGAAGTAATCGCCGGGATATACGTTGGGTTTAAACGTTGAAGCTTTGGTTACAAAATAGGGGATATGATCGTAGGGACCCGAGAATGCAAAGGCGCCATCGGTTTCAAAAAGCAGCCGGTCGTTTTCTGTGCGAAGGGAGAGGCCAAAATCTTCAGTTTCGAAACGGAACCGGCCAAACAGAAGTTTTGGACGCAGTCCGATATCCAACCGGTCATTTAGCTGCACAGATATCCCGGGAGCAACCTCTCTGAATTGAGTGAAATAGAAGGTAAGCTTGCCAAGGTTCTCATCTTTTCCAAAGTAAGGCATATTCCCATCGCGGATAAACCGGATAATTTCCCGGTCGAAAACTCCTTCGGTAAACAGCCGGTCGGCTACCGACAGTGTGAAGGTGTATTTTTGATGTCCTACACGCGCAAAAAGCAGCGAAGTGCCGGCAGCAGAACTAATTTTTCCGGTTGCATCCAGTGCATTGTATAGTCGGTGAAAGCTATAGCTAAATCCTTCATAGAAGAGAGCGTTGAGTGGAACAGAAGCCGTCCATTGTGTGGATATTCCCGATAAAAAGGGAATGGAGACAACCATTTTTTCTGTCTTGTCCCGGATGGCAGGATTACTATGCACTGCCTGGGGAATATTGGACAGATAGTATAATGACGCGTTCTCCTGGGCTGTCACCTGCATGCATGCCACCAGAATGCTCATAATTATCATCAGACCGTTTCTATTTACCATCCCCAAAGCTGATTTCCCTTAATTAGAAGTTGTAAATTTAAGTTAAAACTGTTGATATCGGCTTTTATTTTATAATTTTGCTTTTCCATGAAAATAAGATTATACGAATGTATTGGATCTCTTTTGAATATAATTGTTGGCACAAGATTTTAATTCATGACGTGATTGAGTATCTGTTACAATGGATTCATTCACCGTTGTGATGGATGAGTGAGGTGGTTTTGTGATCATTGTATCTTGTTGATATTTATTTAGATAATTAAGATAGACAAATATGAAGAACAAAAAGTACTGGATAGCATTAATAGCCGTTCTAATTGTAAGCCTGGGACTTATTAGTTTTAACCGGGATCAGCGTAATTTTGAGATTGCAAAAAACCTGGAGATTTACTACAGCTTATTTCGGGAGTTATCCATGTTTTATGTGGATGATATTAATCCGAATGCATTGGTTAAGACCAGTATCGACGAGATGTTGGGATCGCTGGATCCTTATACCAACTTTATATCTGAAGATCAGATGGAAGACTTTCGGTTTATGACAACCGGAGAGTATGCCGGTATTGGGGCTCTCATAGGGAATCAGAATGGTAAAATTGTTATTTCGGAGCCATACGAAGGGTTTCCGGCCCAGAAGTTTGGATTGAAAGCCGGGGATATCATTTTGGAGGTGGAAGAGAAATCGACCGGGACTATGTCGACGGAAGATGTGAGTAATCTGCTCAGAGGCCCTGCAAATAAACCGGTAAAGATTAAGATACAGCGACCGGGAGATCAAAAGCCTTTTGTGATCGATGTTGTTCGTGAAAAGATTGAGATTGATGCGGTACCCTTTTATGGGATGGTAGATGATAAAACGGCCTATATTAGGTTGTCCAATTTTACGGCCGATTGTAATGAAGAGGTAAGGGATGCGTTTCTTGAATTGAAAAAGAATAAGCCGGAAGCATTGATTCTTGACATGCGCTCCAATCCGGGTGGTCTGCTTCAGGAGTCAGTAAAAATTGTAAATCTTTTTGTTCCAAAGGGTTCTGAGATTGTTAGTACCAGAGGCAAGGTAAAGCAATGGGACAATGTTTACCATGCTACGGCAGCTCCGATCGATACTACCATCCGGATAGCCGTGTTGACTAACCGGGGATCGGCTTCTGCTTCCGAGATTGTGGCGGGAGCTATTCAGGACCTTGACCGGGGTTTGGTGGTAGGAGAGAGAACGTTTGGGAAAGGGTTGGTGCAGACTACCCGGGATCTGAGTTACAATACCAAGTTGAAAGTCACTACGGCCAAATATTATATTCCCAGCGGCCGTTGTATTCAGGCTTTAGACTATTCGCACCGGAACGAAGACGGCAGTGTAGGCTATGTTCCCGATTCTCTTATTACGGAATATACGACCAAAAAAGGACGAAAAGTGTATGATGGAGGAGGAATTATTCCCGATATGGTTATGGAGCCTGAGCAGCTTAGCAGCCTGAGCATTCACCTGCTTACCAAATTTATGGTATTCGATTTTGCCACCATCTTTTCCAATCAGAACAACGCCATTGCCAGTCCCGAAACGTTTGAAATAACAGATGATATCTTTGATCAATTTAAGTCCTATATCAAGGAGAACAACTTTACCTATGAGTCTGAATCCGAGAAATTACTCAAAGGGTTGATAGAGAAGGCAAAAGATGAGAAGTATTACGATTTGGCCTCTAAGGAGTTTGAAGAGATAAAGAATAAACTGGAGCCCCAATTGGACAAGGATCTGAATGCTTTTAAAGATGAAATTACAAGTTTGTTAAAGAATGAGATTGTTTCGCGGTATTATTACCAGAAGGGAGCCATCAAGGCATCACTATCCGGAGATAAAGTAATTCAGAAGGCGATCGAAGAGCTTAAGTCACCGATGAGTTATAACTCCTATTTTGAGCCTGGAATTGTTATTACCATGGATCGGCCGTAAACTCCGGTCAAAATTTGAGACAAATGCAGTACGTGCGTGTGATTAAATGGTCTTTCTTAATAGGCGATCAGGTATGAACTTTAAAGAGCTGATTCATTGGTCTCTGCTGAAGACCGAACAGGTGGAAATCACCGTTTTTAGTGTGATAATTGTGGTGTTTTTTTTGGTGGCTACGTTTGTTGGCCTTAAAATTATTCGCAGCTTCTTTAAAAAGTATATCAGCAAGCGTGAAACAGAACGCCAGTCCTACTGGTCTATTTACCTGATTCTGCGGTATGTGATCTGGGTGGTGGTGATTGTTTTAATGCTGGAGACTGTCGGTGTAAAGATTTCGATCCTACTGGCCAGTATAACCGCTCTGCTTGTTGGTGTCGGTTTTGGTATTCAGCAGCTTTTCAGTGATATTGCATCGGGCATCGTACTCATTTTCGAACGGAATCTTCAGATTAACGATGTCATTCAGCTGGAGAACGGTACCGTTGGCAAGGTGCTTCATATTGGATTACGAACCTCAAAGTTAAAGACGAGAGATGATGTTATTTTAGTTATCCCCAATTCGAAGTTCGTAAATGATCCGATCATCAACTGGAGCCAGATGGACCAGAATACCCGATTTTCGGTCGGCGTGGGAGTGGCATATGGTTCTGATACCCGGTTGGTCACTGATACTCTTTTAGCGTGCGCTCTGAATAATAAACACATTTCAGCGCATCCTGAACCGTTTGTCCGGTTTAGTGATTTTGGAGACTCTTCGCTTAATTTTGAACTCTTTTTTTGGGTTAAGGAACCGTTTCGTGTGGAGCATGTGAAAAGTTTATTGCGGTATAGCATCGATGATGGTTT
>CAZILU010000104.1:0-11236 GCA_964540165.1 uncultured Mariniphaga sp.
GCGTTCTATCCACATAATAATTACCTTTTAAAATACAAATTTAAGATAATTTGAAATGAAACTTCAGTTTATCTTAAATTTTACTTCAGTTTATCTTAAAAAACAATTTTTCACTGAATTGTCAGGAAAAGTGGAAAGGGGCGTGGGATGGATAACTTAGTTGACTCATTGAAAATTTTTTCTACCTTGCTGAAAATATCGGGAGATAAAAAGCCGGAGAGATCAAACGGATTAATTTCACGGCAGATGGTTTTTGAGAAAGGTGAAGATATTGAATCTTAAGAGTATGCTGCATATAGTGTCGATCCTAATGGGTGTTTTTTTATTGGTTGCTTCCCTCTCTGCCCGGGAATCCTCCGCTGCCGGTATGTACGATCTGATCTACCAGCGGATGGCGTGGGCGGTGGATCCGGCGGTCCGCTATATCCGGGGGGAGGTGACCTCCCACCTGGTTTGGCAAACCGATCGGCCCCAGTGGATCGAATTTGACCTGGAGGCGGGCATGCAGGTGGACTCTGTGAAGCGGGGTGATGCTGCGCTCTCCTGGCACCGCGAAGGAGATAAGTTGCTGATTGATTCCGGAATGGAGCGGTTCACCGGCGAGATCGATTCGGTAAGCGTTTTTTATCAGGGTGAACCGGTAAAACTGGGGTTCGGTTCATTCACGATCAGCACGCATGACGGCATACCGATTCTCTGGACCCTTTCCGAGCCTTACGGCGCCCGGGAGTGGTGGCCCTGCAAGCAGTCACTGACCGATAAGATCGACTCCATCGATGTGATCGTGACCACCCCCGAACCCTACCGCACAGCCGGGAACGGGGTGCTGGCATCGGAAGCAGTCACCAACGGGAAGCGCATCATGCACTGGCGCCACCGGCATCCCATTGCCTATTACCTGGTGGCCATCGCCGTTACCAACTACGTCGATTACTCCGACTACTTCGTGGGTGCGGAGGGTGATTCTATACAAATACAGAATTTTGTCTATCCCGAACGGCTGGTGAGTGCAAAGCAGGAGACGGCCGTAACACCCTGGATCATGGATCTGTTCACCCGGCTGATCGGCCCCTATCCCTTTGCCGATGAGAAGTACGGACATGCCCAGTTTGGGTGGGGCGGCGGTATGGAGCACCAGACGATGAGCTTTATGTATAATTTTGATTTTGAGTTGATCGCCCACGAATTGGCGCACCAGTGGTTCGGAAACTACATCACCCTCAGCAGTTGGCAGCACATTTGGCTGAACGAAGGATTTGCATCCTACCTCACCGGCTTAGCCTATGAACATCTGAACGATGGTGAATTATGGCGGCGCTGGAAGCGGCTGAACGTCCATCGAATCACCGGATTACCAAACGGTTCTGTTTTTGTTCCCGATACCACGCAGATCTCCCGGCTGTTTAATGTCCGGCTCTCATACTCCAAAGCTGCCTATATTCTCCATATGGTGCGCTGGGTGCTGGGCGATGAGGCTTTCTTCCGGGGAGTGAGAAATTACTATAACGACCCGGCGGTCGCCAACGGGTTTGCCAGCCATGAGGCTGTGGTCAAACACTTCGAAGCGGCCGGCGATACCTCCCTGACCGAATTTTTTCAGGATTGGTACTATGGCGAAGGATTTCCGGTCTATACTGCTACATACCGGCCGGAAAACGCCGGCCAGATCACCCTGACAATCTCACAAACGCCCTCCCATCCCTCGGTCCCCTTCTTCGAGATGCCGGTCCCGGTGCGGCTATATAACCACCAACGAACCGATTCGGCCGACTTCCGCCTGATTCATACCCATAATAACCAAACTTATCTTCTTAATACCGGATTTGAGGTGGCTGAGGTGAAGATCGATCCTGATTATAACCTGGCGGCTGTATCTACCTCAATTTCCCGCCTCGATCTGCCATTAGCCCGTTCACCCTTAGAAATATTCCCAAATCCGTTTAATCATAAAATCGATGTCAGAATTCCTGACGGTGAACGGATCATCTCCCTTCGGCTCTTCTCTGCCGATGGGGCGTTGCTGAAATTGTCCGGCCCAGATGCCGGTGCCCTCAACCTCTCCTTTCTGCCGGAGGGATTCTACCTGTTAGAGGTTATCACCTCCAAACGAACCGTGCGAAAAAAAGTGGTCAAAAACGATCCTTAGATCCAATTTTTTATTTTATCTTCGTGTCACGAATATTTAATATGGTAACACGATGACTGTTTCCCGTTTTGGTGTATCATTGGATGAGGAGTTGTTGTTAGCCCTGGATGAATATGTGGAGGATAACGGCTTCTCCAACCGGTCGCAGGCGATCAGGCACCTGATTGAAAAAAATCTGGTAGAGGAGAAGTGGCGGTGCGATAACATCGTTGCCGGTGCCGTGGTACTTGTCTTTAACCACGAAAAGACAGATATCCTGAAAAAATCATCGGAGATCGCATTCGATTACCGCGATATTATCCTTTCGTCCCAGGGATTCTACCTGAATCAGCAAAACTACCTGGAGATTATTGCCGTGAAGGGACCTTCAAAACGATTAACCCAGTTTTCCGACCGGTTGATAACCATTAAGGGAATTCAACACGGAAAGCTGGTGATGAGTAAGGCAGAGTAATTTTTTTTGAATATATAGTAACACGAATTTATTGAAAGGTGACACAAAAAAGTATGATTGATTAACTTGTGCTTTGTGTCATTTTGTTTTTTTGAAAAAATAAATAAACAGATGAAGATGCGAAGTGTAATGAGACGGAGAGTGGCAGGTATGGGAGCCGGATGGCTGATGATGGCGCTGACTGCTGCAGGATTGGCCGGACAGGCGTCAGTGCTTGACACCGTACGGATTGAAGAGGTTGTTGTTACGGGATCTCCGGTAAAGGTAAACCGGAACAGTGTGCCCATGGCCGTATCAGTGGTTGACAGAGAGCATTTGGAGGAGAGCGGAGCATCGGCGTTGCTGCCGGTGTTGAACGGGAAGGTTCCCGGGCTGTTTGTCACCGAGCGGGGCGTCACCGGTTTTGGTGTTGCGAACGGCTCGGCGGGGCAGATATCGATTCGCGGGGTGGGTGGATCACCGACCACCGGTGTGTTGATGTTGATCGATGGACATCCGCAGTTCATGGGGATTATGGGCCATCCGCTGCCCGATGCCTACGTGGCTTCGGATGCCGAGCGGGTTGAGGTGATCCGGGGGCCGGCTTCCATCCTGTATGGCTCCAACGCCATGGGCGGGGTGGTGAATATCATCACAAAAAAACAGGTGACGGAGGGATTTAACGGAAATGCCCGGATCTCATACGGTTCATTTAACACGATGAAATATATGGCATCGGCCGGCTATAAAAAAGATAAGCTGAGTTTGTTTGTGTCGGGAAACCACGACAATACCGATGGCCATCGTCCGAATTCCGATTTTAAAATAACCAACGGATACCTGAAGTTAGCCTACGATCCGGATCCTCATTGGCACATCTACAGCGATGTGAGCCTGGCTGCTTTTAAGGCATCCGATCCCGGACCGGATACCCTGAATGCACTGCCGGGGGAGAAAATCGATATCACCCGCGGTTACTGGGCATTTACCGTACAGAATGAGTATGAACGACTCAGCGGGGCGGTTAAGGTTTTCTACAATTTTGGAGAACATAACATCACCGACGGGTTTCACTCGACCGACCACAATTACGGTGTAAACGTTTACGAGGCCATCCGGCTTTTCAAGGGGAACAACCTTACTTTGGGCGTTGACCACATGAGGTATGGCGGGCTGGCAGAGAACCTGCTGGCCATGGGGGGACAGGGAATTCAGTTTGCCGACACCACCGTTCATGAAACAGGCATCTATGGGTTTATGCAGCAGCAACTCTTTGACCGGTTAACCTTGAACGGTGGTATCCGGCATCAATACCATTCGGTATACGGTGATCAGTGGATCCCTTCGGCCGGGTTCGCGTTGGCTTTGGCACAAAATAGCACATGGAAGGGCAATGTGTCAAAAGGATTTCGCAGTCCGACCATCCGTGAACTCTTTCTCTGGGGCCCCAATCCGGCCCTGGATCCGGAAACGGTTCTCAGCGTGGAGACCGGACTCGCCAAATCATTTGCCGGAAACCGGCTAAGGGCAGAGTTAACCCTTTTTTCTGTTCAGGGCGATAACCTGATCGTGACCGTTCCGATGCAGGGATTGCAGAATGCCGGTGAGGTGAATAACAGAGGGGTGGAGATGATGCTTCATGGCCGGCCATTCGATGGTTTGCAACTGGATGCCACCTACAGCTTTACCGATATGGAGAACCCGGTGTATGCCACGCCGGAGCATCACCTCTATCTGGAAGGGCGCTACCAGTGGAAGAGGTGGTTGTTGTCGGGAAATGTGCGGCGGGTGATCAACCTGGACAGCGATCCCGGCCCCGGGGTGGCCGATGTTGATTACACCCTGTTAGAGGCGCGGGTTCAGTTCTCCATAAACAAAAATCTGAATTGGTACCTCAGCGGTGAGAACCTCCTGAATACCACCTATGCGGTGAATCGCTATTATACCATGCCCGGAGCAACCTTCTTTACCGGAATCAACCTCCGGTTATAAAGAAAAACAAACGTTATTGATTTTGAAGTTCATCTTTAAAGATCAGACGAAAAAAAAAAATTTGTTTTTATAAAAAAACAAAAACTATTGATTCCGGAGTTCATCTTTAAAGGAGGTGCGAACGCACCGGAATCCGACATACGATTTGGCGGTATCCTGGTATTCGAAGGTGCGGGTAGAGGTTTGGATGAAATAGGCGATATCTTTCCAGGAGCCGCCCCGGATCACCTTTCTCTTGAGTACCGGCGGGTCATCGGGATGGGCGTCATACTCCAGTTCGGGATTCATATCATGGAAGATATCATAAGCGGCTTCGTAAAAAGCGCTGCTGGTCCATTCGGCGACATTCCCTGCCATATCGTACAATCCATAATTGTTGGGATCGAATGTTCCGGTGGTCATGGCAGTGGATGTTGTCGGGCTGTCGGCAACGTAATTACCCCTCAGCGGCTTGAAATTAGCCACGAAACAACCTCTGACGTTCCGGGTATAGTAACTGCCCCAGGGGTAGATGGTGTTATTCAGTCCGCCACGGGCAGCTAACTCCCACTCGGTTTCGGTGGGAAGGCGGTAGTCGTGTGCCGGTGTTTCATTGAGCCTTTTGTTCTGATATTGTTTCAGGTTGGTACGCCAGTTGCAGAATGCGCGTGCCTGTTTCCAGGTGACCCCAACCACGGGGTAGTCATCGAATCCCACGTGTGAGAAATATTTTTGTGTATAGGGTTCGTTGTATGTATAGGCAAAATCGCGGATCCAGACCAGCGTATCGGGATAGACGGGCACCATCTCCTGCATCAGAAATGCGCTGCGGTTGGCGATGGGTACCTCTTCCCCTTCGCGGTTGATGACAGAACCATCGTACCGGTTGGTTTCGTAGTTAAAACTGTTTTTCCGCCTGGCAGCCTGTTTATAGTCCACCCACTGGTATTGATAAACCAGTTTCCGGGTGTCGATCTCTCTTCCGAAGCGGAAACGCTCGTGTTCGGGGATGAACAGTTCATCCATGGCCATCCGGTAATCGGGGTCATTCCATTCAATATTTTCCTGCCAGTTGATTTGAGGGACACTCAGCGGAACACCCTTAGCATCTTCAGTAATCAGATAGCCGGGTATGCTCTGCCCCAACATTTGCCGGGCAATCGAATCACGCACCCAGTAAACAAATTGCCGGTATTCGTTATTGGTAATTTCCGTATCATCCATCCAAAAAGACTCAGCAGAAACCCTTCGGCCGGGAGTCCCGGCTTTGTTGGCCTCTCCATCGGAGGGACCGATAACATAAGACCCTCTGGGGATTAATACCATTCCATACGGGGTAGGCTCGAACCAGTTGTTGGAATTCCGCTCACCCCCCGGAAGATATTGAACAATATCGTTTCGGCAGGCGTGAAAAAGAAGTCCGGAGACAAGCGTTATATAGATGAACGTTTTTCTCATCCATTGTTAATATTCCCAAAGATTTTGTTCGAAGTTGAAAATTTCGTTTTCAATACGTTTTGATTCCAGCATAGCCTCTTTCCCACTAAGGTAGGCATTGATCTCCCGGTTGTTATAAACATTCGATTCGCTAACGATATAGCTGTTGAAGAATCTTTTTATGAAGACATCATCGAACGATAGCGGATGAGCATCGTTGTATCTGTTGATGGCCCGGTTGGAGGCCAGAAGCGGGCGGGCTTCGGGATAGTACACCCAAAACACCTTCTGCCGCTGCACCTGTCCCGGAGCATCTCCCTCGCGCGTAAACTCACGAATCGGGCAGATGCCTATGATTCGCACGTTGAGTGAAGAGGCCTGTTTATCGAAATACCACTCCTCTTTGACCATATACTGTTTGATCTCGCCACCACGGATCTCCCCCTGTACCGTTACGGTTTTACGTTCACCGGTATCAAAGTCAATCGTCTCCTCCGTGGTTGCCTCTGCGCCGAACGACTCCTTTACCTCCTGATAGGTCATTGGAACTTTAAAATCATCGTCCAAACGGGCATCGTATGGTGTGATCTGTCCGTTTTCAATCCCATCCAGCAGCAGGTTGATCAGGTTTTTGCGGCCATCCATTTCGATGGTGGGGTAGTAGAGGGGCAGGTTCATCTTCTCCCTGAGATCGATGATCCGCCACACCTTTTTCGACCAAAACACATCGGCTTCCCTCACCGTTGGCAAAGGCATCGGTCGTTTCTGGGAGATATCGGTGGACTGAAATGCCCCGTTGACGATCTGTGCATCTGCTTTGTCAGCCGACCATGTCAGCATCGACAGTACCACTCCTGCGCAAATAATTATTTTCTTCATTTCTACTGTATTTTAAACGATATTGGATCCAGATTGCGTGTAATGCCATCGTCGCCAACTGCTTTAATATTATCGATAAACACCAAACTGTTTGGATTAAGCCTTCTGAACTGATCTTTTATTTCGTTGGTAAACCGGTTGGAGCTACTCTCCCAGATGTTTACAAAACCACCGGCTCCCTGGATCTGTACATTAAACTGGGTAATGGTATATTTGAAATCAAAATCAAAATCTTCCAAAACAGCCATCACACCCTCTTCCACGGCCAGGCGCTCTCTTTTGATTTCTCCACCCGACATGCCAGCTACCTTGGCAACCGGATCGGGCACTCTTTTCACCCTCCACTTGGTTGTGCCCAACAATCGTCGTTCGCCGCCGATGTTGGCATGTACCGTAACGGTGGTGCGTCGGCCGTTTTCATCTAACTCGGCCGGTTTAATGATGTAACCTTCAGCGGTCTCCCGGGCAGTTCCGTTGGTCATGTTAACTTCCAGGTTCTCCTGCGGAATACCACCACCACTGACACTAAAGGGATTGTCCAATCCCAGGTAAAAGACATTCATCCGGGTAGCCGACATGGTGATGTTGGGCTGGGTTACCTGGTACTCCTGCCGGAACGGGTACTCTTTAATGATGCCTGCCGGTGTTTTGTAACGGATCAGTCCGCTCCAGCTGAAGCTTCCCGGTTCCGATGTTTTAATGCGGTAGGTAGCAATCCCGTCTTTTACCGGTACCGGCCGGTTGTTGATCAGTATCTCCGGTTGCTGCGTTGTGTCGGCAGCCGCTAAAAATACTTCAGCCACATACTCATCGCCCTGAAGGATGATGTTGGAATTGGGAATCACCTGTGCCCCTAACTTGTTGAAAAGGAATGCACCCGCATCGATCTGGGCAAACAGGTAGTTGATCAGGTTCGTCTCTGCATTCTTAACATCAATCTGAATCTTGGAGAGCAGCGTCAGAACCGCAGCGATCGGCTTATCCAAAAAACGCTCGGTTTCCCACGTGTCTGACTCCCCGCCCTCCTTTAAGTTAACCTTCGGATTGGAGGTGTCCAGCATGCTGTTTATCGTCTCTCTAAGGTCCTCATCCGTCTCATCGATCAATGGCAACAGAAACTCTCTGAATTCGATGATTTTATTTTTAAGCTCGGTAGCATTTTTTTGGGTGATCATATATTCCGACGGAGCGTTGAGATCATCGGGTTTATTCAGCACCAGCGTATCTCCGGTGGTCAGCTCAAGCCAGAAATCGGAACCTTCCAGCGGAGACTCTGGCGATACCTGAAAGTACCCCGACTGCCGGACCAGGTCCTCCTTAATCTGCGTGATGAAGGAAAACAGTTGATCGGTATTCTCCTTCACCTGATCGGCCTTCTCTTTCCACTCCTTAACCTTGGATTCATTTTCAGCATACGCCTGTTCAAACCGGGAATAGACCAGCGCATTTTTTGTGTCCACCGTCCTTAAGGTTTCCAGAAGGCTGATATTGACCACTTTGAAGGCCTCCAGTACCTCTGATGCCACGTTCAATGCCAACATGGCAGTGAGGACAATGTACATCATGTTTATCATTTTTTGTCTCGGGGTTTCCGGACAATTTTTTGCACCCATAACTTGGTTACTTCAATTTGTTATTTTCTGTAACTCAACGCATTCAGCATATTGCCATAGATCGTATTGAGCGATTCCAGATGTTTATTCAGCTGCTCTGCATTACTCTTGTATTTCTGAAGCTCCGATACCGATGAAGCCAGCAGTTCATTCATCTGGCCAATATCCTGGTTGAACTTCTGGTTGGCTTCAAACTGAGCTTTCGATCCTCTCAATTGCGATTCAAAGGTCTGGTTCAGGGCGCTGAGGTTCTGATTCAGCTTATCAAGGTTTCCGGCGTAGAGCCGGGCATTCTCGCCCATAGCCTTGAATTCGCCGGCAACCGATCCCGATACATGGTTGAGCCCCTCTTCCAGGCTTTTCCCCGTTTCGGCTAACCTGGAGGAGAACTGTTCACTTCCGCGGGTCAGTTTCTCAACGGCACTCCGGCCGGCATCCGAAAGCTGCTCCGATGTGGTATGATACGACCGGATCAGTTTTTCAACCGAGTCATTGACTGTTTCGTTGGCTTTTTTGTTTACCGATGCAAAGGAGTTCACCGATTCAGAGGCGGTATTGAGGTTCTTCAGGTAGTTGTCGGTGGCAACAGTCGCCGAAGATATATGGCTGATACCCCGGGCTGCATCCGACAGTTCATTGAGGCTCCTGCCTACTTTATCCAACAGCTCGGGCGACAGCTCGGTTCCGGAAAGGAGCGGATTGAGGCCTCCCTGATTTCGTGGAGAACGCCCTTCACCCAGATCGGCAAGGCTGAAATCTTCGTTGAGCTCCGGATATACCTTCGACCACTCGTAGGTCTCCATGGGCGGTTCAAACGCGGAGAGAAAGAAGATGATGGCCTCCGTAACCAGCCCAATGGTAAGCAGCAGCCCGCCATACTGCCAGTGCTGCAGTTTAAAGAGGGCGCCCATCATCACCACTGATGCACCCCAACCATAGACGAAGCCCATGATTATTTTCCACCGCTTTGTTCTAAAAACATCACCTAAACTCATTCTGTCTGATCTTAATGGTTATAAGTTTTTTTTAATTAAATTCCTCTCCAAAGGTAGAACGAACGCTGCGAAATCCTAAATACGATTTTGTCGTATCCTGGTACTCGAAGGTTCGCACAGAGACCTGGGTGAAATAGGCTATATCTTTCCACGATCCGCCACGGACCACTTTCCGCTTCATTACCGGAGGGTCGTCGGGACGGGCGTTGTAGGTGAAGGTCGGGTTGAGGTCGCTGAAGTAGTTATATCCGGCTTCATCGTATGCACTCTCGGTCCATTCAGCCACATTGCCAGCCATATCGTACACGCCGTAGGCATTGGGATCGTAACTGCCCACCTTCATGGTTGAGATGCCGCCATCCTCCACATAGTTGCCTCTCAGCGGTTTAAAGTTTGCCAGGAATACGCCATCTTCATTTCGGGCGTAATAACCGCCCCAGGGGTACATGGAGAAATCTTTCCCTCCACGGGCAGCGTACTCCCACTCCACTTCCGTCGGAAGCCGGTAGGCCTGCAGTCCGGACTGTTTTTTTGACGAGAGGAAATCGGTCTGGATTTTCGTTCTCCAGTTGCAAAATGCCAGGGCCTGCTTCCAGGTGACACCAACCACCGGATAGTCATCAAATCCCGGGTGCCAGAAGTAGCGCGTGGCCCACGGTTCGTTATATGAGTATGTAAAATCGCGGATCCATACCAGGGTATCGGGATATACATGCACCTGGTCGTTCATGATAAATGCCGAACGGTTCTCGATGGGTTTCAGCTCACCTTCACTGTCGTACACATTCCCTTCATATCGCTGCGTTTTGAAGTTGTAGCTGTTGGAACGCTTGGCTGCCTGGTGCAGGTCGATCCACCAGTATTCGAAAGCCAGTTTGCGGGGATCGATCTCTTTTTTGCCAAAGAAACGCTCATTCTCAGGAATGTATAGATCCTGAAGCGCCATTTGATAGTCGGGGTCATCCCAGTTGAGGCGCTCACGCCAGTTGATCCTGGGCGGATCGACCGGATTGCCGTTCCGGTCTTCGGTGATCAGGAACTCCGGGTACTGGTCGCCCAACATCTTGCGGGCGATGGAGTCTCTTACCCAGTTGACAAACTGCCGGTATTCGTTGTTGGTGATCTCCGTGTCATCCATCCAGAAGGCATCAACAGAAACCGTACGGGTTGGCACACCCTGCATGGCCGGATCCTCATCGCTCGGGCCGATATTGAAACTTCCCCGCCGGACATAAACCATTCCATAGGGTTGGGATTCTCTCCATTTGGGTCTCTTTTGCACCCCGATCAACTCCCCGTTTCCCGAGGGGTTACATCCTGTAAAACCCAACAGTCCAATGAGTACAAATGCGATTAAAAGAAGTTTTTTCATAGCTCAAATATATGGCTTTCTTTATAAAAATCGGATACTTTTATATTTCTGATTCCGGTTACGCTGCAAATTTACAGAATAACTGATAAATAGTTCGTGGGAGGCAAACCCATAATAGCCAATGGCTGATGTAACCAGGTCGAATGAGTAGCCTACCCTGAGACCGTTTTCCAGCTCGAGACCCATCAGCAGTGCCAGTGCATCCTGCACCCGGTATGAGATCCCGCCCCAGAATCGTTCGTTGTAAACAATATTTGTATTCAAATCGACCTGCCATCCGGCTAAGTCGGTTTTGAACAAGAACGATGGTCGCACCTCAAATAACGGATCGGCTAATTTAATATTGTATCCCCCCATTAAATGATAGTGTCTGACCATAAATGTGGTTGC
>CAZILU010000105.1:0-11159 GCA_964540165.1 uncultured Mariniphaga sp.
GATTGGGTGTGTGGATCTCCGTATTACCCAGTGCATGAACGGTGGAATAGCACTGGTCATCGGCAAAGATGAACAAGATATTGGGCTTTGCTGGCGTTTTGGTGCAACCTGGAAGGAGCAGGAAGAATAGAGAGGCAATGAAGACAACGCGAACTCTATGGAGAAGTGACGTAGCTTGTTTCATGGGTTGGTAACTTTTTGGTTTTACTATTTTTTGCCTGGTGTATCAATGGCACTGCTGGCAAATATAAGAAAAAGGAGGTCGATTCAGAAATGTGTCGTGGCACCTTCTTTCTAAACCAGACTCTTGACTTTAAAGACAGACACTATTTAAGCTCATGGAAAGAAAAAAATAAATGAGGATGATGAATCAACGAATCATAACATTTGTTATTTTTGGCTAAGTGTAACAATCACGTAATCATCTAATCTTGAAACTTATGAAACCATCGAAGCAGATCATGCCAGAATTCTGTGTATCTAAAATTTTATGTGTTTCACCGGCTACCTTTAAGGGTTGTAATCTATTTGAATATAGAAGGCTTTTTCTTTCTGTATGCCTTTTTTTTATGGTTCTTATTTCCGGTGCTCAAAATACCATGTACTTCATGGAACACATGCCCCAGAAGCAATTTTTTAATCCGGCATTTATTCCGGATGTGGATTTTTATCTCTATCTGCCGGGAGTAAATGGTTTGTCATTTAATGCTTTTAACAGTGGATTTAACTATTCTGAGTTGGATCACTACCTTGAGAACCTGGATAAGCCCGGCTATAATCCCGACAAGTTTGTGAACTCGATCGGGGAAACAAACCGATTTCTGGCTGAGGCGAGGGCAAATCTGTTTGGATTTGGATTTTGGGTCAGCGAGAAAGATTTTTTTAGCTTTAATGTCTCCATGAATCAGTCGCTTGTGCTGGATGCTGAATCTGATATTGCCTATCTGATGGCTGATTTTGATGAAATCAATGAATCGAAGTTCCCGATTATGGTTGATGGAATTGACCTGCGAATGAATGCCTATATGAACATGGGGGTGATCTATTCCCGGAAGATCACCGAATCACTGACGATTGGTATTAATCCGGGTATTAACTATTATATGGGCGGGATTAGAACAAAGGAGCTGAGTTATTTGGTGGAACTTGAATCGTTTGGTGAATATGACAAAGATTTCAATCAGACCTTTTCCGGAGAAGTATTGTTGGGATTGCCGGTGCCAATCAATCCTGATGCTGTTACGAACGGCGAACTGGATATGGATGAGCCTTTGTTGCCGGAAGATTGGGCCGAGGAGATTAAGCCGTCGGAATTGATGATGAATAAAAATTTTTCGATCAATCTGGGTGCTGTCTATCAACTGGATAACATGAATTTTTCTCTTAGTCTGCTCAATTTGGGCACATCTAACTGGAAGCATAACGCCTATCGTATAGAGGGAGATGAAGACGTAATCAGGATTTCGGAGGAGAAAATTAAGATTGGCATTCCCCTGAAACTATACCTGGGAGCCAACCGGCAGTTTGCACCCCGATGGAATTACGGTGTGATGATGGAGAATACGTTTCATCCGGATGGAATGAAGTCAAAGGGAACGATTTCACTGAACGGAGATGTGGGGAGGATGCTGTCAACATCGGTTAGTTATACCGCCGGGTACAGGTACGATAATTTTGGACTGGGATGCCGGGTGCGTTTTTTCCCCGGACTGGATCTCTATTTTGTCACCGACAATTTGATACAGGTGATCAATTATAAAAAATCCTATCAGATGTCGGGTGCTGTTGGCGTAAATTTCTCTTTGGGTATTAAGAACTACATCGCACCTCGTCCTGATGATCCGGAGGTATCTGTTGGGCAGTGATACGCACATTGACAAGCCTCTGACCGATTGAGTATTTTTAGGGATCCACCAGTGGTTTCGGTGCGGGAGTGACTTCCTTGTTGTATCTTTTACAGCTATGCTTATAAATGCTTTGATGAAAAACCGAAGGGGATCTTTTCAGGATATTTACCTATTTGAGGGTTTTCAGGAACTCCGGCGGTTTCCGGTGACGGGTGGCCTGCTCAAAGGCAAATGCGATCTTTAGCAAGACCGGTTCACTCCATGCTCTGCCGAAGAAAGAGATCCCGACAGGCAAGCCATGGATGAATCCCATGGGAACAGTAATGTTCGGATAGCCGGCAATGGCTGCGGGGGAGGAGCTGCCCCCAGGAAAATGATCTCCGTTAACCCAGTCGGTAGTCCAGGCAGGTCCGTTGGTTTGGGCAACGATGGCGTCAAGCTGGTATTGATCCATCAGGGCATCAATACCCTCTTTCCCGGCTAACCGTTTGCAAGCCTCCAGCGCCTGAAGATAATCTTTGTCTGACAGATCCCCCTTCTGTATCGATTGCTCAAAGATCTCCTGACCAAACCAGGGCATGGCCCGGTCAGCATGGATTTTATTAAATTCGATAATCTCCTGCATGGTTTTTACGGGTGCCTTCGGGTGTTCCTGCAGGTAGCGGTTCAGATCAGCTTGAAATTCATAGAGCAGTACCTGGTAGGAGGATTCTTCCCAGTTGCTGTTTTCAAAATGCACATCCATCAATTCTGCACCTTTTTCAGTCATAATCTTTTGTGCATTTTCGATTAACTGATGGGATAATGGATGGAATCCGGTCATCTGCCTGGCAATCCCGATGCGCATGCCGGATAAGCCGCTCTCATTGAGGAACCGGGTATAATCGGTATAGACCGGACCTTTAGCCAGATGCGTTTCAGCATCCTGGTCATCGAATTCGGCCAACGCCCCCAGAAGGATGGCTGCATCGGTGACCGTTCGTGCCATGGGACCTGCGGTGTCCTGGTTGTGGGCAATGGGGATAATACCCCGCCGGCTCCATAAACCCAACGTAGGCTTTATTCCTACGATGCCATTGGTCCCCGAGGGGCATACGATCGATCCGTTGGTCTCCGTGCCGATGCTCAGGGGGCATAAATTGGCTGCAACGGTCACGGCACTGCCCGAGCTTGAGCCGCAGGGATTGCGGTCGAGGATATAGGGATTACGGACCTGGCCACCGCGACTGCTCCACCCGCTGGATGAGCTTGTCGACCGGAAATTGGCCCATTCACTCAGGTTGGTCTTTCCCAGGATGACAGCTCCGGAGTCGCGCAGTTTTTTAATTATAAATGCATCTTCATCCGCCACATTCCCCTCCAGCGCAAGAGAGCCCGCCGTGGTCTGCATCCGGTCACCGGTATCGATGTTGTCCTTGATCATGACCGGCATGCCGTGCAGCGGACCCCGGACCTTTCCCTCTTTTCGTTCTTTGTCCATCTCTCGCGCGATGGACAGGGCATCGGGATTGATCTCAATGACCGATTTTAACACGGGATCAACCCGATTGATCCGTTCCAGGTATTTGCGGCAGATGGTTTCAGAAGTCATCTCTCCGGATTCCATTTTTTGGCGGAGGTCATCGACTGTGATTTCGTTCAGATCAAAATGGGCGAAGCCGGAAGATTCGTCTGTTGCCTCCCTCTCTGAGCAGGATGTAAGTCCGCCAATGGCAAGGAGAGAGCTGCTCAGTACGGTTGTTTTAAAGAAATTGCGGCGCTTCATATTCTATCGGTTTTCTGATGTTCAAGATACAAAATTTTGGCAAACGAATTTTGTCAGGTTTGTTTGGTTGCCAAAGAAATAGAGGTTCAGGGTAAAATAATTGGTCTGATTCAGCTATTTTGCGAATTTCACTTTCTCTTTTATATTTGTAATATAAAAATATAAAATAGAAATAATGAAGACATTTACGAGTACTTTGCCCGATGATGTACTTCAACAGCTGAATCATACAGCCGGCAAACTGGCTATACCCAAAAATAAGATCATTGAGAAAGCACTCAGGATCTATTTAGATCAGTTGAACAGAGCGGTGTATGTTCAATCCTACCGGCAGGCTGCAGGTGATCTTGGCATCATTGAACTGGCAGAAGAGGGGATGGCTGAATATCTGAAACAACTTGAAAATTCAGAACAATGAAACAGCGCGATATTTGGCTTGCTGATCTAAATCCCGTCAGGGGTAGTGAACAACAAGGGCTGGATGATATTTTAAGGTATTGACAGCCGGTGAAAATGGATGGCTTTTTCTCTCTTCATTCAACGTGTTGGAGGACAAAGAAAAGAAGGATATTTCAATTCATGAATCGTATGCCGGAATTATCGAAAATGAGATGAGAAATTAGTTGATCGTTGATGATTATTGTACTAATTGGTAATCCTTAATTAGTAAATTATAAGACAAATTCAAACGAGTTGCCAATTTGCGAATCATATCAATTGTTAATCTACGTTTACGATTTAGAATTTCAGAAACTCTACTTTTTCCCCCAATCTCAGTAATTAAATCTACCTGTTTAAGATTCATCTCTTCCATTCGTATTTTAATCGCTTCAATCGGATCCGGTGCCTCGATTGGATAATGTTTATTTTCATAGTTGTCAACCATTAATCCAAGTATTTCAAGCTCATCGCTTTCTTGAGTGTCAGGTTTTGCATCAAAAATCTCTTCCAACCTTTTCAATGCCATTCTATAATCTGTCTCTGTTTTAATCGGTTTTAAATTCATAAATACTAATTTTAAATATTGTTAGCATCAATCTTATCGTATTCCAAATGAGTACCTAAGAATCGTACAAAAGCAAATTGGTACTCAAAATTAAATTTAATCACTAATCGATATGAATTGCCTTTAATGTTAAAAACAATTCTACTATCCTTTAAGATGCTTGCATTTGCATAACTTTTTTTGACATCATTTGGCGTTTTCCAATCTGCATTCATTGCTGTGTCATACCAGGTCTTTAAATATTGCTCTGAATCGGGATGTTTTTCCCAGAATTCCCTCAAGGTGCTTTTTGCAAATATTCTTTTCATCGTTCTCAATTCAAGAACAAAGGTAGTAAAAAAAATTCTCAATTTGGGAACTTTGTTGACTGCAATTTTCGTATAGTATTTTTGTTAGGGGTTGATAGAAAGAGTTAATTTGCCTCACTCCATCGTTTATTTTACTGGTGTTCGACAGAATACGCAAGCGTATTTCGTATAATTTGTGGCAAAATCCTGCCATGCTCGTTTCATGATATTACAATTCTTTAAATGATTTGTCATTCTGAGCAATGTTTTGTTCATTTTTGATCGTCTTTTTGATGGTTTTATGACCATCGTAGAATTTTCGTTTTTTACTTAAGCTTCACTAAACGGTTAACTCATCTGTATTTTTACAGTATTGGTATATCAAAGCAGTATGGATATGCCGATTTTTCCTCCGGAGAATGCATTTCCTCCACCAAATTCAAGATTGACTCCCACTTTGTCGGAAAAATAGTATCGACCGCCGATCTGCGCGCCAAGGCCTAATCCGGACGTATGGGAACCGGGATAATCTCTGTCCGAATCCCAGATGAAAAATCCAAGGTTTAATCCGGCATAAAAGTCCCAGTTTCTTGGAATGTTCAAAATACTATTAAAATGATAGTTTCCATTGCCGGAGATTCCCATTACTGAATGGGAATACCGGACCGTGTTGATTCTGTCGTGATAGCCCCGGTAAGATAGCTCCCCGCCAATGGTGATGTCTTTGTGAACGCCATAATCCAAACCAAGATAAACAGGTACTCCCCAGGATGATAATCCCACTCCGGCGTTTAGTTGTGATCTCCCTTTTTGAACGGGAGATTGAGAAAAAGCTGACCCTACGAAAAGTGTCAGAATGATTGTCAAAATTTGTTTATTCATTGCATTTAATATTAAGTTGTTTATTAGTAGTATCTTAATTGAGTTGTTTTAGTTTTTGGTTACTCTCTTCTGTTTTTTTTTAGTTTGATGGATATTCTCATCATTCTGCCAGGGAACAATAAAATTTTCCGGAGAAAATGAGTAATTAAAAATTCGCCTGGACCATGCCTTGTCGGAATGGAAAGAATTACTCATTGAATTTTCTGTTTTGATCTTCTTCATCTGATTAATTTTTTATTCGTGCATTTTTTCCAATAAAATTGATCCTCTGGTTTTATAACTTTTTTTAATGCCCGATGTAACTCGCATAAAATTTAATTTTTCTAGTTTGTGTAAAAAAACATCATGCATGTTTATGACGTTATTTTCCCTCGAATGATGAATGCAATTTTAGGGCAAATTGTTAAAATACATTGTAACTTGTTTTATAAGAGGCAATTAAAAATTTTTGTCTGTCTCCTTTGCCTTATCATATTGATAAAAATTTCTCATTTCGATTATTGTCCTGCTCTACGATTACTCTTTTATCAAGACTTGAATCAATTGCATTATTAATAAGAAGAACCGGGTATTAAATGGTTGAACTTTTTTTCTACTTTTGATTCCTCAAAAAAATCAGATGATTAATACGATTCGATTTTTTCTATTGACACTTATTTTTCTTTTTGAAGGTGTATCGCTTTATTCTCAGGAAAGAGCGATGAACCGCGATAAATACCGTATTAAGATCGTGCAAGCCAGTGAGGCGATCAATATTGACGGAGTACTTGATGAGAAATCCTGGCAAACCTCAGAGAAAGCCGAAAACTTTATACGTGTAACGCCGGTAGATACGGGATTTGCCATGGCACAAACCACGGTGGTTATCACTTACGACAAATCGAATATCTATGTTGGAGCTGTCTGTTATGATCCCTTTCCCGGGAAAAGGCCTGTAGAATCCCTGCGTAGGGATTTTGAGTTTGGCAAGAATGATAATTTCAGGGTCCATTTAGATACTTACAATAACCAGACGAATGGATTTGCCTTTGGTATATCTGCAGCGGGAGCGCAGGCCGAAGGAGTTATTAATAACGGTAATCAGTCAAGTTTTACCTGGGATATCAAATGGAAATCTGCCGTAAAAAGTTACGATGATCGTTGGGTAGTTGAAATGGCTATTCCTTTTCGCAGTCTTCGTTATTTCGAGGGAGAAAAAGAGTGGGGGGTAAATTTTGGCCGGCTTGATCTTAAAACGAACGAAAAATCCGCCTGGGCTCCTGTTCCACGTCAGTTTCCCCACAATTCACTTCCACACGCAGGTACGCTGGTGTGGGATAAACCGATTGACAAATCCGGATTAAGGTTGTCAGTTATTCCGTATGCTACCTCCACGGTTATAAAAAACACGGAAGCCGGTGAATCTGCAAAATGGAAGTGGAATGCCGGATTTGATACCAAAATGATGCTGTCAACATCCATGAATCTTGACCTGACAGTCAATCCTGATTATAGCCAGGTTGAGGAAGACCGGCAGCAGACAAATCTCGATCGCTTTGAACTGTTTTATCCCGAAAGAAGGCAATTTTTTCTTGAGAACAGCGACCTGTTTGCCAATTTAGGGAACGGCAGGGCACGTCCTTTCTTTTCAAGGCGAGTCGGACTTAATGTTCCGGTAAATTTTGGCGGAAGGTTAACGGGAAGGATTGGCAATAAATGGAGGATCGGGATTATGGATATGCAAACCGGATCAAAAGGAGAGAATCTTTCCGGTAATTATGCGGTTGCCGTATTGCAGAGAGAAATATTCAGCCGTTCCAGTATCGTGGGATTTCTGATAAATAAACAGGTTGCCAAATCGTATGATGATTCTGTTTCCATGGCATCCCATTACAACCGGGTAGCAGGACTGGAATATAATTTTGCCACGACAGACAACCAGTGGCAGGGGAAGATGTTTTACCATCAGTCGTTTTATCCCGGAGCAGCGATGGATGCTGCAGCCTTATCCGGAGATATCAGCTACTCTTCACAATACCTGAAAGCGGACATTGATCAGTTGTGGATCGGATCGGACTACATTGCCGAAGCGGGTTACATAAGACGAACCGGCTTTTATGAAATTGCGCCTTCTGCCAGCTACCTGTTCTATCCATCAGGGTCGAAAGGGATAATTAATCATGGTCCGGGTGCCAGCTTCAACGCTTTCCTGGATCCGGAATACCATCTTACCGATCGGGAGACAGAGCTCTCTTACCACATCGGTTGGCAAAATAAAAGTGAGTTTTCCCTCCGGCTGGAAGAGCAATTCGTAAAACTCAGTCGTGCTTTTGATCCCACCAATACCGGGGGAGAAAAACTGGCTGCCGGTGAGAAGTTTAACTGGAGAAGTATCCGGGCTGAATATACTTCTGATATCCGTAAGCTATATTATTACAACCTCGAATCAAGCATCGGGGGTTATTTTAATGGAACCCGATGGAACATCAATGGCCTTATAAATTACCGGCTGCAGCCTTATGGGAGCATCGGGATGACCGCAAGCTTTGATAAGGTATCATTGCCATTGCCATACAGCAGTGCTGAATTGATCCTGCTGGGACCAACATTGGATATTACGTTTACGGATAAGCTCTTTTTCACTACATTCGTTCAATACAACAACCAGATCGATAATCTGAATATGAATATGCGGTTTCAATGGCGTTTTGCTCCCGTATCGGATCTGTTTATTGTATACACGGGGAATTCATATACAGAAAATTTTGCGAATAAAAATCGGGGCTTGGCTGTTAAGCTTTCATATTGGTTTAACTAATTCAGCGAAGGTGCAACCTTCATCGAATTGTTCACGGTTCCTGTTCCGATCCTACTATTTTGATCCAAACGAAGGATATACCGGCAGGGGCTTTGTGACGTGGTTGCTTCGCGGGGGGCGCAATGACGAGAAAAAAATTACACTGTGTAACTCAGTGTTTACTCTGTGTAGTATGGAGATTACACAGAGGTTCACAGAGTTCATAAGAGTTTCACAGAGTAACTTTTTGTGAGATACGATTTGTTGTATGGGTTAATCTCGCAGCAGCAGATCATTCAAATGATCAACAGGCCTGATATAATTTCTGCCTCCGGCAACTTTTCCTCCGATCAGAAATTTTAAGTGCACGTCCTCATTTCTGGCAATATCGAACAAATCAAGATTTTCTGACATGGCCAGGTGGAATTCGATGTTGAATCGCATTTGATTCATATTGGACAGGATGTTGCGACTGTTGGTTGCGTAAATTTCAGGTTCAGTGTCCAGTTCGAACCCGGGAACCAACTTCGAAAACCCATTGCGATCGAGGAGTGAAGCCACCCTCATCGGAAAAATTTCCAGCGCCTTTGAGATAGATCTGCCCAATACGATTACCGAGATCAAGGTTGGATTGTGCAGGAAATGAATGGCCGAACCTCCTTTTCTCCCGGTGGACAGCAACGAGGCGTACCACTCACCCGGCAGCGATCCGGTTATCTCCGACTCATTTTTTGCCGGTTTCATCCGGGCGATGTTGTGCAGTTTTGCAGTGGCTCGTATGATCATTGTTTTTTAATCTGTTTAAGTGCCTTTTCCAATTTGCTGTTTAGAAGTGGCACTATTGAATTAGTTAGAATCATACTTATGCCAATTTAAATCCTGCAAGTTACCTAAAAACGGAATTGATCCGTATCTTCCGTTCAGATAGCCTTTTTGAATATCAATTGTTTTATGCTCTTTAAAGTCATTTAATGAATATAGATCTGTTGAACCTTCGTTATTTTTTTCAGCAAACCAGATTTCGTCCAACCTGAAAATCTCCTGATTTAATAAGTTGGATTCATGGGT
The DNA here is from genome assembly GCA_964540165.1 of uncultured Mariniphaga sp. Classification (GTDB taxonomy): domain Bacteria; phylum Bacteroidota; class Bacteroidia; order Bacteroidales; family Prolixibacteraceae; genus Mariniphaga. The sequence continues at coordinate 9,632 of CAZILU010000105.1, forward strand.
AGTGAAAATTAATTGGCCTTTTGTTTTCGTGTCTAAAGAAAACTTTTGAACCAACTCCTTTATTAGCAGAGGATGAATGCTTCTTTCTATTTCGTCAATAACATAAACCCTTTTATTGGATATAATATTCTTAAAAGCAGGAACAAAATCTAAAAGTCTAACGGTTCCGTCAGACTCTTCATTTAGTTCGAACAGAACTTTCTTTTCATTTTTCCCGATATGGCCGACCTTAAGCGATTTAACCCAAATTTTTCCATTTTCTTTAACAAGGATCAACTCTTGCTCCAGATTGCTTCTCAGGCCAATCATTTTTTGAGGTGAGTTTTCTACCTCTTTGATCCATTTAATGGCCTCTTTTTCATTGTCTTCTCCAAAAAACTCTTTTAAGTCTTTTTTGTCTGAGGTTAAGTCAGTTATGCCGATGTTAAAAGAACACATCAGATCTTTGGCATACTTTTTAAATTCCTGGTCAGTATCAATAATATGAGCTAAAGCTCTGGGTTTAGATTCCGGGATAATTATTTGAAGCGTGTTTTCAAACCATTTATAGGCGGTTTTTACGATTGTCAGGAATTTGTTGTCTCTGTTTGATAACAATTTAAAGATAGGCTCATCCGGTTTGACAAATTCTTCCAGTAATATGGATTTTAAAATCTGACTCTTTTCATCATTTTCAAATTCCGGTAAAAAGAGAATGTCTGTTTTTCCTTCTAAATCTGTCTTTCGTTCAAATATAAATTTATCATTTCTTTTTCCTAACCCGGAAATATATAATTCTTCTGTAGCTATTCTATTATCAGATAGTATTAATCCATAATAGAAGGGAATGTTATCCTGAATAAATTCAACGGCAAAAATTTGATTGTCATTTTTATCATCGGAATTAAATTTAAATTTAGAATCTTTTAATCTATAGGGTATCTGTTCTTTGACAATCAATTTCTGGAAAAGTTCCAGTGATTTAACAAGGTTTGATTTTCCGGCTCCGTTAGCACCATAAATAGCAGAAATTTTTAACAGATCAAAACCACATTCACTATAATTGTGATGTTTCAGTGTCTTTAATCTTTTATTTGGTATCGTTGTGAACTCCTTTCGCTCCCCAAAAGAAAAGATGTTCTCTATTGTGAATCTTATTAACATTTTTGTGAATTTCTTGTGAATATTTCACGCAAATATACACAAATAACAATCTCTGTGATTAATTTATTCACAGAAAATGTTCTTTTAGTGATTTTTTCACTAAAATGACAATAGCAGGTAATCTATAAAATAAAAAACCCCCTTTCGGGGGAACTTTTTTATTGGGTTATGCTTATAGGATATCTTTTTCGGATAAGGGGTAATAAGGGCCATCTTTGACTTCGAAGATGACGGTGCCCGTCTCCATCACTTCCAGCGTGTGCCATTGACCGGCGGGTATGTGAATACCGTAATTGCCTTGATCGGGATCGGGATCGAGATCGAACGTGTCGGTTATTTCTTTCTGGTCGTTATAGAAAAATACCCGGATCTTTCCTCTCAGAAG
>CAZILU010000106.1:0-255 GCA_964540165.1 uncultured Mariniphaga sp.
GCCTCCATTTTAAGGAACCACTGGGCCGACAGCTTGGGCTCGATCACCACATCGGTGCGTTCCGAGAAGCCCACCTTATTGGTGTACTCCTCCACGCGCACCAGGTTACCCGCTTTCTCAAGGGCGGGCACGATCTGTTCACGCACGGCGAAGCGCTCCTCGCCGATGTACAGCTCTGCCGCACGGCTCATCGTTCCGTCGTCGTTGAAGATATCAATGACCGGCAGGTTGTGGCGCAGGCCGATCTCGTAGTCG
>CAZILU010000106.1:265-2339 GCA_964540165.1 uncultured Mariniphaga sp.
TGTGCCGGGGTGATCTTCAGACAGCCGGTACCGAACTCCATATCGACATAGTCATCTTCGATGATGGGAATGGAGCGGTTGATGAGCGGCACCAGCACCCGTTTCCCTTTGAGGTGGGTAAAGCGCGGATCGGCGGGATTGACACAAACGGCCGTATCGCCGAGGATGGTCTCCGGACGGGTGGTGGCGATGGTGACATACCCCTCCTCACCGTCGATCTTATATTGGATATAGTAAAGTTTCGACTGCAGCTCTTTGTAGATCACCTCCTCATCGGAGAGCGCCGTTTTGGCTGCCGGATCCCAGTTAACCATGCGTACACCCCGATAGATCAGTCCCTTCTTATAGAGATCGGCAAACACCCGGATCACCGATGCACTGCGGGCCTCATCCATAGTGAAAGCGGTACGCTCCCAGTCGCACGATGCTCCCAGCTTCTTCAGCTGCTCTAAGATGATACCCCCATGCTTGTGGGTCCACTCCCAGGCGTGCTCTAAAAACTCCTCACGCGTGAGGTCGTACTTATCGATCCCCTCCTGACGCAGTTTATTCACCACCTTCGCCTCGGTAGCGATGGAGGCGTGGTCGGTGCCCGGCACCCAGCAGGCATTTTTACCGCTCATACGTGCACGACGCACCAGGATATCCTGGATGGTATTGTTCAGCATGTGCCCCATATGAAGCACCCCGGTAACATTCGGGGGCGGGATCACAATCGTGTAAGGCTCCCGTTCGTCGGGCTCCGAATGAAAAAATCGGTTCTCCATCCAGTATTGATACCACCGCTCCTCTACCCCGGCGGGTGAAAACTTGCTCGGAATTTCCATAATTTGTTAATTCAATAATCAAAAAAAATCGACGTGCAAAGGTACAAGAATTGATTTAATTGTAAAACCGGAAACCAATTGGATCTGTGCCGATCCACAATAAATTAAAAATAAAAACAGGTTACGACCTGCTCGTAGTAATACGTGATCCCCTGGGGCAAAGGGTTGCCACCCGGTTATTTACCACGCTCGGTACGCCATAAAAAAGGCTGCCCCGGTATTGAGACAGCCTTTCGCCATTGGAGTAGCAAACTTACTCTCCCCAAACCAGTTGGTTGGAAGAGATCGAAATCATCTGAACATTGAAATCTTCATTTGATGCATTTGTATTTGTTTCGTAGAGCAGCGCAATAACTTCCAGCTGGTAAGTTTCACCCTCTTCAGCCACTTCATTCTCATCAAGCCAGCCGTCATCGTCAACTCCGAAGGCATAATCATCGGCATCTTTCCCAAGCTTCAGGCTTTGGAAAAGCCGCTTTCCGGAATCGCTGTATAGCCGGATGTAATAATTCTCTGCGCCGGTTACCTTCCCCCAGGAAACATACTGCTTTAAATTTCCAAATCCGATGGAATCGACCACAGCAACATCAATCTCTTTCGTTTCGAGTTTATCTTTAAGGGTTAGTGGCAATTCCCCTGCTTGTTTACTGGTTAACGTAAACGCATAGTCGCCTGTGGCAGGCATCTCATCAATATAATCACCCGCTTCGGGATAAAGAATAAAAACCCGGTCAACATCTCCTTCGGCTTCCAGTGTCCAGCTCCCGTCATCGGGGCCTTCTATCTCAACCGATTCGAGATCTTTATTTCCCAAAACCCAAAAGGACAAACCATACTTTACAACCGTGTCTTCCAACACTTTCTGAACAAAAACATCGGGGATGGCATCCAGCGGGATCGGTTCGGGATCTTCTAAGCAGGATGTCATCAACAGGCCGGAGGCGGCAACCAGAATCAAACTTTTCAACACGAAATTTTTTCTCATCATTTTTTTCTTTTAAACGAATTCTTCAATAAAATTAGTATATAGTTCCCTATAAATACGAAACATGAGTGATTAAACAATAACAGGACGCATGATCCGAATCAGAAGTTGCGTTGTGGGGTAGTTTTTTCTCTTTCAACCATAATCATACAGATGATGGAAGCTTTATTCCATAATAAAGTTTCCACTGGTCTGTTCTCCGTCAATCATAATCATACAGATGATGGAAGCTTTATTCCATAATAAAGTTTCCACTGGTCTG
>CAZILU010000106.1:2439-11134 GCA_964540165.1 uncultured Mariniphaga sp.
TTCTCCGTCAACCCATGATCATCCCGATGATGGTAGCACTCATCAGCGAGGCGAGGGTTCCGGCGATCAGCGCGGGGAATCCAAATTTTGAGAGGAGCACCCGTTTTCCCGGAGCCAGCGCGCCTATACCCCCGATCTGGATACCGATAGACGATACGTTGGCAAATCCGCAGAGAATATAGGTAGCCATGATGATCGACTTGGGATCGGAGAATATCCCCGATGCTTTCAATTCGGCCAGGCTGATATAACCGATGAATTCGGTCAGGATCAGCTTCTCTCCCAGCAACCGGCCAACCACAACGATATCGCCGGGAGTGACTCCGATCAGCCACATCAGGGGGGCGAAGGTATAGCCCAGGATAAACTGCAGGGAGAGGCCGTCATAACGGCCGTTGGTACCTTCGGCTATCAGGTTGTTTAAGGAGGTCCAATCACCGATTTTACCAATAATAAAATTGAACATCGCGATAAAAGCTATGAAGGTCAACAACATACCGGCCACGTTGACAGCCAGGCGGACTCCTTCGGTGGTACCGTTGGTCACCGCATCGAGCACGTTACTGCCGATTTTATCTTTACTCACTTCGATCTGTTTATTGATCGCTTCGGTTGGAGGAACAATCATTTTTGAGAAGACGATGGCAGCAGGCGCAGCCATCACCGATGCGGCAAGCAGGTGCTTGGCAAACTCCAGGCGCAACTGCGGGTCGCTGCCTCCCAGCAGGGCAATATAGGCAGCCAGCACGCCGCCGGCCATGGTTGCCATGCCGCCGCTCATCACCAAGAGGATCTCTGATTTGCTCATCTTCTCCAGGTAAGCTTTAATCATCAGGGGAGCCTCGGTTTGGCCTAAAAAGATATTTCCGGCCACAGAAAGAGCTTCGGCGCCAGAGATCTTCAGCGCCCGGGTAAAGACCCACGCCAGCGCCCAGACCACCTTTTGGATAATACCCCAGTAAAAAAGCAGGCTGGTCAGTGCTGAAAAGAAGATGATGGTGGGAAGCACCTGAAAGAGAAAGATAAATCCATACGATTCGACATTCATCAGATCACCCAACAGAAACACACTGCCATCGCGCGTAAAATCGAGAATCTTAACAAAGATCTGACCCAGATACTCAAATCCCAACCTGATGAATGGGACATAAAGAACCCCCACCGCTAAAAACAGTTGAATAACCAGTCCGGCTGCCACAGTGCCCCAGGGAATTTTTTTACGATCGGAACTTAAAAGGAATCCGATCAGAATAAGCACGGTCATACCCAGCATTCCCCGGAAAAGAGAGTTGAGGGAGAAGTTATTTTTATGTTCGATGGCAGGCAGGATAACCGAAGTGTCGGGCGTTGTATCCTCCACCAATACCGGTCGGGTGTCCCGGGGGAGGGAGTCGGGTTGTTGGGCGGTTGAAGGCTGGACAAAGAGCAAACCGGTGATCAGAATCAACAGTGCGAGGAGCTTATTCATGGGCTGACTAATTTTTCTTACGATTGTTAATTTCATCGCGCAAGATGGAAGCTTTTTCATAATCCTCATTGTGCACGGCTTCATTAAGCATCTCTTCCAACTCCTGCAGGGTGTAGCGAGCAAAAGGTGAGGCATCGGAAAATTCGGGTTTGGAAGATCCGGAATGCTCTTCCGGGTGGCGTGCTTCATCACCCTCCAGCACGATTCCCGACTTGTTCAGAATCTCCTCGGTAGTAAAAATAGGACAACGGAAGCGCAAGGCCAGAGCAACGGCGTCGGAGGTACGTGAGTCGATGCGAACCTCCCGGCCATCCATTTCACATAAGAGCTCCGAAAAGAAAATCCCATCCTCCAGCTTATAAATCACCACCTCTAAAAGAACGATATTAAAGGCTAAAGCCAGGTTTTTAATTAAATCGTGCGTTAACGGCCGGGGCGGCTTGAGCCCTTCCAGCTGAATGGCAATGGCCTGCGCCTCAACCGGCCCGATGATAATCGGAATCCGCCGGGCACCATTCTCTTCCGATAAAACCAGGGCATAGGCACCCGACTGCGTTTGACTGACCGACAATCCAAGTATATTTAAACGTATCTTTTGCATCCCGTCAAAACTGATTTTTTTGTGCAAACAAATATAACAATCATTTTGGGATTCGTTTGGAAAGTAGCCATGGATTTCTTTTTCACCGAACCATAACCAACCGTTTACAAATCGAAAATATTTTCTCTAATATTTGCCAATCTGCTAAAAATAACTACTTTTGCAGTCCGATTTTTTGAACCGTTCAGGCCCGATAAGAGGAATCCAGCGGGAATCCCGCCTGCCGGTGTAACGAATAAATATTAAATTATGTACGCGATTGTAGAGATTGCAGGACAACAGTTTAAGGTTGAAAAAGACAAAAAGCTGTATGTTCATCAGCTGGAAGCTGAAGAGGGCGATTCGGTTGATTTTGACAAGGTGTTGCTTGTTGAAAACGACGGCAAGATTGCCGTAGGCACACCCACCGTGAGTGGTGCGAAGGTAACAGCCAAAGTGCTTGGCCATGTAAAAGGAGACAAGGTACTGGTGTTCAAGAAAAAGCGCAGGAAAAGCTATCAGAAGATGAATGGTCATCGCCAGCAGTTCACAAGCATTCAAATTGAAAACATTGTTGGATAACTAAAAAAAAATTACCATGGCTCATAAGAAAGGTGTAGGTAGTTCGAAAAACGGACGCGAATCAGAAAGCAAACGACTGGGAGTAAAAATATACGGAGGTCAGTTTGCCAAAGCTGGTAATATTTTAGTTCGCCAGCGTGGAACACAACATTACCCCGGAGTGAACGTGGGTATTGGAAAAGATCATACCCTGTTTGCCCTGACCGACGGAACGGTTATGTTTCAGAAGAAAAAGAAAAACCGCTCGTTTGTATCGGTTGAACCCATCGTTGATGTTGACGTAATGGAAGCTCCGGTTGCCGAAGTCAAATCGACCGAGAAAGTACAGGCGCCAAAGGTTACGGAGAGTGATGATTTAAAGAAGATTGAAGGGATTGGCCCAAAGATTGCCGAAATCTTCAACGAAGCAGGAATTCATGCCTTTTCCGATCTGGCAAAAGCAACGGAAGATCAGTTGAAAGAGATCTTAGCTGCAGCCGGAAGCCGCTACGCTTCCAAGAATCCCTCTACCTGGCCGCACCAGGCGCAGTTAGCTGCCAACGGACAGTGGGATGAGCTGAAAGATCTTCAGGAAAAGCTGAAAGGTGGCATTGAACCGTAGTGCAAATACAAAAGATTATAGAAGAATCTCCTGCCGGTAACAGCAGGAGATTTTTTTTTATATTAGCTTTGCAGGCAGATTAATTCATTGTCGATATGCTCAACCTGAAATTTATTCAAGATTACCCGGAGGTGGTGATCGAAAAACTATCGAAAAAAAACTTCGATGCTGCCCCTATTGTTGATCAGATTGTGAATCTATACCGCCAAAAGAATGAGGCACAACAGCGTGCCGAAGGGGTAAAGGCGGAGATGAACCGCATTTCAAAAGCGATCGGTGATCTGTTCCGTGAAGGGAAAAAAGAGGAGGCAGAAGCAGCCCGGATGCGTACGCTGGAGTTGAAAGAGAGTATCAAGGCGTTTGATGGTCAGTTTAGCGATATAGAACAGCAAATTGCACAGCTTCAGGTACTGCTGCCCAACCTGCCGCACGAGTCGGTTCCTATGGGAAAAGGAGCGGAGGACAATGAGATTGTCAAATCATCGGGAACCATCCCGCAACTGCCGGCCCATGCACTACCCCACTGGGAACTGGCAAAAAAGTACAACCTGATCGATTTCGAGCTGGGGGTGAAGATCACCGGCGCAGGCTTTCCTGTGTACCGTGGGAAAGGGGCACAACTGCAGCGTGCGCTGATCAACTTCTTCCTGACGGAAAACAGGATCGCGGGTTATGAAGAGATCCAGCCCCCGCTGGTAGTGAATGAGGACTCGGGGTTTGGCACCGGACAGCTTCCCGACAAGGAGGGCCAGATGTACCACGTAACGGTCGACAACCTGTACCTGATCCCCACCGCGGAGGTGCCTGTCACCAACCTCTACCGCGATATGATATTAGATGCCAAAGATCTTCCGTTGAAAAATACCGCATACAGCGCCTGCTTCCGCCGCGAGGCAGGTTCATACGGCAAGGATGTGCGCGGGTTGAACCGCCTGCACCAGTTCGACAAGGTAGAGATCGTACAGATTGCCCGCCCCGACCGTTCGTATGAGATTCTGGAGGAGATGGTGCAGCATGTTGCCGGGCTGGTTGATAAGCTCGAACTGCCCTACCGGATCCTTCGGTTGTGCGGAGGGGATATGAGTTTCACTTCGGCCCTCACCTACGATTTTGAGGTTTGGTCGGCGGCACAAAGCAAGTGGCTGGAGGTTAGCTCTGTATCGAACTTCGAGTCGTTTCAGGCCAACCGGCTGAAGCTGCGCTTTCGCGATGAGAATGTCAAGAAACCGCAATTGGCACACACCCTCAACGGCAGTGCCCTGGCGCTTCCACGCATCGTAGCTGCCCTGCTCGAAAACAACCAGACGGAACAGGGGATCAGAATTCCAAAGGCCCTGGTTCCATTTACCGGGTTTGAAATGATTGAAGGATATTTTGTCCCGTCGTGATAGATAACTATGGCTCAGAATTTAGGAAACAGACTGGTACAGGCAATCGTTCGGCAGGGTGACAAGGCAGGATATTTCTGCAGTGCAGATAACATCTCAGCCAACCAGAAAGTACATGAATTACGCCGCGGATTTAAGCGGTTACGGGCATTGATGCACTTCTTTGATCAGCTTTCCGACAACCCGGCAGCCCCGCTGCAGAGAGAGATCCGCATCTTTGGGAAGTTGCTGGCTCCGCTGCGGGAATCGGCAGTGAATATCGACCTTTTTGACCGGGAGATCTCCGGAAATGAGCTGATTCCGGAAAAAAAGATTCGCCAGGCACATGACCTGCTGGTACAAAAAAACAAACAACTGGTTGATCGGGGTTACATCGAAAACAACCTGTGCCACACCATTCAACAATTTTTCAATGAGTTCGGAAGCCACTTCTCAGGGGAACTTCCTGAGTGGCCGACGAAACAACAGATATACGAAGCGATGAAAAGATCTTACGGGAACAGTTTTGCCTGTTTTGAGCAACTCCCGGCTGAGCCGCATCCGGAAGAGTGGCATACCCTGCGCAAAAAATTGAAACGGTTGTGGTACCAACTCGATTTCATCCGGTTCATGCATCCCCGCTATTTCAAATTAAAAACCGATCAGTTGAATAAGATCACCGACCAATTAGGTGATGACCATGACCTGCACATCTTTGCCGATGATTTTCTGGCAAACGGCTATGGCTTTTCAACGGAGGAGTTGGAAATCATGAAAAATCAGGCAGAGCACCTGCGCGAATTGAATCAGCTAAAGCTGCTGCCCCGGCTGAAGCAGTTTTTTACAGCACCGCCGGAAGCATTTGACCAGAAGTTGATCCGGTTCTTTAAAATTTGAACACAGAACCTGGCGATCCTGATATAGAGAGCAAACCAACATCTATCCACTCATCCGGTTTCAGCTCAGAACCATTCCTCGCTGAAACACGAAAAGCATTCCGAACGCTATTTCATCTTTAAAAACTGCACCTCCTTGGGGGTTAGCATCCGCCATTTTCCACGGGGAATATTCTTCTTGGTCAGTCCCGCAAAAAAGACCCGGTCAAGCCTTTTTACGCGATACCCCATGTGTTCGAAAATGCGGCGCACAATCCGGTTCTTTCCCGAATGGATCTCGATGCCAATTTCGGTTTTATGAAGCGGATCGATAAATGAGACCGCATCCGGAACGATCGGGCCATCTTCCAGTTCGATCCCTTCGGCGATGGTTTGCAGATCGCTCTTGGTCATCTGCTTATCCAACGACACCTGATAGATCTTTTGCACCCGGTGACTGGGATGGGTAAGCCGGTCGGAGAGATCACCGTCGTTGGTAAAGAGCAACAGTCCGGTCGTGGTCTTATCGAGCCGCCCCACCGGATAGATCCGTTCATCGCAGGCATCTTTCACCAGCTCCATAACCGTATGTTCGGCATGCGGATCATCGGTTGTGGTTACAAAATCTTTGGGCTTATTAAGCAATAAATAGATTTTTCGTTCAGCATTCAGCTTCCGCCCGTCGAATCGGATGTCGTCGGTCATCTTTACCTTAACACCCAGTTCAGTAACCGCCACGCCATTAACGGTAACCACACCGGCAGTGATATAATTATCGGCTTCACGGCGTGAGCAGACCCCGGCGTTGGCGATGAAACGATTCAGGCGCATCTCTGTTGCAGCGGTGGTTTTCCGGGGACTTTTCCGAACGACCGACAACTCCTTGCTGCGGGCGGGTTCCTGGCGCTTTTTCAGTTGAATCACCTTCTCCCGTTCGGCGGGCCTTCTTACGGCACGGCCTGCAGACCCGGGCCTTCCTCCTGTAGCAGGCCTGCTGCCATAGGCAGGTTTCCTTCCGGCGGATGAGGTTCCTCCTGATCCGGGCCGGCTCGCGCCTGATGTTCTGCTGCCATAGGAGGATTTGCCTCCCGAATCGGGACGGCTTGAACCTGATGGCCTGCTGCCATAAGCAGGTTTTCCTCCCGCTTCCGAACGACTTCCCTGGATGGATTTACCCCTTATGGATCGGCTGCCATAGGAAGATCTTTCCCCTGAAGAGGAGGTGCTGCCATAGGAGGATCGCTCGCCGGAAGATGAGGTGCTGCCATAAGAAGACCGTCCTCCGGAGGAGGGTCTGTTTCCCGAACCCGGGCGGCCATAAGATGCAGGCCTGCTGCCGGATACCGGACGTCCGGAAGAAGCAGATCTGCCTCCCGGTTTATTCCTGTTCCCTCCACCCGCGCCTGATGCGCGATTACGCCGCTGATTAAAATTTCTATTCATGATAATACACCATTTTATACAAAGGTCGTAAAAAAACACGATTAATTAACCAAATTCTATTCCTTTCGTTCACCCGAATGGTATTTAATGATGTTGCGTTTCCCATTGGAAACGAGCATGGCGAAATTTTGCCACAAATGAATACAATTAAAATTTATACGAATTCCATCGGATCAGGGAAAGCGTTAAAACCAACGGATCTATTTGTTGGGAAAAGAGCATAAACAGAAATCGTAATGAGACCTTCTGAAGTTACCAGTCTCAGGACTGTTCTATATAAATTGCAGCACCATACCGGTTTTCACCTGTCTGATTCCGAAACGCTGATAGAAGAGCGCGAGGGCGGGCAGTTCGGTACAGTGCGACGGATAGAGCTGTTCGACACCGATGGAGTGCAGGTACGCTACCGTTTTTTGAGCCTGGGCATCCTGCTCCTTCAGATGAAACCCGCCGATTACCGCCTTCACCCTTTTTATCCCGGCAACCTCACGGGCATGCTCTATTATATTACAGATCCCCGAGTGGGAACAGCCGGTGATTACCACCAGTGCATTTTGGACGACGGCCACCAGGGCAGAATCGTCGGGGATCAGGTCCTCCACGCTAAGATCATCGACATAGGCAGTCGATCGGCCTTCAAAATCGCTCCTCCGTGGAATCTCCCCCAGGTAGATCAGGTTATTGGTGATATTCATCGGCTGCGTGGTGGTTACCAGGTCAAAAAGATGCTCTGCCTCCTCCCGGGTATAGGATAATCCGACCGGCGTGAGATCCCGTTTCCTGAACCTGCGTACAAAAGCCAACGGGTGTGTAATCATCCTCTTATGGGGGATATGGACCATCCCGTTGCCGTGATCCCAGTGACCATGGCTAAGGACCAGGGTATCCACATCGGCTTCCGGATCGATGCCCAAACGGTGCGCATTTTTCAGGAAGATATCGGAATGGCCGGCATCGAAAAGGATCTTCTTTTCATCGATCTCAACCAGGTACGATAAACCATGCTCGGCAGCCAGAGAGCCACCGGCACAGTTCTCGGTCAATATGGTTATTTTCATGTGATTATAATTTCAGTTTGTGTATCTCATCTCTATTAAATAGCTCCTCCGGTTTAATCTTGTTTTCCCGGCCCGATGAAAGTCGCATAAATTTTAATTTGCCTCACTCCATCGTATATTTTAGTGGTGTTCGACAGAATACGCAAGCGTATTTCGTGGTCGTTTGTGGCAAAATCCTGTCATGCTCGTTTCATCTTCTCCAAAGTGTTTTCTGCATACATACCTGATCGGTATAACGAACTGATTCGTTCTACAGTTACCGATCTTTACGCTCTTCACCATCACCGCTCCTGGAGATTATTATTCAACGTAATCAATCTTTCTCCAATTTTCCTGAGCGTAATGCTCAGCTCCGACTCCGGGGCATACTCCAGGATGGTTTTGCCCTGCACCACAGAGCTCACCATCTGCTTATCGAAGGGGATCTCTCCGATCAGCGGGATAGCCTGATGTTGCAGAAAGAGCCGTACCTTTTGGGTAATTTCCGGCTCGATATCCGATTTGTTAATCACGGCAACGAGGGGAATGCCGAAAGATCGCACCAGTTGCATCAATCGTTCGGCATCGTGGAGGCCCGACAGGGACGGTTCAATCACCAGCAGCACGCGATCGGTGCCGGTCACAGAGGCGATCACCGGACAGCCGATTCCGGGTGGGCCATCGTTAATGATCCATTCGGCCTTTTGTTGCAGAGCGATCTCCCGTGCTTTTCTGCGTATTT
>CAZILU010000107.1:0-11080 GCA_964540165.1 uncultured Mariniphaga sp.
ACGACCCTCGATTCGATGAGGTTGCCGGCATGTTTGAACGACTCCACCTCTACTTCTACCGAGTAAGGGATCTCCTTCTCGTAGTTTAGCAGGATCTTTTCACGGATGATCTCCTGCAGGAAAAAACGTTCGTTGCGGTCGGTGAGAGCATCTTTTTCGAAGAAGGGCGGCCCCTCGGGCAGCAACTCCAGGATGCGGTCGAATACCGGTTCGATGTTAAACTTTTCGGTGGCCGATACCGGGTATATTGAAGCCCCGGGAAATACATCACTCCAGTAATCAAAAATCTTTGTGACCTTCTCCTGGTTCGAGAGGTCGATCTTGTTGATCAGAACAATCACCGGCATATTCGACTTACGGATTCGGTCGATGTAGTCGGGGTTCTTCCCCCGTTGTTCAATCACGTCGGTGACAAAGAGCAGTATGTCGGCATCGACCAGCGCCGTATCGACAAAAGAGAGCATCTTCTCCTGCAGCTTGTATCCCGGACGTAAAATGCCTGGGGTGTCGGAATAGACGATCTGAAAGTCTTCGCCGTTGACAATCCCCTTGATGCGATGCCGGGTAGTCTGCATCTTCTCCGTAATGATCGATATCTTTTCCCCTACCAGGGCGTTCATCAGGGTCGATTTTCCGACGTTCGGATTTCCCACAATGTTAACAAAACCAGCCTTATGTGCCATAGTTCGTACAATTAACTAATAATCAGCGCAAAGATAATCGAATTGTCGAATACCGGTTATTTTTGTCATCCTGAATTATCGAAAACTAATTCATTCTTAATGAAGGGGTGTTCCTGTTGGCCTGCGGCCAATATTAAATTCAACTTTCATGAAGGGGTGTTCCTGTTTGCCTGCGGCCAATATTAAATTCAACTTTCATGAAGGAGTGTTCCTGTTGGCTTGTGGTCGATTGTTAATTCAACTATCATGAAGGGGTGGTTTTAGAAGCTCTCGAAACGGAACGGTCTTTCCTTTCGAAGGGATTCTTCTGTTAAAAGTTTTTAAAAAAATGAGCTGTCGGGCTTGATATTATTGGATTTTTGCCCTTTTTTTCGTATTTTTAAGGTCAGATTTGTATATTTCAAAATAATAATTATGACAAATAAGCATCTGGATAAGATAGCGATCAATGTTCATGCACGGCGGATATTACTGACGATTTTAGAGGAGAATCCGGTATTGGAGCGTATTCTCCGGCGGTCGAGAGACGAGGTAGAGGCGATGAAGGCGATTCGCGAGTGGATCGAACCGCGCCTCAAGAACAATCCGGCTGCCGAGGCTTTTTACCGGGAGGCGGATCACGATCACGAGCTGTTTCAGCAGCTTAACTGGGAAGATTTCGCCGCCATACGGGTACTTGATTACATTGATTATGCCGGCAAGTCCTATTCAGATCAGAATATTCATGGAGACATGGCGGTGACGCACCCGGTGAAGATGTTGTGGCTGGCTACGAACAAGGGCATTGGAGGTGCGAAGCCCGATTTCTTCATCGATATGCTGGCGCTGTTCCGTCAGCTCAACGGCACGGTGAAGCCGGAGATTCCGGAGCGGGAGCATGTAGAGGAGTGGATGGAGCGCTATCCCTCGGGACTGGAGCCGAAGATCGCTGCCCTGCGCTGCGAGAACCGCGACCGCATCATCGAACTGCTGATCGATAAGATGGAGCGGGGTGAGATCAGCAGCAACCGGTTCACTTTTGAACCCGGTTTGTCGCGGCAGGAGAAAGTGGAGAAGATGAACGAGTGGTGGAATGATAGCCGTTTTCATCTCACTTTCGCGGTGCGATCGGCCGAGGTGTTGAATGAGTTGCTCGATTACTCCCTCGATCCCGATACCATGGATATCCTTTATGAAGCGGAGGCAAAGGGGATTCCCTTCTTTGTCAATCCCTACTACCTCTCCCTGCTCAATGTGCAGACACCCGGTTTTGCCGTGGGGGGTGATCTGGCTATCCGCTCTTATGTGGTATACAGCAAGCAGCTGGTGGAGGAGTTTGGGCAGATCCAGGCGTGGGAGAAGGAGGATAAGGTGCAGCCAGGGAAACCCAATGCCGCGGGATGGATCGTTCCTTCCTACAATATCCATCGCCGCTATCCCGAGGTGGCCATCTTCATTCCCGATACGGTGGGGCGTGCCTGTGGAGGTCTTTGTGCCAGCTGCCAGCGTATGTACGATTTTCAGAGCGGCCGCTATAATTTCGATCTGCAGAAGCTGAAACCGAATGAGACGTGGAGCGAGCGGCTACCGAAGCTGTTGACCTATTTCAAGGATGACGCTCAGTTGCGCGATATCCTTCTTACCGGGGGCGATGCGCTCATGAGCTCCGATAGAAGTCTGAAACAGATCCTCGATGAGATTTATAACATGGCCCTCGCCAAAAAGCAGGAGAATGAGCAGCGTCCGGAGCATGAGAAGTACGCCGAGATCGTGCGGATCCGCATCGGCACCCGCCTGCCGGTTTACCTGCCTCAGCGAATCACCCCCGCCCTGGCTGCCATCCTGGCAGCGTTTAAGGAGAAAGCTTCCGCCATCGGGGTGAAACAGTTTGTCATCCAGACCCACTTCGTCTCTCCCATGGAGATAACGCCCGAAGCCCGAAAGGCGGTGAAGCTGCTGCTGCAGTCGGGATGGGCTGTGGCTAACCAGCTGGTCTTCACTGCCCAGGCCTCACGCCGCGGACATACGGCGAAGCTGCGTCAAGTGCTGAACGATGTCGGCATCCTTACCTATTATACTTTTACCGTGAAGGGATTCAAAGAGAACAGCGCGAACTTCGCACCCAACGCAAGGGCCGTGCAGGAGGAGTTAGAGGAGAAGTACCTGGGGCGATTGCCCGAGAGCAAAATGGATGAGGTGCAGGAACTGATGCACGATGCGGAGACCATCACCGAACATGTGCAGAAACTGCGGGAGGAGAACGACCTGCCCTTTCTGGCAACCGACCGTAATATACTGAACCTGCCGGGCGTGGGCAAGAGCCTTACCTTCAGGACGATTGGCGTCACCCGCTATGGCCGGCGTATCCTGCGTTTCGACCACGACCGTACGCGGAACCACAGCCCGATCATCGACCAGATGGGCAAGGTGGTGGTGATCGAGTCGAAGTCGATCAACGAATACCTCCGCCAACTGGAGGATATGGGCGAGAACCGCCAGGAGTATGAAGGGGTGTACGGTTACTCGATGGGTGAGACTGAACCCCGTATGCCGATCTATGAGTACCCCGGATATGATTTCGATGTGACGGAGGAGCTGACGCATTTGGAATTGGGAGTGAAAGAGGGGTGAGGAGTTTGAGGAGTTTGAAGGTTTGACGGTTTAAGGAGAGATTGGGTGGGGATTGGAGATGAGGTGGTAGATGATGGTTATCCGTTGATATGGTGATTATAACCTACGGAGGAGGTTCCATATTTCTAGAAAATTGGGAAATCCCTATAGAATTTCAGTAACGTTATTGCCTCTGTACGTAATTTCGTTTTTACAAATTGTTTCATTTTCAAATCCATGAGTTCACCCATACCATGCAGTAACCCCTTGTCGCTCATCGATTCAAGAAGGTTGATGCATTTTTGAATGTATTCAGTAAATGACATTTTCATTCGCGACTCAATTATGGTTTTATTTACCGGCGTTACCCTCTGCATAAAAAACCAGCAATCGAAAATGTCGCGGTTAGTAACGGTGTCTCTGTCCAACAGGGCGCAGAGTTTGTGCGCAAACATATCGGGCAAAACCATCACTTTTATGTTGATTCCCAACAGGTTTTTTATTTCGTAATGGTTGTCAAAAATCCGGTTTGAGATTTCAACCTTTAGTTTGCGTTCGCTAAAACCATAATCCAGTACGATGATTGGTCCGAAGAATTTTTTTGCTTCATCAATAATTTTTCCATATTTGAGCAGAATATTTCTGACTTTTCCATACACTGCTTCTTCTTTTTCTGAATGAAGCAGATTAAAATCCAAATCGACTGACAATCTGGGAAGATCATAAAAAAAGAGCAAAGCTGTGCCGCCTTTAAAACCAAGCCAATTCGACAATTCTATGTCGGAGTAGATATCTTTTAGTATTTGAAGTAAGATGAATTTATGCCGGTTAATGTCAACCATTTTTAAACAGTTTTAACATTCGTTCGTTCATTGTCTTTGACTGATATTTGGGCAATAATTTAAGTATAGTCTCTTTGTTTAATGGGTTCAGATTATCAAAATATGAGTCTGGATTCAGATAAATCAAATCGAGAAATGCTCTTTCCGGGATTGCTATATGTACGCTGTTTTCTTTTTGTAGAATTCCTGTAGTTTCAACCAGAATACTACTTTTTATTTTTCTGAAAATATAGGTTTGGTTCTCAATTTCAATGGTTCTACTCATGTTGCCAATGGCAGTTATTCGTGAATCATATTGAAAAACTACTCCTGCTTTTTGTAAAACATACTCCAGTGAAATATAAGAAGGAGTATAAACGGTACAAGCCATTTCTTCCGGATTATAGTTTGGTTTGGCATAGATGCCTTTGCGTGGATTTTGCAGCTTTCCGGATTTTACATAGTAGTTAAGTTTCTTGTTAAGTGATTGAAACCGGGTCTCCCCAGTGATCATTGCAACATCTTTCAACCGGAAAACGGTCCGGTTATCGGAGTATATGGCCAGTATAATATCTGTCTTGCTATTTTGTGAACCAAACATCCTAAATATTCGTATTTTTAGTTCACGAAATTAATAAATATATTTTAATGGCACAAGTTTTTTAGATGATATTTACATTGTCATCACCCTAAAAATTTTAATGATCATTTTTTTGGATTCGGAATGATTTTCATTCGCTGAAAAAATTGTAACTTGTATAGCTATTTTTTCCTGAAGGCCAGGTGATTGATTCTTTGTTGAGAAGTGCTGATTCCAGGCCCTGCATGGTGGGTTCAAGCCTCTGTTTCACCCGGGTGCCTGGATAGAGCGTATTTTTCACAAGGCTCATTCGCGTTCGGGATTGCACGAAAGATCGGGCGATGTTCGGATAGAACACATCGGGGGTGGAGTATTGTTGAATTGCAGCGCATCATTGGAATTACAAAATTTTCTGTTAGCGAGTTATCTATTTAAATAGTTTGTCAATTAACGTTTTAGGGGGGATTTTATATGAAAAACAAACGGTCACCTGGTCTTTATGTGTCAGCGGTTCTTCTTTTTTTAAGTGTTTCATTCAGTCTGTTATCTGCTGCGGCAACAGAAGATGGAACTCAAAAAGGAAAAAAAGAGCGGAGCAGCCTAATTTTACCGGCTGAAAGTCAGGCAGTGGAGATGTCTGGTGAATCACCAATTAAAAAATCAGATTTTATGAAAAAGAGAGAAACAGTTGAACCGGGGAAGGGTGCACGGATTACCCCGTTACCGGTTGATGAGATGACGGATGGATGGAAGCGAACATTGGAGCGGCTACCGGGGGCCGGATTGAAGGGGTTGTATTCACCGGTGAATGTGTTTGGCACCTTGATGTATAATCCCGAAACGATGGGCTCCTTTCTGGATTACTGGGTTACCACGAAACTGAAGATGAGCCTGTCGGGCCGCGAACAGGAGATGGTCATTCTTCGCATGGGGTATCTGTACCAAAGCATCTATGTGTGGAAGCATCATGTGCCGGTGGCTCAGGAGTATGGCGTCAGCGATAAAGAGATCGCTGCCATCCGTACATCCGTAATTCCATCACTTTTTAATCCGCGTGAAACGGCCCTGCTCATGTTAACGAATGAGATGGTGGAGCACCGGACCGTGCGCGAGGAGGCCTGGTCAAAATGGAGCGGTGAGTTGAATGAGTCGGAAATCATCGATCTGATCTCCCTGGTTTCTCAGTATGTTTTCTTTGCCCTGCTCAATAACTCCATACAGATTGAAGTGGAAGAGCCCCTGAAAGCTGTACCGGGATTGTAACCGGAGAATTTTTTGCTTCATCAATAATTTTTTGTGACAAATCAGAATAATTTACAAATTCATCAAATACTAATTTTTCAACTTTTTGCCGCTCTTTATTCGGGATTTTCGTCAATTCTTTAAGGCATTTTTTATTGACCTGTATTTTCATTTTTTATCCCGAAGTTTTGAATAGTATTCTCTGGCTTCAGCGACACTTGAAATTTCTTCAGGGTCATTTTCTTCAATCAGTTTGCCCAATGCAAAATCTTCGAGTACCTGTTCAATACGTTCAAAGGTTTTTATATCCACCTGAACTGCCAACGGCCTGTTTTTACTATCGGTAACGTATTTTTTTTAATATCGAGCATTTTTCCTTTTTTGGTAAATATAATCTATTTTTCAGAAAAAAGTTGAAGGAAGATTCTACTTTTACCGGTTTCCCTGCACCAGAAACCAGTTCACCCAGGCACAGAGGTTTCCATTCGAATTGAATATTAATTAGATCAATTGGAAAATTCTTTTAAAATCCGAATCCCACATGCACGCCCGCAGAGAAGTGGGTATCTTCCTTGTCGATGCCAAAGCCGGCCATGGGGCCGATGTGGAGTTTGCCCAGGTTGAACTCATAAATGACTTCCGTATGAAAGGCCGGTAGTCGTTCATTTTCTCCGTTATGTTCACTGAAAACCACTCCGGGACCCGCATTGATGGAGAGGTGATCCTGTAGTTTGTAATTTATCAGCAGATTGATCCCGTGGTGGAGGTGCTCATCCAGGATCCCTTCATAGCCCAGTCCCAGGCCCCACCGGTTATGCTCTCCAAACTGCCGGATGAAGTGAAGATGAACTCCCGGGGCCAGTCCGCTCTCATTCAACATATGGGTGGCAGCCACGCCAAATCCGATGTGGTATTGATGGGCATCCGTATGCATGTGATCTGCATGGTCGTGATGGTGCTGTGCCGATGCGGAGAAGAGCAGAAGTAATAATATTCCGGAAAAAAGTATACGTCTCATACAGCGCAAAAATAGCATTTCTCTGCTATTAAAAGTTAATAACTTTTCCTATTTTCAGGGTTACCTTTTGATTTATTTTAGAATATATTAAAAAGAATCATATAAGAACATTGATTGATTTCATTTTTATAGCCTCACATAACTGATAAAAATATTTATAAAAAACAAGGGGATGTTTTTATGCATCCCCTTGAATAGATTTGATTTATTAACCGGGCATAAGGACTGCTACTCCGATGCCCTAAAACAATTCAAAAGTATGAAAAATTTTTCTGTTTTCATTGTGCTGGGCTTTCTTGCCCTCTCTTTTACCTGTTTCTCGCAGATTAATGTTGATAGTAATGGTAATACAACGATCAAACATGGCACTTTTTCACCTGGTATTGATGCCGTTCTCTATTTAGGTGATACGAATCATTTTATCAAAAGCGTTTTTGGTTATGGTTTGAAAATTGAAACCAACGGAATGTCTGTTAATATGCCTTCTTATACGGGTTCAATTGGGATTAATAGAGAACCCTCCTATGCTTTAGATGTCAATGGTCACATTCGGGCTAATACTACCGTATATTTATCAGATGAACGATTTAAGAAGGACATCAGATCCCTTGAAAGTTCAATGGAAAGGTTAAAAAGACTTAAGAGTTTCTCATACTTATTCATTAATTCTGCGGATTCTATTATAAATAATTATTCGGAGTTTAACAGAAGTTTTGGATTCCTTGCTCAGAATTTTCAGGATGTTTATCCGGAATTAACCTATACTGACAATGAAGGTTATTTGTCGATAGACTATGTCTCTCTTATTCCTGTTTTGGTTGAAGCAACAAAACAACAACAGGATATTATTGACGGCCTTATTGCCAGGATCGAAACACTGGAAGAAAATTGTTGCAATAATACCCTTAAAAGCGCTACACTTAATACCGGTACAGATACCAAACTGGCCGGCAACAAAGCAGTTCTGTATCAAAATACTCCTAACCCGTACAGGGAACAAACCGAAATTAAATGCTATTTACCGGAAGGCACTATATCTTCAACCTTGTACATTTTTAATATGCAGGGGCTTCAACTGGAAGAATACCGAATTAACGGGACAGGCGACCAATTGGTCAGAATTAATGGAACCCGGTTTAATCCCGGTATGTACCTTTATTCCCTGGTTGTAAATGGCAGGGAAATTGACACGAAACGGATGATATTGACGAAATAAATATTTATCATGAAGAATCTAACAATATTTATTTTCAGTGTGTTTGTACTAACGGGATTTGCTCAAGAAAAGAGCATTTCTGAACAGGAAATCATCAATAAGCTCTCTTTCATAAAACAAAATAATACAAACCGGGAAATAGTTTTTAAAGAAAAATTGTTTTATGATTTTAAAGAAGAAAAGAATATTAATCCTGTCGGACTAACAAAAGATTCTTTAAGGCATTTCCTTGTAGGCCATGGATTTTATGACTTCAATTTCGAGTACTTTAAGTTCAATGTCAAAAATCTGGAAGAATTGAATGAATCATATATTAAAAACCAACATCCTGGGTTTAACCACCTCATGTCTGATTCTTCTTATAATAAAGTTAGTTTCAATTATAGTAAGATAATTGAAGGATGGATTGTTGACGTATTAATATCAAAAAATTTTATTGAAATTGATAAAGTGATGGGTGAAGCGGTTATTGGAACTTGTTACATAAGAAATGAACTCACCTATGAAGGAACCAGTAAGATAAATAACATATTTTATTCACAAACTGATAATTACGAAAATTCCATAAGTGTTAAAAAAGATATAAACATGCAACGATTGCAATTAAGCGAAGGAGAGAGGTTTTGTATCACTGTAAATGTACGTTTTCAAAAAAGTATTTACACTACGATTACCAATGCCACAGGAGATATACTGGCAATTATAAAAATGTATTAAACTATTAAAAATGAAAAAAAAAGACATTTTGCTTATAATTTTATTATTAATAAGCCTAAAAGCATTGTCACAATTTTCAAGCCTTGAATTTCAATATTACGGAAGTGCAAAAGCAGAAATCAATGGATTGACTGATATTGCTAGCTTTAGTCTACCTTCTGGGACAGAACTTGTGTCATGTGATATTGTTGTATATCATCCTAAAACATATTATTCGTCTGGACAAAATTTTCAAGTTGTAACCAATAATAATATTTATTCGTCGAGTAGTAATTTCGATTATAATACAGATAGCGATGCTTATGGTAATATTTACACTGAGCTTTCTTTAAATTCAAATCAAACTACTGATTTTGTTGTTCAACAGACCTATAATGCAGAAACAGAAGTGATTTTAACATACGGTTTTACATCAAATGCTTTGTTTCCTACTAATATTAGTTCAGAATACACCTTGGCCACAACTAATATACAGTCAAATGACCCTGATATTTCAAATAAAGCGGCTTCGCTTACAAACGAGTGTACAACCATGCAGGAAGCTGTTCAGAAAATAGGGCAATGGGTTATTGGCTATCTTCAATATGAACCATCAGGTACAATAGATAATAGCGACGAGGATGCTTCCAATGTATTTAAAAGGAAGACAGCAAATTGTGCCGGATACACCAATTTAGCCATTGCTATGTTGAGAAGTGTGGATATTCCTGCAAGATATATTTCTGGTGCTAAATTATACCATCCATATAATTTACCGGTACCTGGATTTACTCCATCTTATTTCCCAATGGGAGGTTCATTCGGACCACATGCCGTTTACGAAGTGGAATATCCCGATATGGGTTGGGTAATGTCCGAACCCCAGCGCACATTAAATTTTATACCAACGCATTTTGTGAGGCATCATCATGGGGCAGATATGTGCGATAAACTTGTGACAATCACTTATTCAATTCGTCCAGGTGATGTTCCTCCTGCATTATTTCTTGGAGATATGTGTGGTACTATTACAAATTTTGATAACAATTATGATTTTCATGGTTATTCGTTTTATAATTCAGAAAGATCTAGTAAAACTGTTATTAGTGTGGCTCCTGCTAAATCAACCGGTATTTTTGATGAAGTTGAGATAGTATATGGTCCTGATGAATTCAAAACCGGAGAGAGTATTACTTATCAGGCAACATTCTCTTCGGGCGATGGAACTACCTACGCTGTTAACTGGAGCTGGGAAATTCTCCTTTATCATAGCGGGGGGACATATTCTTATTTAAGTAATTACAATGCCTTCAACTTATGGAGCACTGCAACTGAGCCACTGCTGCCATCGTATAGCTGGTTAATTGACCCGTTTGGCAAAATTTCCGGAGAAGTGTTTGTTACAGCATATACGAGTGATGGCGATTATGTATCTGCCAAATTACCGATAAGCGTAGAGGAGTGCGCCGGGATCCATCTTTTGAACCAGGTATATACAACGAATACTTCGCAACAGGGGTGCTTTGTCACACTGGAAAATGTGAGTATCCAGAATAATGCAAAACTTACTGTCAATTCTGAAATGGGCGCAAGAATTGAAAAAGATTTTAGCATGAAGGCAGGTACTCAACTTGAAATCGAATAATTTGAGATTACAGTAAATCTCCACCTAATCTCCACTCACCCCTACTGCCGCCTTAATCCCGTCGGCAGCTGAAGAGATGATCCCGCCGGCATAACCACTCCCTTCACCCACGACGTATAGGTTTTCAAATCCCTCGCACCGGCCGTCGCTGCCGCGTATTACCTGCACCGGCGAAGAGGTTTTACTCTCTAATCCCAGCAGGTTCCCCGTTTCAAATCCTTTGATTTTCCGGATGAAGTCTGCCAGTCCGGCCTGCATCGATGCTGCCACCGATGGAGGCAGCAGCTCCCACAGCGGGGCGGGCACCACCCCCGGGGGGAAGCTGGTTTCGAAGGAGGTGGTGCGGCTCTGCTGTTTCAAAAAGTCCCCGATGGTACATACCGGTGCCTGGTAGCTCCCGGTGTGGGTGTAGAACGAGCGCTCCAGCGCCTCCACCAAGGCCAGCGCCTCTTCTGGTGTGACGGTTTTGCCTGCCAGTTGGTCGGGGTGGATTCCTGCCACGCAGGCAGCGTTGGCAAACGATCCGTCGCGGCGATAGAAGCTCATGCCGTTGACGATGTTGGTTTCGGCGTAGGCAGCTGCCGGCACCA
>CAZILU010000108.1:0-4241 GCA_964540165.1 uncultured Mariniphaga sp.
CAGCAACCGATCGACCGGAAGACCTACAATGAGGTGGTGGAGCTCTTTGACCAGCTGCTCCGCCTGATGCACCCTTTCATGCCGTTTATCACCGAGGAGATATGGCAGATGCTGAAGGATCGTGCTGCCGGTGAGAGCATCATGATGCAGCAATTGCCACCGGTGGAGCCCTGCGATGCCGCTCTGTTAGAGGCCTTTGAACATGTGAAAGAGGCGGTCTCCGGCGTGCGGAACATTCGCAAGGAGAAGAACCTGCCCAACCGGGAGGCGCTCGCGCTGATGGTTCAGCCGGGCGATAAAGGATATGAACCCGGATTCGCACCGGTGCTGCAGAAGCTGGCAATGCTCTCCGGCATCGATCTGGTAACGGAAGAGGTGGCGGGGGCTGCCTCCTTCATGGTGAGGTCAACCAACTACTACCTGCCATTAGACGGGCTTCTCGACGTGGCGGAAGAGCTGGATAAGCTGACCGAGGAGCTGGCCTATACGCAGGGATTCCTCACGTCGGTGATGAAGAAGCTGGGCAACGAGCGGTTTGTGAACGGTGCTCCCGAGGCCGTGGTGGCCCGCGAAAAGGCGAAACAGGCCGATGCCGAGGCGCGGATCAAAGTGCTGCAGGAGCGGATCGCCTCGATGCAGTCATTATAAGCTTTTCCGAAGCTTCACTTCGGTTGCTATAGCACTGCTTCGTCGCTATTGCTTCAATACAATTGCTTCAATACGATTGCTTCGGTTGTTATAAACCCGTTTCAATGCTATAGCTCTATGACCACACTTTTGCCGGCATAGACATCTTGCGGCAGATCGATCGTGAACCGGGTCTGGTTACCTGTCGCATCGGGCGTGGCTTTGTACTCCGTGCCCGATGCCTGATAAACTCCTGAAAGGGCAACGTTCAGTTGAACCAGTTTTCGCGAGGGATCGGCCACGGTTATCTTCACCATCCGGTGGTCGCGCAACTGCAGCATCACCATCCCCGGACTATCGGCCGAAACGGTGAGCCCGGGAGCTATATCCACCTTGCCTGCTTCGTAAAAGGCGATCTGGCAGATTCCCTGCCGGTGATTCATCACTCCCTGTATTTTCGGGGTGTTGGAGAGGATCTCAATGCCGCGGTTCTCCTTAGCACTCACTGCCAGCGCTTCGGCGGTGGTGACGGGAATCACGATGTACTGGTAAGAGCCATTATCCGGGCGGTTGCCGTGGTTCAGCCAGAGCAGGAACACATCTTCCTTCACCAGCTCTTTTGAGATATTTTTCTGGTCGGTGATGTCGGACCAACGCCCTTCGGCGGTCTGGTTGAAGAGCTGCACCGTGGCCTTTCCGGGGAATATGTATCCGGTTTGGTTATGATGCACCCACTCCACATTGTTCATTTCGCGGTTACCGCAGGGCAGCGTCTGCACCATTCCCCCGGCAGAAACCTCCACTTCGCTGCGCATCAGCGTCTGGTTGACAGTAGTGGCTACCGGGAGGTTCTGCTGTGCAGAGATGGCGCTGCCCAGGGCCACGTACTCCTCGTCGAAGAAAAACCACGACTTTTTCGCCTTTACCTGGTCGTGGGGACTGATAAAATCGAACGCCACAGCACCATAGAGGCCATCGGTGACCGCCCCGACAAAATCGGTGAGGCCATCTTTCTGTATCGCCTCCGGAGAGGGCAGTGCCGGTTTCTGCAGGATGGTGGTCCCCGGTACTTTCTGCCAGTCAAAGACGGGCCATATATTATGGTACTCATCGCCGCGCAACAGCAGGTGGTTGGTACCGTCGGCCCGGTGGTGGGTGGGTTTGCCGGGGCCATTGTACGGCTCCTCCATGTTGCGGTTGCGGGTGGAGAACATGCGCACGGTGGTATAGAAGCCGGGGCGTTGGAAGACGAAGTGCTCGGTCTGCCAGAAGAACTTACAGAAGGAGCGCGATGGCTTGATCTCCCCCTGGCGCAGCTTCATGATCTCCTCTAACTCCTCCTTCCGGTAATCGGTGCTGAGCAACAGCCGCTCAATCTCTTCTATGCCATGAGGTTCGAACGATCCCTTACTGGTGATGCTGCGGTTCTTCACGCTGACATCGGTATAGATGCCATACACCATCTGTTTGTAGATCCCGTCGAGGTAGTAGTCAACCAACTGGTTGATCTTCTCTTTGGAGAAGGCATACCGGGTGCCGGCTACGTAGGCCGACCATTCGCCAAAAGCATTGGCATACTTACCATAACCGTAAGAGGTGGTGTTGTTCACCCGGTCGGTACGGTGATGGAAGCTGTAGTCGTGCTGCATGCCGCGACTGCCGGTGGAGAACTTCACCTCCCCCTCGATGAGGCGGATGATCTTGTCGAACTCCTCATGGTTACCTAAAAAGAGGAGGTTCTTGGCCAGGATGCCCGCTATGACGATCCGGTCGCCACTCGGCCGCGCTCCCGAAGCCTCCATGTGTGCCCGGCCGATCATGGGCTGCGCCCCTTCTGCCAGCCCGGCAGGCAGCTCATTGCCAACCAGCAGCATCAGCTCCACCAGACTGTTAGGCGTGGATATCTGGTTGTTGTGCCAGTTGTCACCAAAATAGTCGTGCTCTACCCAGTGCTTCAGCCCCCGAATGATATGCTCTTTTACCTTTGGGTCGCCAAAGTGTTTGGAGGAGACTGACTTATATGCCCGCGCTAAATAGACCAGGTTGGTGTTGTGGCGCCGGTGCGGAAATCCTGCGGTGCGACTCAGATCCTCATAGTTGATGTTGCGGAAGCTGCCATCTGCATCCATCTGTTCCATGATTTGCTGCACGTAATCATCGTTTACCTCCGACTCCATGATCTCCTGAACAATGCGATCTTTGATGATCTGAAAATCATCGGACTGGGATTTACTCGTCTGGGAACAGTTGAATAGAAAGATGATCAGCAAAATAAGGAAGTACTGTTTTCTCATGATTGAATGATCTTTTTTATTTGGTAATTATAAAACTTCTTGCCGTTTCTGAAAACACTGTAATGGTCACAACAAATCGGAAATTTCTCTCGTTTCCCGATTTTCCCGGATGATCGATCTCTTTTTTATCCTCAGAAAACAGGGTGGTTGTTTTCCTGTATATTCGGGTGCTAATGTACAAATTTTGATAAAATGGCCATGGATTATAGCCACGCAATTGAGTAACCGTATCATTGTCATGCAATGTTGCGATGATAATAAGCCTTCAGCTCATCGCTTAAAACATGTTAAAAACGCCGGTAATCATCATGGAACTGGTCAGGGAAACAGATCTTTTCCATATTTTTGAGTTCTATTTTAATGTACGATGGTATATAGGATAATTGCATCATACTTTTTGTTGCTATTTTTGGTCTATGAGAGCGGGGCTCAGATGGATCCCTCCCTAATTGACCCGATCCTGATCCGGCTGAAGGGTCGGCTTATCAATAGTGCCGACAGTTCGGGTGTTCCTTATGCCACGATTATCAACCACCGTACCCATTTAGGCGCAACGACCAATTCGGATGGCTTTTTTGCGATGGAGATTCTTAACATCGACAGCCTGGAGATATCTTCGGTCGGATATCAAAAAAAAATCATACACATTCCCTCCCACTATAACGGGCAGGAGGTTCTCTCATTTTTTGTGAATCCGGTCAGCTATGCTGTTGGCGAGGTAGAGGTACAGGGAGACAAGCCGTCTCATCCGATGGAACTTGGAACGGGTAAACCGGTCGATATTCCGGTAGAGTTACGGGGAGATGCATTTAATGAGCCTCCCCCGATCCTGACGGCCCTCTTCAATCCGATCTCTTTCTGGTACTATCATCTGAGTCAACGGGAACAGGAAAAGCGGAAGACGAGAGAAGCGATGGCTATCCAGAAAAACTGGGAAATGCACTCGGAAAATTATAATAAAGCGATGGTGAAAAAACTCACCGGGCTGAACGATGCCGGTGCCGATTCGTTTATGATCTGGTTCAATGCCAAAAATGTACTGCCTTATACCGCCAATGAATATGAGGTCCGGGCTTCCATCCGTTACTATTATGAGCTATACAAAGAACAACGCTAATGAATTCATCTCTGCGTTCTTCAAAAATTGCGGGATGAAACCAAACGGACAGCAAAAATGCTGTCCGTCCGTTTGTTGTCTGATACTTCTCTTTAGAGAAGTTTAAAGCTGCTTTAGCTTTATGCTTCGCCACTTTACCCGAATCCCACCTCCGGAGTGGATTTGCAAAGCAATGGCGCCTTTTCCCTGGCCGATCTTCTCAT
>CAZILU010000108.1:4341-10981 GCA_964540165.1 uncultured Mariniphaga sp.
CCTCCGGAGTGGATTTGCAAAGCAATGGCGCCTTTTCCCTGGCCGATCTTCTCATCGTTGAGATCGACCATCTGCTCGCCGTTGAGCCAGGTGGTTACATGACCGTCATTTACCCGGATCTTCATGGTGTTCCATTCCCCCATCTTCAGAATATGCTCCTTTTCATCGGGGATCTTTGCCAGCCATCCGCGTCCGTACGACTCATAGATGCCTCCGGTATCGTGGTTTGGAGGGGCAACCTCTACTTGCCAGCCACTCACCTTAGTGCCTTCAAAGGTAGACCGGAAGAAGACGCCGCTGTTGCCATCGGCCTCCTGCAGGAACTCCACCTCCAACTCAAAGTTGTCGTAAAATTTTTTCGTGGACAGATAGCCATATTCCTTATCGGGCCCGCTTTCACAAACCAAAAGTCCATCTTCAACATACCACTTTTCGGTACCATGAACGATCCATCCTTTGAGGTTTTTTCCATTAAACAGTGATTTCCATTTGCCATTTCCGGCATAAACAGAAGAACTTAAAATCAATACCAATCCGATCAATAAAATTCGCTTCATTATCCTATTTTTATGTGTTAATTTGCTTTTCTTTCCATCTCCTTTTTCAACAGATTGACGTTGTTCTGCAGGCGGGTGATGGTTTCATTTTTCTCTTTTACCAATGCTTCCAGCCGGGAGGTCTCTTCCCTGAGCTTCTGAAGCTGATTCTCCAGGTCCGTGTACTGCTGTTCCATTCTGGTTTTATCGCGCTCTGCGGCAGCATTTAGATCACTGAGGGTGTTTATTTTGATGTTTCTGTCGCTTAAAATGGAGGCTTGTTGCGCCATCTCTTTTTCCAGGGAGGCAATTTCGCGGTTGAGGGCCTGGATCGTATTGTCTTTCTCCTGAAGCGTTTCTGACAACCGTTCCCGCTCAAACCCGAACGTAAAATTTCTCTCTTGCAGCGATTGTTTCTGCTCACTCAGCTCCTCCTGCAGGTTGGCTATCTCCTTGTTCAGGTTATCGATCATCTGATCTTTTTTCGCATTGCTCTGAAGCAATTCGTTTTTCATGCTCTCAAAATCCTTGATCATGGCCGCAATACGGTCAGCCCGGGCGTTATTCTCTTCCGTCAGCCGGGCAACCTCTGTTTCTGCTTTCCACCGTCCACGCTCCATTTCAGTGAACTTCTTCTTCGATACACAGGAAGTTATCAGTGTCAGGGCAAGGATGATCAATAAGGTCCAACGTCTGTTACTCATCAGTTAAAAATTTTTGGTTGCAGATATCGTGCAAAAATATCGATTCAATTCAGGAAATCAAAAGAGTACCTCTGATTCTCTGAAAAGAGCCAATCGTTTATCTTTTGGTGTTCAATCTATTTTTTCTGTTTATCTTCGCAAAGATAACAAATAATAAAACGGTATTATTGCGTTATTATTGACAGAAGCGCTTTCGAATATGAAGAATTTTCGTAAATACTTAAGAAAAATGAAGAGTTGCTGCCGGCTGATTTTTATTTTTTTATTTCCTCTGTTCCTGAATGCACAGACCGAATCGAGGGTAGCCAAAACGTTGAGGGGAAAGGTTGTGAACAGCGTATCCAATGAAGCTGTAGCCTATACAAATATTGGAATTGAGGGTACCTATTTTGGAACGGCAAGTGATGTTGACGGCAATTTCCAGCTAAAAATTCCTGAGGAGTTGGTTTCGAAGCAGATATTTTTTTCGGCTATCGGATATAAAAATGAGATTTTTCCGATAACCACTCTTTCCGATCGGGAATTTGTAATTATCAAGTTACAACCTCAGTCTTACGACATCAAGGATGTCGATATTGAAGCTCAGTCGAGGGTGTTGATCCGGATATTACGAATGGCTTCTGAAAATACGCCATACAACTTTATCGGCGGGCCATTTAATCTGGTTTGTACGTTTGAGAATCAAAAGACGGTTAATGATTCGATTCAGCAACAAAGCGTAGCTGAGGTTTGGCTATACGACCGTACGGGTTACCTGAACCCTTCCAGACTCGATGCATTTGATATGCGTAAATATGAAATTACGAAGTCAGAGTCCGATTACAGTTTTGCTTCCGGAATCATCAATTTTGATGAGCTGTTGGAACTGGATTGGGTACGGTCGGCAGGATCGGTGTTAAATCCGGCGCTGTTAAACCAGTTTGAACTTTCGTTGTCGGCCGAGACCGAATGGAACGGAACGTCTGTCTGGGTGATTGCCTTTCGGCAAAAGGAGCCTGCATTGGCTGGTTCTCAGGACTTTCATGCGACCTCTTTTGAGGGAACCATAACCATAGCCAAAGATGATTATTCGGTTGAACGGATCGAGGGAAAGGCAACGGCTTCTTTGCAAAACCGGCAGGGGAAATCGCTGGCGGTGACCCAAACGGTAGCGAATCATCTGCAGGATGTTTCGTATGATTTTGAGGTAACGTATGACCGGTTGATTCCACAATCGATTTCGATGAACAAAAGATACATCCATCGTGGGGAAAGGGTAGAGGAGAAATCCCTGCTTCGTACGGAAGCGGTTCGGGTTTCGGAAGTGAGGGAGATCAGCACCAGAGACTATTTTGTTGAATAATGTACGTAAATGACCATCCTGAGGACAAGCATAACGCAGTCAGCAAACTTTATGGACAGACTACTTAGGAGTTTCAAAGAGCTGTTCGTCGGTAACAACCCGGACGGCCATGCTGTCGGAGAGTGTTTTGCTGATCGCATTGTAAGGAGCAACGATCACCTCGTCACCAATGGTCAATCCTTCGGCAATCTCAATGCTGGTGTTGTCCTGGATGCCGGTTTTAACCTCCACCTGTCGTGCCCTGCCATCAGCGTGTACAAAAACGACTTCCACCCGCTTGTCTGATGTCGGCAATGCCAGGTTTGACCTGTTTGTGGAATCCTTCGTTTTGGTTGCTGAGGTCCGGGTGGTGACAGCACCGATTGGCACCGAGATTACATTTTCGCGCCGGTGGGTGAGGATATCAACGGTGGCAGACATCCCCGGCCGTAAAGGATAATAATTGCGACTCGTTGAGTCGATGAGCCCGGCGTATGATTCAGGAAGGAGCAGTATCTTCACATCGAAATTGGTTACCTGGTCGATGGCGCTTCCGGTCACTTTTGCGGAGTTGGCAATTTCAGTAACCACCCCTTTGAGTTTGACGTGAAGGTATGCATCTACCTCAATCAGGGCAGTATCGTTGAGCGATACTTTGACAATATTATTCTCGTTAACCTCTGCCTGAACCTCCATAACACCCAGGTCGGCAATCACCATCATTTCGGTGCCGGCATATATATTGGTGCCAACCACGCGTTCTCCTTTCTCTACATTGAGGGCAGAGACGGTGCCTGCCACCGGTGCATAGATCCGGGTTTTCGTCAACTGCTCCCTGGCCTCTTCCACCGATGCTTCTGCACTTTTTACAGAGAACTGTGCCGCTTCAACCTCTGCTTTGGCAACCTGATACGCCGCTTCGCTGGCCTCATAATCGGAAACAGGAATGGTGCCTGAATCGAATAACTGCCGGGCCCTTTTAAAAGCCAGATCTTGTTCAATCTGCCTGGCTTCGGCCTGGGACTGCCTGGCTTTTGCCGTATTGAGTGCTGCCTCCGCACGGTTCAGCGACGATATGTACAGGTCGGGCTTAATAAC
The DNA here is from genome assembly GCA_964540165.1 of uncultured Mariniphaga sp. Lineage (GTDB taxonomy): Bacteria > Bacteroidota > Bacteroidia > Bacteroidales > Prolixibacteraceae > Mariniphaga. The sequence continues at coordinate 8,001 of CAZILU010000108.1, forward strand.
GCATAACGGATCTCCCGCCGATACCCGGTCGCCTTCAGCCACAAAGAGTTCGATGATCTCTCCCGACACATCGGGACTGATTTTTACTTCCATTTTTGGTTGAACCTTTCCGCTGGCTCCAATATATTCAACAATGGTTTTCTCCTCAGCCTTTTGGGTAGTTACACTCAATGCAAACTCCTTCCCAATCCATCCGGCCTTTTTTGCCACAATCAACAGAACGATCAGGACAATAAAAAGGATCAGCACCGGTATTACCAATTTCTTTTTCTTCATCTGATTAAATTTTCAGTTTATGTACATCTTCTCAACAACTATTTTTACCGGTTTTATTTCGTGTTTCCGGCCCGATGGAACTCGCATAAGATTTAATTTGCCTCACTCAATCGTTTGTTTTTCTGGTGTTCGACAGAATACGCAAGCGTATTTCGTATAATTTGTAAGTCGATCGTTTTTAAAATTACACACACCCGCGATGAATGCTCTTCATGTGACGTATCGAATGTTGTTTTTTTTCAATGGCCCGTCGATTTTTTGCCCGTCAGGATCAATAATCTCCGGATCGGGTTAAAATTTTCCACCTTTGGTATAGATTCAAAAAGTAAGTATTACATTCGTACCATTGATATGGACGATAAATCGGTGTTACTATGGCTATAGAGGTTGAGTATTTTCCGGCCGGTAAAGAATCAGACTGGCTGGTTAAACAGTTTGAGGCCATTCATTTCAGAGGGCCGGGACAGATTCTTGAAAAATTTATACCCCGGGAGGATGTATCGCTGGTATTTCACTTTTCGACACCCCCCTTTATGCTGCAACCGGTCGAAGGTACTCTCCCCCGTTATTTTCTTACGCCCATTCTTTCGCGGGCAAACCTGATGCGCATCGAAGGGGGATGCGAAACATTCATAGCAACCTGCCGCCCCACGGTATTATCCAGAATTCTGGGAATGAATATGGATCCTGCTTCTCAGATTTGGCTTAATCCTCCGGAGGCCCTTTTCTTTCCCTTATGGAAACAATTGGCCCTGCTGCCCGGGAACGAAGAGCGTATTCACTGCTTTCAGGCATTTTTGCAGAAAATGTGGCCCGAAACCTATATGCCGGATCCGGTAGATCTTCTTTACGACGAAATTGTCCGCAACGGAGTGAAGCACCCGCTACAGCTATTGGTAAAAAACCTGGCCTGGAGTGAACGGACCTTTCAGCGACAGTTCCGGAAACGGCTGGGCGTATCTCCCAAAAGGCTGGTGCGCATTGTTCGCATTAACTACCTTTGGGAGAAGATTAAAAGTGGCCAACCAATTGACTATCAATCGTTGGTTTATGAAGGTAACTTTTTTGACCAAGCGCATTTTATCAAAGATTTTAAAGCGATTACGGGTGAAACACCCGATGCCTTCTTCCATCGCGATCTTCAAAATGTGAAAATAATGTCGGGTAAACATCTGGATTGACCGGCAGTGTCTCTGTCGGATTTTTACTATGCTATGCCAAAGAATTTCCTTTGCTTTATCGGGTAAAATCAACGGTTAAATTTTAGAAATAAACACCCATGAAATCAACGTATGTAATCCGTATTTTATTGGCAGCCGGTTTTGTTATATCACTGTTTGTAAGCCATGCGCAAGTGATAAATCCCGGGAAAGCGGCTGAAGAAAAGGGAACTGAGCGGCTGAATACGAAAATTGATGAGGGAATTGATGCCGGACTCAACAACCTGGAAGAGGGCATCGGCAATCTGTTCCGGAAAAAGAAGCGGGGAGGTGACAATGAAAATTCTTCGGCCGTTTCGTCTGTTTCCGGTGAAGAGGGACCAACCGATGACCGGCGTGCTGACGAACCAAATGGTTCTTCACCGCAAGCTCAACAAATTCAGCCAAAGCTGGAAAGCTATACAAATTACGACTTTGTGCCCGGCGATAAAGTGATCTGGTTCGAAGATTTTTCTGAGGTTGCCGTTGGTGACTTTCCGGCGCTATGGACTTCGAACGGGAGTGCGGAAGTGAAAACGGTCAATATTGCCCCGGGGAAGTGGTTTCACCTGAATGGTGAAGATGCTGTTTACTGCTTTATGAACCAAATCGAGTTCCCTCAGAATTTTATCATTGAGTTTGATATTATTCCCGATGAGGAGTATCAATATGGAACCACTTTTACACTCTATGAGGAGAATTTAGAGGAACCCCGGGAGTTGAACGATGATCTCTATCCCGGTATAGCCGGGCTTCATATTACCCTGAAAAAGGATGGCTGGGAAACCAAGGGGTATTCCAATACAGATGATGCAGACTGGATCGTTGGAGAGGCATCCAAAAATCCATTGGTTCAGAGTCAGGTGAACCATGTGATCATCTGGATTCAGAACCGCCGGACCAGGATTTACCACCAGGGAGCAAAGGTGATTGATATGCCTACCAATATTTATGCAGGAACGGCATTCAGTAAGTTCCGGTTTTCGGGATGGGACGCCCACAGTTGGCCTATGATCTCAAATTTCAAGATAACCACCGCTTCCCCGGATATGCGAAGCAAGTTGATCACCGATGGTAAGCTGATCACCTATGGAATTACCTTCGACGTCAATAAAGCCGAGATCCGCCATGAATCGTACGGAACGCTGAAAGGGATTGCTGAAGTGTTAACGGAGAACCCGGGAATCCGGGTGCGTATTGCCGGACATACCGACAGCGACGGGGATGATGCATTCAATCTGGATCTCTCGAAACGCAGGGCTGAGGCGGTGAAAACGGAACTGGTAAAGAGCTTCGGACTGAACCCGGATCTTTTTGAAACGGATGGATTGGGAGAGACTCAACCGGTGGCCCCCAACGATACCCCGTCCAATAAAGCGCAAAACCGCCGGGTGGAGATCATAAAAATATAGCCCGGATGTTATGTCTGACGTTGATTGTTATTTAAAAGATGATTTAAAACGCATCCTGTCAATAAGATATATTTAAAGGCAAAAATATCTTTTA
>CAZILU010000109.1:0-10924 GCA_964540165.1 uncultured Mariniphaga sp.
ATCGGCTGCTGATGGTTCGGTTCTGGGTATGGATGCCGTTCTGAGTATGAATGATAAGCTGGTGGTTGTTTCAGCCGACCAGGTGAATACAACGGTCTATCGCCTGGATGTTACCGAAGCAGGTCTTAGCAGTAATGCATATCTAACGTCTAACCGCTGGCAGATTAATGTGTCGGTCGATCCGAAGAGTGGATCAGAGACATCGGCTGAGAATGACGGCGTGGGATCGATCTCCGGATTCGATTACGGTACCACCATCCGTTCCATCGTTGACAACATCAACATTCCTGCCGGAGCCATGTTGACAGTGATTGACGGTAATGGTGCTTATGTACCCTATACAACCCTGAATTTTGATACTACCTATGTGAGTGTAACGGTGAACCCCGGGATCTTCCTGGATGTATTGGCCGAAGATAATGAGACGCGTATTGTTTATCAGTTGCAGCCCAGTACCTCGGAGAGCGATGCATTCATTCTTTCCGATCTGTATGAGGTGTCTCAGATGGACAATCTGATTCAATATGTGCCGCGTGGTACCAACTTCCAGGCATTCCTCACCAACATCATCCCATCGTTGGGTGCCAGCCTGAAACTGGTTGACAAGATGGGATTTGAACGGACACAGGGGAACATCCGCGAAGATGACAAGGTGGTGGTAACTTCGGCTAACGGCCAGACCACCCGGGTCTATTTTATCTCGTTCCTGGCTACATCAACCCTTCCGCAAACCACTTACTTAGCGTATGTGTTGTCGGAGGCTTACTCGGTAGATCAGGTGGACTACATCATCGATGCCGGACTGGCACAACTCACAACAGAGACCCTGTTGGATGAGTTTATCTCATATCTGATGCCAAGCCTGGGTGCAACGTTAGCTGTGGTTGATAAGAACGGTGAAGTTAGAAGTTCGGGTGACCTGAATGACGGCGATCAGCTGGTGGTGACGTCAGCCGATGGAAAGATATCTGTCATCTATACACTGAAACTGGAAATTGTCTCTGCCGGTACCATTGGGATGCCGAAACAGATTGAGATCTTCCCGAACCCGGCAAATAACAGGCTTAATATTCAGGGTGTTGACGCTGGTAATCGCATTCAGATCTACAGTGCTGCAGGTGCTCTCGTTCGCGAAGTGAAAGCTCAAAACAGCCTTGAAGTTATCTCTCTGGAACAAATTCCTTCCGGTGTGTTTATGATTGTTATCAGCGATAACGATCAGATCATTGGAAGATATAAGGCTATTCGAAAATAGTGAATAAATTTTAATGTTATTGGTTTAAAAGGCTGCCCGGGTAGGGCAGCCTTTTTGTTAAAGGGTAAGAAATGGGTGTTTCGTTGTCCTGGTTTTCAATTGGATTACGCTGATTTTAATGTGCCGGCATTTAAAATGAATATGGATTAGGATGCATCTCAGCCGATGAAGTGAACGGCGATTGGGAACAAATATGAGTGACATCGTTGAGGCATGAAAAAAATTTAAAGGGATAAAATGAATCAGGGAGGCAATTAGTTGCAAGTATCAACGGGAGAATATAAAAAAAATAATTAATTTTGCCTCTACCGTGTTCGTACACGGATTTTAGAAGAAAATAAATTTTAAATTAATTGATGATGAAAAAACTAAGTTATCTCTTTTTTGCCGTTTTGATATTGAGCGGATGCTCGAAAAAGAGTGATGATGGCTGGAAGGATCTGTTTAACGGGAAAGATTTAACCGGATGGAAACAGCTGAATGGTGAAGCGATATATGAGGCAGTTGACGGGATGATTGTTGGAACCACGGTTACCAATACCCCAAATTCATTTTTATGTACGGAAGAAAACTATTCCGATTTTGTTTTGGAGCTGGAGATGTTGTTGGTCGATGATTTTAATTCTGGGATGCAGTTCCGGAGTGAGAGCAAACCCGATTATATGAATGGCAGGGTACATGGGTATCAATGTGAAGTGGATCCCTCCCCACGTGCCTGGAGTGCAGGTATTTATGATGAAGCACGACGAGGCTGGCTTTATACCCTGGAGTTAAATCCCGATGCCAAAACAGCATTTAAGCATGGAGACTGGAATCACTATCGCATTGAGTGCATCGGTCCGTCTATCAAGACCTGGCTGAACGGCGTTCCGGTATCTCACGTTATCGATGATATGACTCCTTCCGGATTTATCGCGTTACAGGTTCATGCTATCCGGGATGATTCGCTTGCCAACCGGCAGATCAAGTGGAGAAACATTCGCATCAAAACAGAGAATCTGCAGCCATCGGCCAATGAGGGAATATACGTTGTAAATCTCATTCCAAATAATTTAAGCGAATCTGAAAAAGAGCAGGGCTATAAGCTTCTGTTCGATGGTCAATCGACCGATAATTTCCGGAGCGTTGACAGCGATGAATTCCCATCTAAAGGTTGGAGAGTACAGGATGGTTTGTTAACTGTTCTTTCAAGTGGTGGTGATCCTGAAAAAAAGGGAGGCAGTATTGTGACAAAAGAGACGTTTGGAGCGTTTGATCTGAAATTTGATTTCATGTTTACCGAAGGGGCTAATAGTGGAATAAAATATGGTTTGGGTAATAATGGATTGTCCGTTGGACTTGAGTATCAGATTTTGGATGATAAGAAGCATCCGGATGCTAAGGCCGGGATTGATGGAAATAGAAAAATGGCATCCCTCTATGACCTGATACCGGCAAAGAAGGAATCCCGGTTTGTGAAGGGTGCCAACGAATGGAACCAGGGGCGTATCGTGTTGTACCCTGATAATCGGGTGGAGCATTGGCTTAATGGCAGGAAGGTAGTAGAATACACGCGTGGAAGTGAAACTTTTAATGAACTGGTTTCGAAAAGCAAGTTTGCCGGGAAAGAGGGATTTGGCATGTCGGAAAAGGGGCCGATCCATATTCAGGAGCACAATGATGAAGTTCATTTCAGAAGTTTAAAAATCAAATCATTACAATAATGACAAACAGGAGAAGATTTTTACAGGTTGCCGGCTTAGGGATGGCGGCCTCTGCTCTTCCGGGAATTGCATCAGCATCAACTGCCGCCGCAAAAGTAAAGAAGAGTAAGATTAAGTTTCAATTGGGGATTGCTTCTTATACGCTACGGAAGTTCTCTACAGAGGAGGCGCTGGATATGACCCTGCGTTGTGGGGTTAACCGCATTACTTTTAAGGATATGCACCTTCCTCTTAATTCCAGCGCTTCTGACATTCAGAAGGTTGTGGCGTTATGTAAAAAGAAGGGAGTCACGCTTTATGGCGCCGGTGTCATTTACATGAAAACGAAAGAGGATGTTGACCGTGCGTTCGAATATGCTAAAGCGGCAAAAATGGATATGATTATTGGTGTTCCAAACCACGAGCTTTTGGGATATGTAGAAGAAAAGGTTAAAACGTATGACATTAAGTTGGCGATACACAATCACGGACCGGGCGATAAGCTCTATCCAAGTGCCGAGAGTGCATACAACCTGATAAAGAAGATGGATAAACGGATGGGGCTTTGCATCGATATTGGTCATACGAAACGCATCGACCGCGATCCGGAACAGGATCTGAAAGATTACTTTGACCGGGTTCATGACATCCACATCAAGGATGTTACCGCTGCTGCCAAAGAGGGTACGACAGCGATCATCGGCCGTGGAGTGATCGATTTCCCATCGTTTATGAAAACGGTGGTAAAAATGGGATATAATGGAACCCTGGCACTTGAATATGAGGCAGAGTCAGACGATCCGCTTCCGGGAATGATGGAGAGTTTCGGGTATACCAAAGGAGTTATGGCAATGTTATAAAAATCAAAATTAATAAGATGAGTTCAAACAGAAGAGATTTTTTAAGAAAGGTAACCGCCGGGGCTGCCGGAGTTGCAGCTATGGGGATTTCGGCCAAAAGTTATGGCCGGATTATTGGTTCGAACGATCGGTTAAGAGTGGCCATTGCAGGCCTTGGGCGTCGATTGGGAGCATATTACGATCCAATCGCAGCCAGGGAGGCTAATGTAGAGCTGGTTTATCTATGCGATGTCATGGAGAAACAGCGGGAAAGGGCTGCTCAGAATTTTTCAAAGCACATCAGTTATAAACCGAAACTGGAGAATGATATTCGTAAAGTGATTGATGACCCAAGGATTGACGTGTTGATTAATGCAACACCCGATCATTGGCACGCTCCGGGATCGATTATGGCGATGAAAGCCGGTAAACATGTATATGTAGAAAAACCATGCAGCCATAACATGTTTGAAAACGAGCTATTGGTTCAGGTCTCCGAAAAATTCAATAAAGTGGTACAGATGGGGAACCAGCAGCGTTCTTCCGATCATACCATTGAGATCATTAAGGAGATACACAACGGAACCATTGGCACGCCATACAAAGCGCTTGCTTTTTATACCAACAGCAGGGGAGAGGTGCCACACCAGAAAAAATCACCGGTGCCGGCCGGTCTCGACTGGGAGCTTTTCCAGGGACCTGCCCCGCGTCGCGAATACACGGAGGAGACATGGGACTACAACTGGCATTGGTATGGCTGGGATTATGGAACCGCCGAAACCGGGAATAATGCGACACATGAGTTGGATGTTGCCCGTTGGGCATTAAAGGTGAATTTCCCGTTGCATGTTGAATCAGAGGCAGCAAAGCGCCATTTTGTAAATGACGGTTGGGAGATGTACGACACTATGGATGTGACTTTCCGTTTCCCGGGCGATAAGGTAATTAAATGGGATGGTAAAAGCCGGAGCGGACACGATACCTATGGTGGTGGCCGTGGCACCATTATATACGGTAGTGAAGGGTCTGTATTTGTCGATCGGGGTAAATATATCCTATACGATCGTAGCGGAAAGGTTGTGAGAGACAGTAAGTCTGCTAACAGCGAAGCAGGAACGGCACTTGGTGGTGGTGGTGACATGACTACCGGCCATGTGATTAACTTCTTCGATGCCATCAGAGGAAAGGCTAAACTGACGGCACCCATCGATGATGCCACCATCAGTATGGCTATGGTTCATTATGCCAATATTGCATATCGCATTGGCAGAGGATTTGATATTGATAATAAAACCGGCAGGATGTTCGATCGTGAGGCCATGAAATTGTGGAGTCGCGACTATGAACCGGGCTGGGAACCCACATTGTAAGTCACATTAAAAGCGGGATTCTTTGATTAAAGAGAATCCCGTTTTTTCTGTCAGATGATAACGATTCAGCTCTATTGCTGACTCTTGTGCTGTGTTAACATTTTGTCAAGCCGGATAAATGATTGATAAATCGGATTTATGAAACCTACTTTTTTGATCTCAATACTGGTTTTTCTTTTTACCGGAAACATAACAGCTCAAATAACGCTGGAGCATGTCGATGGCGGATTATTGCTTTTGGAAAGAGGAGAGAAGGTTCTCAAACTACAGACAGAACCGTTGAATTACCAGGGGACCTATGAGCGCCGTAACTATATTCACCCATTGTGGGGAATCGATGGGGCGGTGTTAACGGAAGATTTTCCCCCGGATCATCTTCACCATCGGGGAATTTACTGGGCGTGGCACCAGGTATGGATTGATGGCAAGAGGATCGGAGATCCCTGGGAGATAAAAAGTTTCACCCAACGCATCACCGGGATTGAGTTTATATCACAACGAGGTGGATCCGGATTGATTAAAACCGAGGTGGAGTGGTTATCGGACCAATGGATGAAGGAGAAGCAGATGGTGCCATATTTGAAGGAGCATACTTCCATCGCCATTTATCCACAGACTAAAAATTACCGAAGGATTGATTTTGAAATTTCCCTTTTGGCGTTGGAGGATAAACTCTCTATTGGTGGTTCAGAGGACGTTAAAGGGTATAGTGGATTTTCAGTACGGATGGTTCTTCCTGAAGATGTGCTGTTTTTGGGTCCGGATGGTGCCGTTGAACCTCAGGTTACGCAGGTTACCTCGCCGGGATACGTTAATGTGACCGGAAGCATGGGGGTTGCCGGGAAAAATGCTGGCATTGTAATGCTGGATCACCCCGATAACCCCGGGTATCCGCAACGTTGGATTTTGCGCAAAGAGAAAAGTATGCAAAATCCGGTCTTTCCGGGACAGAATCCGGTATCTGTTTCAACCACTGATCCTTTGGTGTTGAAATACACCTTATTGGTTTACAAAGGAACGATGAATCATAAGAAGATAATCCGGGCTGTGAGAAGGTAATCTTTTATGGAAGTACTACATCGGATGAGATGTTTAATCCGCGGTAATATTTTCCCAAACTTTCGATCAGGTGAACGCCCGACCGCTTATTTTCTTCTTTGGTAAAAATAGAACCACCTCCTTCACATAAAACGGTGGTAATTTCAAACTGAAGGTGAGCCCCGTACTCCCATGAGGAGGGGCCATACCCTGATTTCTCGCGAAGAGCCAATGGTTTGATGTATTGATTCCGGTCAATTCTTAACAGGGCATCCCTCCAGTCTGTCCATGGCCCAAGCCGTTTATCTTCGGTGAAATAGACCAACGGTTCTACAATGTCTTGCCAGGTATGCATTCCCCACAACGTGTTGATGGGTGTTTCGGATTTCATCAGCTCTTCCAGATCTTTTTGAACCCTATAAGCTTCATGGGCCTGATTGGCTTCATCGGCTCCTTTCGAAGCGTAGCTTCGGTTCATATCTACTCCCTGTGCGTTAACGCGATACCAGCCTTTTTCGGGAGCATCGGGACTGATCATCAGCACAAAATGAGCGATGGATCTTTTTCTGAAGTCGGCTCCCTCATCACTTAACAGCCATTCGATCATCCCGATCATTCTCCATTGGGCATTATGCTCGCCGGGGTGCAGGTTGATGAAGTAGTGTCCCCAGCGGTTTTCAAGCGGTATGTCCATGGCATGATCGGTAATGGTTAACCGGTATATATTTTTGCCGCCCAATGATTGCCCCACTGTGTCTATCGAGACCAATGGATTTGATTGCATGGATGCGTACAGATCTTCGATCTGGTTGTAGGAGATGGGCACCTGATGGCCAACAAAGACCCGGTTTTCGGTAAAAAAGGGAAATGAAAGGGTATCGGTTTCCATCCCTGATCGCGATCCATGATGCCATTGAACCGGATTCCAGTTTTCCCGGTCGTACGACCAGGAATAGAAGTAGGAATTGACCGGATATCGCGGAGGTCCCTGGACGATCAGCACGAGGTCATTCCCACGGGCATTCCGTGTAATTTCAAAATTGAGCATATTGCTCCAGTCTGGATTTTCCGGCGCATGGCCCATGGTAATTTTAAACGTGTTTATGCCAACTTTCTCAATGGTCGTTCCCTCTGATCCCAGGGGGCCGTTAAAATTAAAATCGGTGACCGACAGCTCCCGGTTCAGATTACAGGAGAGAAACAGGTGGCAGGAGAGGATGATGCCAGCAAAGAACAGGACTTTTTTGACCTTTGAAAATGACGCCATTGATTTATATTTTAGGTACGACACAAATATAGGGATTCTTACAATAATAGATAAATCCATCTTCGGCGCCAATCAGGATTTCAGGGATATTGTCTCCATTCAGGTCGATTACTGCCGGACTGCTTGTGTGGCCTGCCAGTTTTCGTTCATCGACCGTTCCCATATCCCGAAAAACCGTTATTCCGTTCTCTTCTCCGATATTTTTTAAGAATGAAGCATTTTCACTGTTCAGGAGGAGGTCCGGTTTACCATCCTGGTCCAGATCGGCTACGGCGATTTTTCTACGCCCGCTGCGCCCGGCCCTGCCATCGTTGAGCCGGAGGGGATCTGTTTCATTTTCAAGCCGGAACAGACGTTCGCCAGGTAAAAGGACCAGGTTGCTATCTCTTTTTTCACGGCGGAACAGAGCCAGGTAGCCTTCATGATCCAGCATGACAAGATCGGTGAGTCCGTCGTTGGTCCAGTCGAAAGCCACCGGCGTAGTTCTCCATTGTGTGACCAGCTCGTTACCCTCGGGGTTCCACCAGTTCCATTCGGGTTTGGGTGTTTTTTCGTTCCATTCCACCTCAACCGGTTTGGCGGAGGCCAGTCTGGGGTGGGCAGGTGTCCCCACGTTTTCAAACCAAATCACCTTTCCCCAAATCGAGTTGACAATTAAATCCGGCAACCCGTTGTGATTCCAGTCAGCCACCGTCAACGTGGTATATCCCCATTTTGCCTCTGCAGGTCCCTGAATGGATCCGTTGGGTCCTGCCATGATTCGGATCACTTCACCATCAGCTTTCAGGAGTTCCGGGGCAGCCCATTGCACCGGATGGCCTCCAAGATTCTCGATAAAGGCGATTTGGCCGGCTGTATTTCCGGAAAGGATATCTTCACGTCCGTCGCCATTCCAGTCGTATCCGACCGGTGTGGCTAATGCTCCGAACTTCACCTGATCTGCCTGCTGTTGGAAATACCGTGGCTGAAGGAAGATTGGCATGCCATCCACCACTTTCCCGGTATGTTCCACCAGTGCAACCCTTCCGTCCTCATCCCCGACAATCAGATCCGGCTTTCCGTCGCCGTTAAAATCGGCCAAATTGGGAGAGGGGCGGCCATAGACCTCAACCGGAATGCCATCGCTATTCAGGAGTTGAGCCGGATTGCCGTATATCGGCTTTTCATTGCTTCCCTTATTTTGAATCAGATATACATATCCATGTAATGGGCCGTTGGTCCACTGTCCGTTTTCATTGTACGCATCTTCCCATCCGTAATAATCCTTCCCCCGGTAATTTCGGTCTCCCCACAATCCAACGCCAATAATCAAATCGAGCGTTTCATCTCCGTCATAGTCGGTTAATAGCCATTGGTTTGCCCGGATCCTTCCCTCAATCGACAAAACATTTTGCAGATCAGGAAGCGGTAAGATGGTGGGTCGCTCAAAGGCTGAGTTTTTAAAATCGGGGTACCATTTGCCGGGCGATGTGACATACGGCTCTCCATGGGTATAAGAGATGTGCGGATTATCGATGGCATCGCCGATGCGTCGGGCTGGTTTAAATACGGGTAAGGCTCTCTTCCGGTCGGTTACGCCTGTGTTTTCAAAGAACCATACCCCGTTGGATGGGGTATCGGTGCATACGACCACCAGATCGGTCAATCCATCGTCGTTGTAATCCATTGGCAGCGGCCAGGCCCACAATCCCACCCCCAGGTCGGTCAGCAATCCGGGATGGTTGTATGAGAGTCGCCGGAGATGCTGTCCAACGCACGTTGATACATTTAGTATCAACAATGCAGTTAAAAGATATAGACGGTTCATTTTCTTTTTCTTTTATAAAATGTATTGATTCCGTTTCCGATCAGGAATCCGGTGATAAATATGGTCAGTGTTCCAAAAACGATGGTTAAGTAACTATGAAACGGACTGACATAATTCGGCCATTCACCGTTAGTGAAAATGATTGGAGAAAGGCTCATCCAGCCGATGACCAACACCCCGGCAACCACGCCGATAATGGCAGCTCTGTTTTTTACTTTCGGAGCGAGATAACCCAGCAGGAACAGTCCGAGCATTCCCCCGCTGAAGATGGATGCCAGTTTCCACCAGGCATCCAGCGCACTTTTTACATTGATCATGGCAATGGCTATCAGGATGCTCAGGATACTGAATAGAAAGGAGGAGCTATAGAGGATCCGCATCGATTTGCGCGCAGTTTCCGGGTGGTTCTCTGGTAATTTAAAGAAATCGGTAAGAATGACCGTGGCCGAACTGTTATAACTGGTTGAGATCGTGCTCATCCCGGCGGCAAAGATGGAAGCGATCAGGAGGCCGGTCAGGCCTGCCGGCAGTTGATTGACAATGAAGAATGGGAAGACCTGGTCGCCATCCACTCCGGCAGGAAGGATTCCCTCATTCGCCTTGTAATAGCTAAAGAGGGCAGTGCCGATGAACAGTCCATAGATCAATACCACCCAAAACGTGGAAGTGGTCAGATCGGAGCTGAAGCTGCCCAGGCTGAATTTATTTTCCGAAAAAGCGATTTCGAAAAGCTGTTCCGGACCTTCGGGCATGGAAAAGAGCAGATAGCCTGTGCAAATGACCGCACCCGCGATTAAGATGATCGCCTGAATGGCATCGGTCCAGGCAACAGCCTGAATTCCGCCAAGCAGAGAGTAGACCATGACACTCAATCCGGTAATGACAATGATCAGGGTAATATTCCATCCCAGCAATGCATGCAGGGGCAGGGCCAGCAGGAAGAGGATGGTTCCTGCCCGCATCAGTTGGGTGAGCAGATACATCATCGAAGCATACGTTTTGGCCCAGGGGCCGAAACGCCTTTCCAGGTAGGTGTAGGCAGAAGGGCTGTTGACCGAGCGGTAGAGAGGAACAAAGAACCTTACCGCAATAAGGGAGGCAACAGGCAGTGACAGGCTAAACACAAAGGCATTCCAATTGGAGAGATAGGCCTGTCCCGGCAGGGCAAGATAACTGATGCTGCTCACAAAGGTGGCAAAGGCATCGGCAACATGATTCGCCGCAGGTACTCCAGCAGCTCGGGCTGGCCTGCTGCGAAATAGAAGGGCGGAGCCAGAACCACCGCGTCGGCACCGTGATCTGCTGCATAATTTGCCAAATTCAGGCTTTCGGTAAAGGAGGAATCGGTAATTCCCACCAATACCGGTACGCGTCCTTGTACTTGCTTGCAGGTTCGTTCAATCAACTCCCTGCGGATTTTGTAGCTTAGGCTGGCAAACTCTCCGGTGGTTCCCAGAATGAAGATTCCGTGCACGCCCCCGGAGAGGGTATGTTCGATTAATCGTTGTCGTTTGTGTCATAAAACGTCATGCTCGTTTCATCAAGGTTTCCTTCCCAAACAACTTTCCCTTTTAATTCAAGAATTGTGGCTCTTTTGATGGCCTGTACCGTTTTCATTTGCCGGTGAGAAATATCAATCACCGGCATGTCGTTCATATCCTGCATG
>CAZILU010000110.1:0-9583 GCA_964540165.1 uncultured Mariniphaga sp.
TATGTTGAATCAGTACGAAACCGTTTTCATTTGTACTCCCGTTTTATCTGAGCCACAGGTAAAGGAAACGGTAAAAAAATTCAGGGACATCATCGCCGGCAACGGCGGGGATATGATCCATGAAGAGGATTGGGGCATGAAAAAGCTGGCTTACCCCATTCAGAAAAAATCGACAGGTTTTTACCATCTGTTTGAATTCAAGGCCGATCCGGAATTTATTTCCAAACTGGAGATTGAGTTCCGGCGCGACGAGAAGGTCATTCGTTTTATGACCGTTAAGTTAGACAAATATGCCGTCGAATACAGTGATAAGAGAAAGAGGCTTCAAAAAGAAAAATCAGCAAAGGAGGTATAAGTTATGGCACAAAATTCAAGTGAAATCAGGTACCTGACCCCACCGTCGGTTGAGATTAAAAAGAAAAAATATTGCCGTTTCAAGAAGAACGGGATTAAATATGTTGACTATAAAGATCCGGAATTTCTGAAAAGATTTCTGAATGAACAGGGAAAGATCCTTCCCCGCCGGCTTACCGGAACATCTTTAAAGTATCAGCGCAAAGTAGGTCAGGCCATTAAAAGGGCCCGCCAAATTGCTTTGCTGCCGTATGTAACCGATATGTTGAAATAAAAAGGAGGCTTGAAATGGAAATTATATTGATACAAGATGTCGAACGGCTGGGCAGCAAGGACGATATCGTGAATGTAAAAGATGGATTTGCCCGGAACTACCTGATCCCCCAGAAGAAAGCCGTTATGGCTACCGAATCGGCGAAAAAGGTAATGGCTGAGAACAACAAGCAGCGTGCTTATAAGATCACCCGCCTGAGAGATGAAGCATTGGCTATTGCAGAAAAACTGGCCAATAAAAAGGTGAAGATCGGAGCCAAAGTAAGTTCAGCCGGAAAGATCTTCGGCTCGGTAAATACCATCCAGGTTGCCGAAGCGATCAACAAAAAAGGATTTGAGATCGACCGCAAACAGATCATCCTTCCCGAGGATAGCATCAAAGAGGTGGGAACCTATACCGCCAAAATCAAACTCTTCAAGGATGTGGTCATTGACTTGGAATTTGACGTTGTAGGCGAATAATTACTGCAAATAACGAATAGAGAACCGGTTCACCAATGAGCCGGTTTTTTTT
The DNA here is from genome assembly GCA_964540165.1 of uncultured Mariniphaga sp. Lineage (GTDB taxonomy): Bacteria > Bacteroidota > Bacteroidia > Bacteroidales > Prolixibacteraceae > Mariniphaga. The sequence goes on from CAZILU010000110.1 coordinate 1,142, forward strand.
TATGTTTGTATCTCAAAACGGAATCGCATGCATGAGATCATCTTCCTGATAATTCTGATCATACTGATCATCGACTTTCTCTTTGAGAACTGGCTCGACTGGCTTAACATCCGCCGGATGAGCCCGCAGCTTCCCGACGAAGCCCGCGACATATACGATGAAGCGCAGTATGCCAGGCAGCAGTCGTACCAGCGGGAGAACCACCGCTTTGGCATCCTCACCGGCTCCGTCAGCTTCGGATTGATGATGGCCATGCTGCTGTTCTGCGGCTTTGCGTGGGTCGACAGCGTGGCATGGCAGGTCACCTCCCACGCCACGCTGGCAGCGCTCATCTTCTTCGGCATCATCCTCTTCGCCAACGACATCATCCAACTCCCCTTTGCCATCTACGACACCTTCGTCATCGAAGCACGTTACGGCTTCAACAAAACCACGGTAAGGACCTTCATCCTCGACCAGGTGAAAGGGTGGCTTATTTCGGCGGTGATCGGAGGAGGCTTGCTGGCGCTAATCATCATTCTCTACCAGAAAACAGAGGGGATGTTCTGGCTCTATGCGTGGGGCGTGGTGACCCTCTTCACCATCTTCATGACCATGTTCTACTCCAACCTGATCGTTCCTCTCTTCAACAAACAGATTCCCCTCGAAGAGGGTGAGCTGCGCACGGCCATTCAACAGTTTGCCGGCACCGCGGGCTTCAGGCTCGATAACATCTTTGTCATCAACGGCTCCAGGCGGTCGACCAAGGCCAATGCCTACTTCACCGGACTGGGCCCTAAAAAGCGGATCGTGCTTTACGACACGCTGATCGAAGAGATGACGACCGACGAGATCGTGGCGGTATTGGCGCATGAGATCGGACACTATAAAAAGCGGCACATCATCCGGGGCCTGCTCTTTTCGATCGTCCAGACCGGTGCGGTGCTCTTTCTCTTCTCGTTGCTGATCGACAATCCGCACCTCAGCCGCGCCCTGGGCGTCGAAAAGCCCAACTTCCACATCGGACTGGTAGCCTTCGGGATGCTCTACGCTCCGGTATCCTTTCTGCTGGGCATCCTCATGAACCACCGTTCGCGAAAGAACGAGTTCGAAGCCGATGCCTTCGCCGCAGCGCAGTTTCGTCCCGGTCCGCTGGCCTCCGCCCTGAAGAAGCTCTCACAGAAAAACCTGAGCAACCTCACCCCCCACCCGCTCTACGTCTTTTTCAACTACTCGCACCCGCCGCTGTTGCAGCGACTCAAACAAATACAATGAAAAATGAAAAATTGAAAATGAAAAATTGAAGAAAACAATCATGACGTTTAATGACAATAACGAGTACAATGAAAAATGAAAAATGAAAAATTGGAATTCAAAAACCAAAAAAAATGAATAAATAAAATACAACAAATAACTGCTTACTACTTTTACCTTTTGCCTTTTTACTTTTTACTTTTTACTTTTTACTTTTACCTTTTTACTTTTTACTTTTCTTCAAATGAACGCAGAAATTATCACCATAGGCGATGAGATACTGATCGGTCAGATCGTCGACACCAACTCCGCCTGGCTGTCGGAGCAGCTAAACACAGCCGGTATTGAAGTGTACCAGATCACTTCCGTTCACGATGACGGCGGGCAGATCCGCGAAGCCATGGCGCGTGCTGCCGGGAAGTGTGACCTGGTGTTGCTCACCGGGGGATTGGGACCCACGCGCGACGACATCACCAAGAAGGCGTTCTGCGACTTTTTTGGCACCCGATTGGTCTTCGATGAAGCAGTATATCAACAGATCGAGCACCGCTTTCGCCACCGGAACATCGATATGAACAAGCTCAACCGCGACCAGGCGCTGGTACCTGAGAGATCTATCGTGCTGCCCAACCGGGCGGGCACGGCCCCGGGGATGTGGATGGAACACGAAGGAACTATCTTCGTCTCCATGCCGGGCGTTCCCTTTGAGATGAAGCAGATCACCGAACAGGAGCTTTTGCCGCGACTGCGCGCCACCGGCCGCACAAAGGCGATCGTTCATAAGACGGTGCAGACGCAGGGACTCCCCGAGTCGATGCTGGCCGAACGGATTGAAGCCTGGGAGGACGCCCTCCCGCCGCACATCAGACTGGCCTACCTTCCCAACCCTATGGCGGTACGCCTGCGCCTGTCGGCCATGGGCAGCGACCGCAAGCAACTGCAGAGCGAAGTGGAGGCGGAGATTGAAAAGCTGAAGCAGCTAATCCCCGATAACATCTTCGGATACGACAACGACACCTTAGCTGAAGTGATCGGCCGCCTGCTCACCGAACGGAGTGAGACCCTGGCAGTAGCAGAGAGCTGCACCGGCGGATACATCGCCCACCTGATCACCTCCGTTCCCGGCAGCTCGACTTACTTTCGGGGCGGAATCACCGCCTATGCCAACGAGGTAAAGAGCAGCCTGTTACAGGTCGATGCGGCCCTGATCGAACGGGAGGGTGCCGTCAGTGAGCCGGTGGTCCGGCAGATGGCCGAAGGGGTGCGCTACGCCCTGCAGAGCACCTACGCCGTGGCTACCTCCGGCATTGCCGGCCCTACGGGCGGCACTGCCGACAAACCGGTAGGCACCGTGTGGATCGCCATCGCCACCCCCGGCAAAACCATCGCACAAAAATTCATCTTTGGCGATAACCGCGAGCGTAATATCGTGCGATCGGCACAAACGGCCCTGCAACTGCTGCGCCGGCAGATCGGCCACTAAAGCAGAGAACTGCCACAAATAAATCAGGCAATTAAGAAGCATATATGAGCAATTTTAATTGTTAATGGCTTTTAAACTATGATAAACAATCTATCAACTCAAAAAAATTAGGAAGCCGAAAAATAATTTTTTCAATTTTATGGTTTTATTTCCAAAATGCACTATTTTTAATGCATAATAGAAATAAAACAACGAAAGAGCCGGTAAAATGTGAAAATATCGGTCATACAGAGAGAGCTACAATTTTAATGAGATGATACGATGAATTACCTGGAGTTTAAAAAGCGAATGTTTGACCTGGTCTGTTTCAATACCCATCAGGTTTATGCCTGGAGGCCCGATTTTGATCGTAATAATTTTGTCCGCTGGACAAAAAAAGGTCTCTTAATCCGGCTCCGAAACGGGTATTATACTTTCCCTGATTACAAAAGCAAACCCGGGTTCACCCTCTTTTTTGCCAACCGCATTTACCGTCCCTCCTACATAAGCCTGCATTCAGCAATGGCATTTTATGGAATGATACCGGAAGCCGTTGTGCAAATTACCAGTGTTACATCACTGAAAACAACCAGTTTCATTAATGACATTGCCGAATACAATTATAAAAAGGTGCAGGAGAAACTGATGTTTGGATACGATCTGAAACCTCTGCCTGGCGGACAGACCCTTCTGCTTGCCCAGCCGGAAAAGGCGCTGTTGGATCTGCTTTACCTCTATCCTTTTTACAATTCAGAAAAAGAGATGACTAATTTACGATTCGATGAGAATTTTTTACATGATGAACTTAGCCTGCTAAAAATGGAAGCATTCGTCCTTAGGTTTGAAAATAGTGCTCTGGAAAACCGGGTAAAAATCTTAAAAAAAACTTACGACTTATGATACCAATGGAATCAATTATGCCCTATTTTCCAATAGAAATGAGAGAGAGCACCTCTTTTCGGAAATACATGCTGAAAGAGTACATTCAACTTTCCATCCTTGATTTTATCTCCTCCACTCCATACATCAAAAAAATTGTTTTTATCGGAGGTACCTGTTTACGGCTGGTTAAACGGATTGACCGGTTCTCGGAAGATCTCGATTTTGATTGTAAGGATCTTTCCAAAGAAGAGTTCATGGAGATGACCGATTCAATCCTCCATTTTCTGATCCGTACAGGTCTGCGGGTGGAGGTACGTGATCGTGAAAACAGAAAACTGACAGCCTTCCGAAGAAATATCCATTTTCCTGAATTGCTTTTTGACCTGGGACTTTCAGGTCATAAAGAGGAGCGATTTTTAATAAAAATTGAAAGTGAGGATCAAAATATATCCTACAACCCTGAATTGGTTAATATTAAAGGTTGTGGATTTTATTTTCCATTTCCTGTTCCTCCGGACGGGATCCTCTGTTCAATGAAAATAGCCGCTATGCTCTCCCGTTCAAAAGGAAGAGATTTCTATGACAGCATGTTCTTGTTGGGTCTGACTGAGCCGGATTATACCTTCTTGGCAGCAAAGCATAACATTCATAACCTGAAAGAGCTTCAACAGTCTATGAATGAAATTTTAGAAACTGTTGATATGAACCAGAAAAAGCGAGATTTTGAACACCTCTTATTCCATCATAGAAGCAGTGAACGAATCCTTTCCATCAGGGAATTTATGGATGATTTAAGATAAACAGACGATTATTTTCAACAGATCTCAATGATGAGTAACCGATTGATTGGGATACTTCCCTAATTGGACTTACACCTTGCAATTGATAGCCTTTGGCAGCAATCCCGAAGCAGCCGGATAACGGGTATTCCGAAACTTTGGACCGGTCTAAAAATATTTTTTTTTGAGTGATACAAGCGATTCAAATATTCTTTACCTTTACTTTGAATAACACCCATAAAAGAGGCATCAGATGCCATCGAAAAATGGAATCTTATTCAACATTCAAAAGCAAAAATCAAACAATTTTATGAATTTTAAAATGAAGAAAGTAATTCGTTTTGCATCGCTGCTATTCGTAGCCGGTGCGCTGGCACTCACTTCCTGTACGAAGGAGGAGATTTCATTGCAGGAAGATACGGATCTTCTGATACAGGCAGAAAATGATGCCGTTTCAGAAGTTATACTGGAAGCGATTGATGCCATCATCGACCGGGAGATCGATCTGCTCGAACGGTATAATTATGATGTTACCAAGCTAAAATCGGCCGAAGCCGATGCCTGTGATCCTGTGATTTCCGTGGAGACACCGACGGATGCCAAATTTCCGAAAAGAGTGACACTCGACTGGGGCAGTGGATGCACCGACTCGAATGATAACTTCAGGGCGGGAATGGTAGTCGTCGAGATTACCGGACCGGTGTGGGCAAAAAAATCAGTCCGAACAGCGGTGCTGAAAGATTACATCTTCAACGACCTGAAAATAGAGGGGAAGAGGGTGATGGAGAACAAAGGCCGGAATGAGGATGGATTCTTTCTCTTTAGAATCGAAAATTCCATGAAGGTCTCCATGGCTGAGAGCGGTGAAATCGTTAGCGAAAGCGAATGGAAACGTGAACGGGTACAAAACCGGGGGGAAGATCTGAAATCGATTGAAGACGATGAAATCTGGATTACGGGAAGCTCCAAAATCGAACGAAACGAAAAAAAGATTGTGAAAGAGATCACCGTACCTCTTTACCGGATGCTGACTTGTAAACATTTCCAAAGCGGTGAGGTAATTACCTTCATCAACGATGAAAAAGTATCCGGACTCAATTACGGCGAAGGAGCCTGCGATGACGAAGCGACCGTTACCAATTTTAAAACGGAGAAGACAAAAACCATCACCCTGAAAAGTCAGTTGTCTCACTACGCAGTGAGAAAGTAGCTTTAACTAATCCCGGATATGCATCCGGTGAAATCATTTGAACTGCTTCCGAAACTTCATCAACGACAACTTATTTTATATTTACTTATAAATCAGGCATATTAATGCCTGATTTTTTTTTTGATACCCGGCTGGTCAATGAATAATTTGTAACATTTTTTTTATTAATATTGCTTCGATACCGGTTGTAAAAGAACCGGCAGTTTTAACGATTTATTAATTCAAATTTTATTTACTATGAAGTTAAAATTTTTACTTTTCTCTCTGTTTTTAACGGGAGTTTTGCATGCTCAGGTAGTATGTGATTATCCCGCCGGAGTGAATACCTCCTTAGTGATTTCGGAAGTAAGAATGTTCTCAGATCCGGAAGCTTATATTGAGATCACCAACATGGGTGATCAGCCGGTTCTGTTGAGCGATTACAAATTTGGAAGGCTCAATGTATGGGTTCGCTCATTGCCGGTTATAGATCTGTGTAATGATGTTTGGTACACGGGGAACAATGACTATATGTTCCTGCCCAACAAGATGCTGGATCCCGGGAAGTCATTTGTCATTGCTTACGCTTACGACTTTGGCCCGGAGTATTACAAGCAGCATTTAGGCCGGTTGGGTGGATCTGAGCGTCCAAAACAGACCGGCATCTATGCGGTTGCCGACAAGCTGATCCACCGTCCGGAACCCATTGAAGGGATCAACTATCCCACCGACAGTGTTACCACAGCCCAGAACGATCCGGAACAGCTGCGCCCCCGGGGTGATTACAACCTGGTATTTACTCAGTTAACGGGTGGCACCTACTACCTGGAGCACCACTTTATGGAAGGTGACTCCGCCGTCATTGATCAGGTTGGCGGGTTGTTTGACCTGGGTGGTCGCAACTATCCCAGTGTGCCCGTTGACTTTGCCGGAGTTGAAGGCGGATTGGCCAACTCCATTGCGGTACGAAAAGCCTACATTAAAAAAGGAAACATTGACTTTGCCAATGCCCGTGGTATCGGGCTGGTCGACTCCGAATGGATTCCGCTACCCGTTCTTCCGGGCGTGAATGCCTGGCGTGAAACCTGGTGGACTGTTGGAAATCATGGCGTATATGAGCTGAATGCCAGCACCCTGGAACCCTTAACATCAGACATCACCGTTGATTTTGAGAGCAAAAAAATCTCCGTCCCATGGGGCACGCTTCGCTTAGACGATATCATGTCAAAGATGAAAAGAAAACCGGGTGTTGCGTGGCATTACAACCTGAATACCATCCAGTCCGACTCCCTTTACCGTTCGGCCCGCACCGGTGATATGCTGACCATCTATGTAGCAGGCAATGAGCTTCAAAGCGCCACCTTTGAGATTGAGGTGAGAGAACCCACAGCCGATCAGAACACCGTTGTACCGTTGGATCAACCGATACTCAGAACTGCCGGTCAGTACGGCCCGATCACTTCCCGTGTTCAGAATGGTATCCTGAGCTGGCCGCGCGTTACTCAACACGATCACGGCGTTGACACCATCACCGGCTCCGGATTTGGGTTGTCATTCGATTTGCGTAGCGACTCCCTGTTGAAATACCTGGAAAAACCGGCCAAAGCATCCTGGGAAATTGTTTGGGTTGACGGACAGGTGCGACCCGACCTGAAAGATGGTGACAAGCTAAAAGTAACGTCCGAGAACGGAAAAGTAAAAGAGTACTACATCCAGGTACAAACATACCGTCCCAATACCAACGCCGATCTATCAGCCATCACGTGGCCCGACATACCCGAATTTTACCGGGGTATATTCGGATGGAAAGGCGATACCATTCCCAACTTCGGTCCCGGAACCACGCAATACCGCCTCGAAGTCCCCATGGACACCGAAGGTATTCCCGCACTCCAGGCCAAAACAACCAGCTTGAATGCAAAGGTGCGGATAATCCGTGCTAAATCACTCACCGGAACCATTGCCGACCGGACCGTTACGTTTGAAGTAACCGCAGAAGATGACACCATACACAAAACATACAACGTAGAGCTGATAAAGGAGAAACTTCCCAATCAGATTGAGCCTTATCATGCCGAGCCTTTCTACTCGGAATTTGTCAACAGCTACCCCGCAGGCCAGATCTTCCTTGAAGTTGTCAACCCGGGAAACCAACCCATCGACCTGAGAAACTATATGTTTGCTATGCGAACCAGTGCCGATCCTTACGCGCCGATCACCTATAATCCTTCGTGGATGAGAAGGTATTCTACCTACATTCCCGGGTTAAAACACGTAGATGAGGCCACCTGGGCCATCTCACGAAAATTAATGGTTCCCGACCCGACAGTCAATACGATCATTCCCGGCGGAGGAACCTTTGTTATGGCCCTGATTAATCGCTACGAGAATTACTACTCGGGTGTGTCAAATTATATGCCCCAATACGATGTTCAGTTTTGGCAGGAGCCCGGAATCGGCATAACCAACAACTGGAACGAAGCGATGAGTACCTCCAGCGGCGATGGTATTCCTTTCCCGCCCAACGGAAACCGGATGAACTGTATGTTCATGTATAAGGTGCTGAACGACTCCATCAAGCTGGGATTAAAGCCTGTTGGTGACCGAAACGACTTTGAGGTTATCGACGCCTGGGGTATGCCCGACCGGGGGTATTGGGTCATTGGCGGATACAAACTGCCCAACAACAATACCGGAAACATCTGGATTCGCAAGCCCCATATAACCAAAGGAAACCCGGTACTGGGAAGCTCTTTTGGAACCAATGAAGAGGACAGCGAATGGATCCGCATTGAACCGGGTATCGATTTTAATCACATCTCCACCCCTGCCCGTTACGGCGCAGCCCGTGCCAGCCTGAAAAACCACTTCATGCTGGAACCCTCATTTTATAAATC
>CAZILU010000110.1:9683-10884 GCA_964540165.1 uncultured Mariniphaga sp.
TGGATGTTACCGCAGCCGGACTGAGCAACAACGCATACCTGACATCCACCCGCTGGAACATCAACGTTTCTGTTGCGCCCAAAAGTGCCGGTGAGGCTGCTGATGAAAATGCTGGCGCTGGAACCATCGCCGGATTTGACTATGGTACCACCATCAAAACCATCGTTGACAACGTGAATGTGCCCGCCGGAGCCATGCTGACCGTGATCGACGGAAATGGCTCTTATGTGCCCTATACAACGTTGAATTTCGACACGACCTACGTCAGTGTAACAGTCAATCCCGGTATCTACTTCGATGTAGTGGCCGAAGACAATGTCACGCGCATGGTTTATCAACTTCAACCCAACACCTCGGAAAATGATGCATTCATCCTCTCCGATGTGTACGAAGTATCTCAAATGGATAACCTGATCTACTTCGTTCCGCGCGGCACCAACTTCGATGCTTTTCTGGACAACATCATCCCATCACTGGGAGCGAAACTGAAGCTGGTAGATAAAATGGGATTTGAACGGAAGCAGGGAACCATCCGTGAAGATGACAAGGTGATCGTCACCTCCGCCAACGGAGAGGTAACCCGGGTCTACTTTATTTCGTTCCGGCCTACATCAACAATCCCGTTAACGACCTATTTGGCTTATGTGCTTTCTGAAGCCTATTTGGTTGATCAGGTCGAATACGTCATCTCGGCCGGCCTTGCTCCGCTCACCTCAGAAACGATGCTGGATGAGTTCCTCGGCTATCTCATGCCCAGTGTTGGCGCATCGGTGACTGTCATCGATAAAAATGGTGAAGAAAAAAGCGGTGGCGACCTCAACGACGGCGACCAACTGAAGGTGACTTCAGCCGATGGAAAGATCATCGCCTATTACAAGCTGGCACTTGACCTTACCGCTACCGATGTGATTGGGGTACAACAGCAGATCGAGATCTTCCCCAATCCAACCAGCGACAAACTAAACATCCAGGGCGTTGTAGCCGGCAACCGGATTCAGATCTACAGCGCTTCCGGAGCACTCATCCGCGAAGTGAAAGCTCAGAACAGCTTCGTGACCGTTTCTCTCGATGATATGCCTTCCGGACTCTTTATAATCGCTATCAGTGATGATCAGACATTGCTGGGCCGATACAAAGCAATTCGTAAATAATACCATTTTTAATAAATAAAAAAGGCTGCCTCAAAAGGGCAGCTTTTTTT
>CAZILU010000111.1:0-787 GCA_964540165.1 uncultured Mariniphaga sp.
ACCTCTTTTCCTAAATAAAAGATGCCGGAGTTACCACCTTCACTTACCTTCCAGTCAATCTTCAGATGAAAGTTGGCAAACTCTTTCTGATAGAGAATGTCGCCACCCTCCTCCGCACCGGCTTCTCCCTGTCCCGATCCCTTACAGTACAGCGTTCCGTCAACCACTGCCCAGCCTGCAGGAAACACTTGCTTATGCACTCCACGCCAGCCTTCGCTGGTCTTTCCGTCAAACAGAAGTACCCAGCCCTGCTCCTTCTCCTCCTGAGACAACTCGTTCGGACCGACAACAACTGGTTCGGCAGCTTTTTCCTCTTTTTGTTCGGCCGTTTTTTTCTGGCCTCCGGTGCATGAAATTCCAAAAATCAATGCACCCGTCATCGCAAAATAGATCAATCGTTTCATCTTATTAAATTTTTAGTTCGTATATCTCATAGCTGTTAAATGACTTCTCCGGGTTCACTTTTATAGAAGGCAAAAGTAAAAAGTAAAAAGTAAAAGGGCAAAAATAGCTGAAAAACAATTCGTATCAAACATTTTTCACGCTCCTTTCATTGTTGTACCTTAAAAATTAAAAATTTTAAACCTCATGAATCCATGGAATCTTTGTATATTCGATGGTTTTAATCAATGTTTTAAAAGATACCTGATATATGAATCGATTGAAAAAGGTGAAAAAGATCGGTATTCTGACTGCCGGTGGCGATTGTCCCGGATTAAATGCAGCCATTCGTGGTGTAGGTAAAACCGCCATAGCCGAAGGCCTCGCCCACCGTATCATTCAGGGT
>CAZILU010000111.1:797-10882 GCA_964540165.1 uncultured Mariniphaga sp.
GCAGCCATTCGTGGGGTTGGAAAAACGGCCATTGTAGAATATGGGATGGAGGTTTACGGATTCAATGCCGGATTTTTGGGTCTGATCAATAAAGATTATATCCTTCTGAAAGAGTCGCAGTTATCAGGAATACTGACCGTTGGCGGAACCATCCTGGGCACATCGCGGGAAAAACCATACAAGATAGCCCGAAACGGCGGCATACCCGAAGAGAACGACAAACCGGAGATGATCAAACAGACGTACAGCGATCTGGACCTCGACTGTGTTGTTTGCATTGGGGGAAACGGAACCATGAAAACGGCTCATATGCTTGCTCAGGAGGGGATGAATGTGATTGGCATTCCCAAAACGATTGACAACGATGTATGGGGCACTGATGTTACCTTTGGATTTGACTCGGCGGTACAGATTGCCACCGAAGCCATCGACCGCCTGCACACCACGGCCAACTCCCATCAACGGGTAATGATCATTGAAGTGATGGGGCATAATGCCGGATGGCTGGCGCTCTATTCGGGAATGGCGGGTGGTGGCGACATCATTCTTCTGCCTGAGCTGCCCCACAACATCCGGTCGGTGTGCCAAAAGATTGAGCAGCGCTATGAAGAAAAAAAGCCCTACTCCATTGTGGTTGTAGCAGAGGGCATCGAGCATCCCAAAAAAGGATCAGCCGCCTCCTATGTCGCCGAGGCAATCAACACATTTACCGACATTGAAACCCGCGAAACGGTTTTAGGTTACATTCAGCGCGGTGGCAGTCCGACTCCGATGGACCGGATTCTGGCAACCCGGTATGGATCATTTGCCACCCAGTGCATCGCCGAAGGCTGCTTTGGCACCATGGTAGCCATTAAAAATGGTGACCTGGTAACCGTACCCCTGGAAGATGTCGGAGGGAAACTGCGGTTGGTCGATCCCGAAGATGAGCTCATCCAAAAAGCACGAAAAATGGGTGTCTCCTTTGGAGATGAATAGTTGTCGGTACGTAAAACTAAAGGGCTATGTGTACCAGCTTTTTAGTCTTAAAAAAAGCTTCATTAAAATAGTCTGACAGCTCCTGAACAAATGCACGGTTGCCAAAGGGACGAACCTCACCGGCCAGCTCTCCCCCTTTCAGGTAGATAACACCGTTCGGCAGGGCATTTTGTTGTTTCGTTGCAACGCTGTTCCGCACCCAGCCGATAAATTCCGGCAATGTGGTGACAGCACGGCTGACAACAAAATCATACTTTTTCCGGATCTCTTCTGCCCTCACCTGGCTGGTTGTAACATTATTCAGCCCGATGGCTGAAACAATTTCATTAACAACCCGGATCTTTTTGCCTATGGAGTCGATCAAATGAAACTGAACACCGGGAAAGAAGATCGCCAGGGGGATACCGGGAAAACCGCCACCCGTTCCTACATCAAGAATCGTTGATCCGGGACTGAAGCGGATAAACCGGGCTATCGCCAACGAATGTAAAACATGCCGTTCGTAGAGGTGATCAATATCCTTTCTGGAAATAACATTTATTTTACTGTTCCAGTCGGTATAGAGCGGCTGTAACTGACGGAACTGCTCTGCCTGTTCCGGTGTTAAGTGCCTGAAGTATTTTTCAATAATTTCCATACGTTACGAATCTTCCTTTCCCATTTCTGTATTTTCAATCAATCGAAAGAGCATCTCCCTGGCCCGGAACAACTGAGCCTTGACCGTCCCCAGAGGCAGATCAAGCTCCTTGGCAATCTCCTCATAAGAAAACTCTCTGAAGTACCTCAGTTCAATCAGGGTACGATACCGGGGTTTTAACTTCCGGACAATGGTTTGCAACAAGATTGCTTTCTGTTTGCGAATCAATTTTTCTTCGGGATTAAAATCCCGTGAGTTCAACCGGTTAATCTCAGGATTGTCTCCCGAATCAGCGCCATTATCGAAGGGAATGGTGGTCCCCTTTTTTCTCCGCAAGAAATCGATGCAATTGTTCGATGCAATTTTAAACAACCAGGTACTAAAGGCATAGGTCGGCGAGTATTGATGCAGATTTTTAAACGCTTTTCCAAATGCCTCCAGGGTCAGATCCTCCGCATCGGAACGGTTGTTTACCATTTTAAGCAGCATGAAATAGATGGCATCCTTATACCGGAAAAGGAGCCGCGTAAAGGCTTTCTCATCACCATCCAGCGCCTTACGTACCAGATCGTAATCTTCACATGCTTTTTCCGACAACGCTATTTTTTTTCCTTCCATCTTCTTCTGCGGTGGTGATAATAATATCCGGTTTGATAAACCTTCTTATAATAAGGTAAAATCAATGCAAGCAGTAACGAAGGTAAAAATAATTTATCTTCGCCCAACCGATGAAGTATCTTTTTCATGATTAGCGCATAGCCTGATGCGAACAGGACCACCAAGGCAAGCATAAAAGGCCAAAGGGCGGGTATTCCGGCGATTACTACCCCGACCATTGGCGGAAAGAGGAGGTAGTTCCACCCGATTATCCCCAATATCCATCGCTTAAAAGCCGGGAGAGAGGATCGCAAACGAACCTCCTTCTTTTGTAACTCCAGGAAGCCATCCCTGGTGATCTGCTCTTTTCTATAAAGTGCCGACTCTTCAGACAAAAGCAGTTGGGTAGACTTTTTCCGGATAAACAAATTAATAATCAACTCAAGATGAACATATGGCTCAGCAATCTTCTCCCTGAATCCTCCGGTTTCAAAGTAACTCCCCTTTTTGAAGGCGACGTTCTCCTCCATGGCAACATAAGGCATACCACTGATAATGGATCCAAAACTTCTCAACTGTTGAAACAAGGAGTCAATCCGGTAAAGGATATTATAGAAAGATTTGTCGGACAATACATTGGAATATCCAACAGCTACCGAGATGTCCGGATTACTCTGGTATGTATATTGCCCCGGCCGTTTGGCACCCGACTTTACCGTAGTGGAAGGAATCATCATTACCCATTCAAATGAGGCAGCCTTCAAGGCTATGTTCCGGGCTATCTTTTCTGAATATCGCGTCTCCTGATTTAGCGCAGAGAATCGCAGCCGGGAATACTCCCGCTTCAATGCGCCCAATACCAACAGCGAATTGTCGTGCGAAAAATCATCAATAACAACCAGTTCGTAAGCTTCATCTCCCATCTTCAGCAATCCGGGAAGATAATCCTTCAGGTTATCCTCTTCATTTCGGATGGCCATCATCAACGAAATTGGATTCAGTCGCTCCTCACCGCTGACTCGCAGCAGTGCCAGCCGTCCGTAAAAAAGGATTAAAACAAGCAGGTTAGCCAGAAACAGCAATAGAAACAGGGAGATTAATATCCAGTTGGAAAGTGTCAGCTCAGAAAAAGTTGTTAGTAAAGATTGACCCATAAATTATGAATTAAACCAATTGAAATACCTCCGATTTAACCAGGTCAAACAAAAATACATGTTGAAACCCGGATTGAAAAGAGTGATTCATTATCTTGTTAAACAAATTATAATTTCTGACACCCCGTAGGCGATCGGTGGTAATCAGCAACCAATAGTAGTTAAGGTGTTGCTTTTGATACAATCGCAGTTTTTCATCCTTTTTCCGTATCGCCTCACGCAGATCAGCAACAATATTTTCAGAGATTCCCAGATTATTGGAGCGCTCCCAGACAGAGACCTCGAGAATGGGGTGATGAACAATAAGCACAGCCTCCACCCCCTCCGGTAATTGACCGGCATCGATCAACTCACTAAAAAAATGAAGATTCGTTCTCCTATCCGTTATTGCTCTGATCAGGTGAGCTAAGCGTACAGACACAGACAATTCCCGTTCCCTGGATATTGCCATGGTGTCTGAAAAAAGAAATTTAACAAACAGTTTGAGCGGAGAGTGGCTTTCATAAAAGGTTCTGGCTGTTTCAATGATGCGTTCCCTGATCTGAAGGTTGTTGCGTTCATCTTCGTCCGGTTCTTTGGCATTGAGAGGATTAAGGCGGGTAAGTTCAATACCCACACAATTTTTACTCTTCAGGATCACAACAAAATCAGGCGATTCAGAGGGATTCACCCTGCCTGACGGGAAGTCGTTGTAACACTCCCGAAAGTAATGCATCAATAATATCTCCACCTGCTTTTTTACCGGCTGCATCTGAAAAAATTTCCGAAATTTATAAAGAATATCCCATACGCAGCGGAATAAAACGAATAAAAACCTTTAAAAGCAAAAAAGGTTATCTGATCTTTTCGAAGTAGAGTTTTTGCAGCTCCGTCAGGTAGTTGAGATCAATCTTATTTGACAAGATACGCACAAATTCCACCAGCTTCCCCTGATAGTAGAGTGACCCTGAGGCGGCATCAAACTCATGCCCCAGCCAGTTATATTTTACATCCATGGTTACTTTTCGGAAGGCAGATGGCTTCAGGTATTTAGGAATTTCTATGTACCCAAAATTGTTGTCCAGTTCCTCCACATAGATCCCCTCATCCAGTTGAATCAAATTCATGAATTTTACAATTTTCACCTCTGCCTCCAGCTTCCCTTTCAACTTTTTATTCATGAGAAAATGGATGCCCTGCTGCTGGTATGCCTCCTGAATTTTTACAACGAGATCCAGTTCGGGCAGGTGTCGAAGCCGGATGATATTGAGAAATTCCGAACCGATGTGCATATAACCCTTTCCCGCATCGAAGTTCCAGTTGTATTTTG
This sequence comes from uncultured Mariniphaga sp., assembly GCA_964540165.1. GTDB lineage: Bacteria > Bacteroidota > Bacteroidia > Bacteroidales > Prolixibacteraceae > Mariniphaga. The sequence goes on from CAZILU010000111.1 coordinate 5,473, forward strand.
TTTCAATATCCTGTGTAACACGCAGAATATCCTCCAGAGGATACTGCTTGTCTAAAACCAGGTAGATATAAATGGGTTGTGGCTGCAGGGGCGTTTCATGATAATAGCCCGGGAATTGGTTTAACGCCTCAAAAACCAGGCTGCCGGGGAGCACTTTCTCTTCGACAGAAACAATCGAAACCTGTTTGGTCAGATTGGAGAAAACTTCCATTTTTTTGTTCTGTTCCATAATATGGTATCTTTGATTCATTTATTATTAAAACGAATGCCGGGTAAAGTAGTTCATTTTAAGAGCATCGGAGCGGTAAGTTTTTTCAGAAGCCGCCGTTCTAAAAGCATCAGAATCAGTGTCAGGCCCGACCGTACCGTTCGGGTCTCGTATCCTCTTTTCGTTGCAGAGAAAGAGGTTCAAAGGTTTTTGGAACAGCATATTGCATGGGTACAACAGCAGCAGGAGAAGGTAAAAACCGGTGAAAAAAAGTTCAGTGACGGGATGATCATCGATACCCGGTTTCATTCCCTGCAATTATACCAGGGAAACGAATCCGGTAAGGTTGAGCGTTCCGGAAAAATAATCAGACTCTGTCTGGAAGCGTTTGATACGGAAACATCGAGAAGGACCATTGAGGAGTTGTTGACCCGGATCTACCGGAATGAAGCAAAACTAATGCTTCCGCAACGGTTATCGGAACTTTCCCGTGAATATGGTTATACCTACCGAAAAGTATCAATCAGAAATAACCGCCGAAACTGGGGTAGTTGCTCATCCGCAAACCATATCAGTCTGAACCTGCAAATGATGAAGCTTCCCGACCACCTGATCGACTACATTCTGCTGCATGAGCTGGTACACACCGAGATCAAAAACCACAGTGACCATTTTTGGAACCGGCTTAACCAGCACACGGGCGGGAAAGCCCGGGAACTTTCCCGTCAGGTAAAACAGTTCTCAACCTATACATAGTAAACATGAATTGGCACAACTTACTTTCAACCAAACGGCTGGGAATGGAGGAGTGGACCTCATCGGAACGATCTGAGGATCGCTCGCAGTTCCAGCGCGACTACGACCGCATCATCTTCTCATCCCCATTCAGAAGAATGCAGAATAAGACCCAGGTATTTCCCCTGCCGGAGCACATATTTGTTCACAACCGGCTGACCCACAGCCTGGAAGTAGCCAGCGTAGGTCGTTCACTGGGGAATCTGTTAGCAGAGCATCTGATCGGGGAGTTTCCCGAAAACAACCGGATCCCGGATATTGGAACCATTGTATCTACCGCTTGCCTGGCCCATGACCTTGGCAATCCTCCGTTCGGACACTCCGGAGAATCGGCCATCTCAAACTTCTTTGTAAATGGTGCCGGAAAAGTATTCGAGCAACAATTGAATGAAGCACAATGGAACGATTTTGTGAAATTCGACGGCAATGCCAACGCCTTCCGGTTGCTCACCCATCAGTTTGCAGGTAAACGACCCGGGGGATTTGCATTGACCTATCCTACGCTCGCAAGCATCGTCAAATATCCGTATGAATCATCGTTGGCAACCCGGCAAAAATTTGGCTTCTTCCAGTCGGAAAAACCAGACTATCTGAAAATGGCACAGGAGCTACACATCCCTTTGAAAAAAAGTGAAGTTCCCGGCCTGTATGCCCGGTATCCATTGGTCTATCTTGTTGAAGCGGCCGATGATATCTGCTATCAGATCATGGATCTCGAAGATGCCTGCAAATTAGGCATCCTGAGTTATAACCAGGTAAAAGAGCTCTATCTCAATTTTTACCACCCCGAAGCAGATGCTACAGCCCTGAAAAATATTACGAATGTACTAACAAAGGTTACCGACAAAAACGAACAGATCAGTTACCTGAGGGCTGGTGTTATCGGTAAATTGATTCATGAATGTATGAACCTGTTTATAGAAAACAGGGAAGAGATCATGGAGGGAAGGTTTGAAAAAAGTTTGATCGGTTCACTAAACTCGTACCATGCATCGGCCATGAACCTCATCAAAAAAATATCCTTTTCGGAAGTCTATGCCCACCGAACGGTTGTTGAAATTGAAATCGCCGGCATAAAGATTATTGGAACGCTATTGGAGGAATTTGTCGGAGCTATGATCGACAAGTCGTCCGATTACAATAAAAAAATCCGTTCGCTGTTACCCGGGCAATATCAACCTCAGAGCGAATCATTATATCATCAGATTCAGTCGGCTGTCGATTTCATCTCCGGAATGACCGATATTTATGCCCTTGACCTTTACCGGAAGATCAAAGGGATCAGCTTGCCCGGCATTGTATAAATCCGACCGAGCAACCATCCGGGAAAAAGGGAATTAACGATATGGCATACGGGGGAAAATGCCTTAAAAAATATTTTTTTATCAATCGTAAAAAACCACTGATTCTTTTGATATTAAAAAAAGTTTCCTACATTTGCAGAGCAATACATTCTGTATTGCTTGTGTGTTTGGGGGTTAACATTTGAGGGCAGCTGATGAGCTGCCCTTTCTTTTATCCGTTTTTTTTCGCTAATTATTAAGCAGATTTTCACTAATTGCCCTGAGTGTAAGAACCTTATGAACTTCAGGGACAAGAACGGAGATGTTGTATCGACTTCCGCCATAAGAGATCATCCGGATGGGGATTCCGTCCAACGCATGAAATACCTTCGATGCAAATCCCCGCTCCTCGGCAATGATGTCACCAACAATACAGATGATACTCATATTCCGGTCAATCTCAACGGAACCAAACTGATCAAGTTGTTCGCTGATTTCCTGAAGGTGATCGGTATTATCGATTGTTAAGGAGACAGCAACCTCCGAAGTAGAGATCATGTCAATGGGTGTCTTGAACCGTTCAAAGACCTCAAAAACACTTTTTAGAAAGCCATAAGCCATAAGCATCCGGTCGGATCTGATTTTTATAGCGGTAATTCCATCTTTAGCCGCCACCGCTTTAATGCCCGAACCCGATGATTGAGAAGTAATCAATGTTCCACTGTCGGCGGGATTCATCGTATTTTTCAACCGGACGGGAATATTCCGAACCCTGGCTGGATTAACTGTTTGAGGGTGAAGAATCTTTGCCCCGAAATAGGCCAGCTCGGCCGCTTCAAAAAAGGAGAGTTGCTCGATTTTCTGAGTATTCTCCACAAACCTGGGGTCGTTATTATGAAATCCATCGATATCAGTCCAGATCTGGATCTCCTCTGAATTGATGGCAGCACCGATCAACGATGCCGTATAATCACTTCCTCCCCGCTGCAAATTATCAATATCTCCCCGGGCATTACGACAAATAAATCCCTGCGTAATATAATATCCGGCAGGTCCGACCTTCCCAATCTCCTCCGTGATCCGTTCGGATATAAACGGTAAGTCGGCCATCTTCTCCTCATCGATCCGCATGAAATTGAGGGCAGACAGCAATTTGGTATCGTGACCGTTTTCGTTCATCAGCAATGTAAAAAGTTGAGTAGAGATCAACTCCCCCTGAGCCAGAATGGTATTCTCTGTTACCTTGGAATAGATACCCGGCAAAAATGATTTTATAGTTTGAAATGAGGAGTTTATTGCCTTCATCCCCAAAGCTTTATTCGTCTCATCAGCAAAAAGGCCTTCCACAACCTGCACATAAGTTGCCTCCAGATTAGCAATCAGTACCTCCGCAGATTTCAGCTCCTTTTTCGCCAGGCAAGCAGAAATTTCAACCAGCGCATTGGTAGTTCCTGACATCGCAGACAGAACAACAATCTTTTGTTCTCCATCGGATATAATATTCATTACAGACCGCATATTCGCGGGCGATCCTACCGATGTGCCACCAAATTTTAATACCTTCATCTCAATTGTATTTTATTTTTCAAAAGACAAAGATGCTTTTTTTAGGTCATCTTCGACAAAAATGGGTTGATTATTTATTCACTCTTAATGAATAATTATCCATAGCTATTAAAAAATTTCTCCAGGAAAAAATCGACGAGGTCTTTCCCGGAGGGATCGGCGATTCCAAGAGCCGGTGCGTAAACGATCGCCTGCAGTCCGACGGCTTCTGCCCTCTCCTTAATAGCTTTGGCATGCAGTGGATGATGATTCAGTTCGTCCTCATTTTCAGGAACTCCGTTTTTGTGCTTATTAAACACAAATACCGGTGCATCGTGCCGGTCAATCAGGCGCAGGAGGTCAAGTTCCCGTCTGATTACCGTTTGTTCAGCATAGTTTATATGACCATTGCCATTCAATCCAAAGGCCATACCAATCTTTTGCATCAGGCCATATTGTTCAGAGAGGGGAACGCCAATGATCTGCTCCCATTGGAAGATATCGTAGGTTGATTGGGTGGCAAAAGCCCCGGCACAGGTCAGGCGGGTCGATTCCCGTGATACCGGATCGGGATTGTCCGGATCGGCCATCTCATCGCTAAATGCCAGCCACAGCGCAGTGCCCGCACCGGCTGATCCGCCTGAACAGGCTATCCGGCTTTTATCAATACAATATCTGTCGGCATGGTAACGAATATATTGCAAACACCTCTTAGCGTCATTAAAACAGGCTTTAATCCCAAAAGGAGCTTCATCCATAAAGCGATAGTTAATGGTCGCCACCGATACTCCGGCATCGAGAAAACGTGGCAGATCTTCCGAAGCGTAATATTTCGATTTGTCTCCCCCCAGGAAACCACCCCCGTGGATGTAGATTACCAACGGTGTTGGCCGATCCGACGCTGCAAGCCATAGATCAAAAGTGTTCCGGGGATGATCCCCGTACCTTTCGTTTATATAAGTAGCCCTCTCCCCCCGTAGGTTAACGGGCTCTCCGATTGTCGCAATTTCTAATTTATTACCCAAGATCTTACTGTCTATTGATACCATACGAGGCCGTGTAACCCCATTCCTTCGGTTCATTTACCTGTATCTATGCATGCGAACAAGTAAATTAAAACCCAAAAATTCGGGCAAAAGTAGGATTTAATTGAAAAAGATGAAAATAATTTCTCATTTCTTATGGCTGATATCCTGTGAAAAGATTGCCGACAGGTCCCAAAATCCTCAATAACAAACACTTAGAAATAGTGAGAATTTTTATTAACTCAACCGGACATGGACTTAACACCATGCAGGCAACATTAACTCCGATGGTTTCATCGCTGAAAAAATCCTTTAACCGTCTGCAGCTCTTTACCCTGAAACAGGATCAGTACCAGGTCCCGTTGTTCTAATCAACAAAAGATGAGCCGCTCCGCCATCGGTCAAATATTTCAATTTCCAAAAAAATCCATAAATAAATGGGCTATTCCTCTTTCAGATTGAGAGGATGACAAACCACAGAATTCGTTAGCGAACATCTCACGTCTATTCTGGACTAATTTGAATGTTCTGATATAAATTTTAGAAAATGTGTC
>CAZILU010000112.1:0-10813 GCA_964540165.1 uncultured Mariniphaga sp.
GATAGATTAGTCTGGATCCCGAATTGAGATAAGCTATGGTACCATCGGATAATCGGATAGATGAACTTTTACCATATGGAACCACCAGATGATTCATCTGCTGGTTTTCATCATCTGCCGTAGTAATCATTGTATCCTGTCTGTTGATGATAATTTTCCCATCCTCCCGGTACTCTATCGATGACTCTTTCTCTTTTATCGGAATATTTTTTCCATCACCTAAAATGAGATGAGCAACATCACCTGATTGCTCCGATGACAGCTCCTTCAAAAAATACAGAATTTCTCTTCTGGCATAGTTCGTAAATTCATTGTGATTTTGGTGGTAGAAGTAGGCCACTCCCATGATAAAGAAGATGTTACCTACGGCCGCATACCTCATCAGTGCCATCGCCATTTTTTTGTGTCTGATGTGTCTCTGCTTCGTTTCCAGTTTGTGAAAAATATCGGCTAAAAGGGTAAGCGCCTCTTCCGATGATACCTGCTCTTCTCTTTTCGATTTAAAGCGGGTCATCAGGTAGTGAGCTAATTCAAGTTGATTTTTTTCGTTGGGATGTGCCTTCAGATAATTGCTCCAATAGTGATTCAGCGATTCGTTGGGATTTAATGCCCATTCAACGAATTTCTTATCTTCAAAATATGTGTAGAATTTGTCCAATATGATCCTGGTTTTTAGTTATGGGTCCGGACCGGGATGAAACATGGACATGATTTTTGAAATTTTTTAAAAAAGAGTAGAAAAAAGATTTGCATGACCGAAGGATCAATTTTCTCCCGAAGGGTCATTAATGCTCTGTAAAGTAATTTTCTGGCCGATTCAACTGAGATCTTTAAAATCCCGGCAATCTCGGAATATTCCATCCCTTCTTCAAACTTAAGATAGATGATCTCTTTTTGCCGGGGAGCTAAATTATGAATGCTATTTTGCAGTTTTTCTCTGATCTCAAAAGCTATTTCATTCGCTATCAATTGATCCTGGACACTGTACTCAATATGAAAGAAAATATTTTCTTCTGAAGACCCTGCCGGATTGGATTCCTGTCTTCTGTTTTTGGCTATTTTTTTGATCAGACAATTCCGAAATGCCATAAAGAGATAAGGCCTTAGTTTGTTGATCTCTTTAATCTTTTTTTGTCGCTTCAGAAAAAGATCGATGAACACTTCCTGTATGCAGTCGCGTATCAGTTCGCGATCCCGGCATAATTTTACTCCATAGGAAAATAGTGGCTCGATATTCTGTTGATAAATAGCGGAGAAGCTTCTGTCGTCTCCGTTAAGAAAAGAGTGCCATAACCAGTCGATCTCATTTTTGCCGGGATCCTGCATAGTGTTTAGTTCGTTTTGCAGAAGCAAATATAGAAATTTTTACCGGAGTTCTTCCTGTTAAGCGTTGAATGGATTTTATGAAGTGGGATATATAAGAAAGTACTTTTGATTGGATAACCAGATGCCAGATCATTCAAGCCAACTGAACCTGATCTTACTCCCATTATCTTCATGGTTTTCAATTCGCAGATGCACATCGATCTCCTCCTGCATCTCCTCCACATGGGAGATCACTCCGACAATCCGGTTCTCTTTTCTGAGGGTTTTCAGGGTGTCAAAAACAATTCCCAGCGACTCCCGGTCCAGGGATCCGAATCCCTCATCCAGAAAGAAGAAGTTCTGGTTCGACTGAGTGATCTTCTGAATGTTCCCGGCCAGCGCCAGCGCCAGTGACAGCGCCGCCTGAAAGGTCTGGCCCCCAGACAGGGTCTTAACACTGCGTACCTTGCCGCCGTTCATGAAATCGCGCACCTGAAAACTGTTGTCCGGTGTGATTTCCAGACTCATTTTTTGTCGTGTGAGCTGGAAGAAACGGTCGTTCGCTGCGTTGCACAGATTCTGCAGATAGACCGATGAGATGTAGTTGACAAATCCACTGGCTTTGAAAAGGGATTTCATGGTTTTGATATTTTCTGCCCGCAGTTCCAGCTCTTTTAGCTCTTTTTTTAGTGTTTTCAGGCTTTTCAGATCTTTTTGAAGCTTGTTCAACGCCTCCGTTATCTTCCCAAGCTCCTGGTTCATCTTTTGCGTTGCTTCGCTCTCCTGACGAATCTGTGTGATCAGTTGCTGATGGGCCTCCTCGTCATATTCGCGGTTATTGATCTCTTTGGTAATCTGCTCATAACGGCTCTTCTGAACCGCCAGTTGTTCTTTGAAGAAGACCAGTTTTTGTTTTTCCTTCTCAACGGCTATCGTCTGTCGCAAGATCTCCCGTACCTCTTCTACTGATTGAAATTTGCTGTTTTTCAATGTGCTGTCAAAATCTGCCTGTAATCTCATCTGTCGCTCTTTTTCCTGTCCCAGTTCTCTCCGGTACACCTCTATTTTTCCAGTCAGATTCCCTGCCAGTTTTCTTTTTTCGGACTGCCTGTCGTTCAGCGCTGAAAAGCGCTTCTCTAACTGTACCAGGTGTTGGGTCAGCTTCTGTTTTGTCTCTTCCATTTCTGCTGCCGTATGTTGCGTGTATTGCTCCGGATCGATCAGGATCAACTGCTCCTTTAAGTTTATTAATGTGGTTTCGTCTATCGTGACAGCCCTTTTGATCTCCTCCATCGCTACCCGGTAGCGTTCCCGGTCACTCTCCGATTTGTCAATCTGACCGGTGATCTCTTCCAGCAGATTTTCATCTTTTTTGATGGCCATTTGTGCCTGCTCCAATCTTGCAGAATCCTCTTCCAGTCGGGCCGGGTCACTATATTGATCCCATACAAACCGTCGGCTGTGGGCCTCAATCTGTACACTCAGCTCTCTCCCCTTCTCCTGCCATTCGATCCGATGGCTCTCATTGTACCTTATTTGGTCATTGAGTGTATTGAGTTGAACGATCAACTGGTTAATCTGTTCAATATCAGACTCTATTGTGCTCTTTATATGATGAAGATTTTGCAATGCCTCGTTACTGTCCGATGCACTGTATATCTCCGGATGGTGACGTGACCCGCAAAGGGGGCAGGGAGCACCTTCAGTCAACTGATCGGCAAACGCCTGGAGACGCGTTTTCAGGCGCAGTTCATCTGCCTCCTTCTCCAGATCTTTAATCTTTTTTTTCAGCAGTTCCCATCTCTCCTTCAGCAGAACGGTCCTGTCGGCCATGGTGCGTTCGCTTAAAAGTTCAGCAAATGGAGACGAAGTGATTGCTTTTTGCAGTTGCTGGTTCAATTGCTGCAGCTCTTCCGAATATTTCTGTATCTGTTTTTCGCTCTCTTGTTTTTGAGAATCGAGGTTCTGCTTTCCCAGATACCACATCCTGGCCTTCGTCAGTGCTGCACTGTCGGGAAGATTCTGTTTTTCCTCTTTGATCTGTGTTTCCAGCTCCGATTTTCTCTTTTTTTGGGCATCGATCTTTTTATCGTTCTCATCCCGGATCTTCTCACCATTTGCAATCCGCTCCCGGTGGTGATTCAGTTTCTGTTCGACATCTCTGATTTTTATCAGATGACTCAGTTCAATGATGCGTTGCCTGACCTCATCCCGGGCTTCATATTCGGTTTTTATAGCGGCCAGCTCCTTTCCGATCTCTGCACACGCCATCTCTGTTTGCTGTAATAACGACTGATCGTGATTTATAAACTCTTCATTCTGTTTGATCTTTTCAACGCATGCTGACAGGGACTCCAGACGGGGTTTGAACTCCGACACACACTGTTCATAATTGGCAATCTGCTTTTCCAGACGTTGATATTCGGGCTCTTGAGCAAGTAATGTTTTCAGTTGATTTGCAGTAGTCTCCTGTAACCGGGCCAGCTCCTGTAATTTTCTCCATGCCTCATCTTTTTTTCTTAACTCTTCCAGGTGGTGTGATAGTTCCTTCAGCTCCCGGTTGATGGATATCCGCTGGGTTTCGAACTGCCCTACCTGCTCGGGATTGATCTCTCCCAGTTGCTGCAGCTGGCCTTCGGTAACCTGTTTTCGTGCATTATTTTTTGATTCGAGGGATGTCACTTTACCATAGAATTCAAATTTTCCCAGGTTGAACAGCTCTTTCATCATCTGGGTGCGGTCCCGGTTCCCTAACTGCAGGAACTCCTGAAACTGACCCTGCGGAATGATGATCGTTCTTTTAAAGTTATCGTAACTCAGTCCGACGGCCTGTTCCATTACTTCGGTCCCGACAGGGATCCACTCTCCATTGCTCTTTTGGTAGGCAGACCGCTCCAGGGTCTTTACCTCTTCATAGTTTTTGCTGTTTCGTTTGCCTTTAACGATGGATCGGTAAGCGGTTTGTTCTTTTCCCGTTTCGAAGGTGAAATCGATAAGCAGTTCGTTCGATTTCAGGTTCATCATATTGTAGTAACGGTTGTCGCCCGAAAGGTTAAGCCGGTCGGTACGTCCATAGATCGCAAAGGTGATGGCCTCCAGGATGGAAGATTTGCCGCTGCCGACGGTTCCGAATATGCCAAACAGATGAGCCTCTGTCAGCCGGGTGAAGTCGATGGTCTGTTTTTCCTGGTAGGAGTAGAGTCCTTGTATGGTCAGTTGAACGGGTATCATGGTCTCTTTTTTTTGCAGTTTGTTTACGTTTGGCGCACAGGTAGCAGGTGCTCTCTGAAATCATCTGCTACTCTTCTTCTGCTAACATCTCTTTAAAAATGCCGATCAGATCATCCCCCGGAGGCATTCCCTTTTCATGGCTGAAATAGTCGCAGAATAGCTCCTCCAGGCTCCGGCTGAGGTCGATCTGTTTTTGTTCGGTTTGTCTGATCGCTTCGGCACCAGTTATTTCCGGGATGATCGCAATGATTCCGGGATGGGCGTTGGTCAGCCGCCGACGTTCGGCTGCGGTGATAAACGTTTCGGTTTCGAGGGTGAGCTCCACCAGGGCATCGCAGTTTTCGGCCAGCCACTGCAGTGCCTCCTCCATTCCGCGAGCCCGCTTTCTCAACAGCCGATTGCCACGCGTGAGCTCCACCTCCTTCACCCGGGCTGTTTCACCGGCTCCTGTTTCTACGATCAGTACATACTTTTTCTGACCGGCTTCGGCAAAGCTGTAGGACAGGGGACTGCCGCTGTAGAACACCGGCCCGCACTGATGGTCAATGCCATGCATCCGGTGGAGATGCCCCAGCGCCGTATATTGGATCTCTTTCGGAATATTTTCTGTAAAAACCGACTGCGCTCCGCCGATATGCAGAATGGGCTTTTCATCGTCGGGCTCTTCCGGAGGCTCTTCTCCTTTTTTCATCATGAAGAGATGAGCAACGAGAATATTTACACCAGACGGATCGCAATAGCGGTCGGCTAACTGCTGCCACCTTTTCTGAAGGAGTGTTCGCAACTCCTCTTCACTGTTTTCGGATGAAAGAAACGTTTTTAGCCGGAATTCATTGGCATAGGATGTATGGATGATCCGCAGCGCTGTCTCCGTTGCAGGGAGCTGCAGTTCGATAAATCCGGCATCACTCTGCAGCACTTGAAGACCGGATTCGAGTGCAAAGGGAGGAACTACGGAATGTGGGTATCCGGCAAAGACAATGCCGCAGGCCCGGGCCAGAGGATCGGGAGCTTCGATGCGGTCGGGTGAATCGTGGTTGCCGGCGATGGCAATCACCGGACGGTGACCGTTCTGCGTGAGCTGCCTGACGGTTCTGTAGAACAGATCGACAGCCTCTGTAGAGGGATTAAACGTGTCGAACAGATCGCCTGCTACCAACACCGCATCCACCTGCTCATCATCGGCAACGACACAAATCTCATCTAAAACAGCCTGTTGCTCTTCTATGCGGGAAAAATCATCGAGCCGTTTGCCCAGGTGCCAGTCGGATGTGTGAAGGAGTTTCATTGGCGTTTATTTGGTCGTTTTTTTCGTTCGCAGGGACTCACCGGTTTCCCGGTCAAACCGGTCGGGAGTCAGCTCTCCCGGAGGAGCATCTGCCGTATTGTGCCGCCAGTTATTTAAAAGCGTTCTCATTTCATCCAGTTCCTCCTGGTACGAAGGCAATGAGGCAAGGTTCAATAGTTGCATCGGATCGCTCTGAACGTGAAACAGCTCTTCAGCGGGACGGGGAGCGATGAAGATATCCGCCTGTGCCGGTGTCAACCGGCCTTCATCTCTTACGACGTTGAGTGCATGTTGCGTGGGGGACCTTTTTGAATCGGCAGGACCTCCGTTGGTCAGGTGGGGACGTGAATTCAGCAGGTAGAGGTACTCCCTGGTCCTGACCATTCGTTCATGGGCCTCATAATCGTGCCAGTTATGCTCTGAGAAAACAGCGGTCCGGACTTCAGCCGTCGGATTCTCAAGAACCGGAAGAAAGCTCACTCCCTGATACCCGGAGGGCGCTTCAATGCCCGCTAATTGCAGAACGGTCGGTGCTATGTCAACGGCGCTGACCAGGCTCGCGGACATTTCTCCTCTGTTTTTAATCCCTTCCGGCCAGAATACAACAAACGGAGTCTTCATGCCACTGTCGTAGACACGGGTTTTGCAGCGGGGGAAAGGCCGGCCGTTGTCTGCCATGACGATGATCACCGTATGATCAAGAACGCCTTGCTGCTCCAGCTCCTTACGGACTTCACCCACGAAGTAGTCAAACCGGGAGATCTCATTGTAGTAGGAGGCCATGTCCTGTCGTGTTTCCGGGGTATCGGCAAAGTACACCGGGACTTCCATATCATTCGGATCATGCGTGATGTGGAAATCGTCTGCCCCCCAATTCCTGTGGGCATCGTAGGCGGCCATCCAGAAGAAAAACGGGCGGTCCGCCGGCCGTTCCTTTAGAAAAGGAATCCACTGATCCTCACCACCATCACCATTGTCATATCCGTTCTTATCTGTATAACGATCAAAGGCCTTGTAGACATTCGGACCCAGATGCCATTTGCCTGCCTGCATGGTATAATATCCCTGTTCTTTAAGCATCAGGGGAAAAGGAATCTCATCTTCCGGCAGGGGCGTATGAAGCTCTGCCGCACCGTTTGAGTGCGGATATTTTCCCGAAATGATGCTGCAACGACTTGGACTGCACGAGCTGGCGGTCAGGAAGGCGTTGGTAAACTGCAGACCTTCACGGGCCAGTTGGTCAATGTTGGGTGTTTTGACCACCTTATTGCCGTAACAGCCGATATCGTTCCAGCTTACATCATCAGCTATGATAAGGACAACATTGGGTTTGACCGTTGTTGCGTTCTCCTTTGCCGAAAGCAGCAGCGGGACCAGTAAAAAAGCGTTAATTATGGTTGAGATACGTTTCATAAATAAGATTTTTCTGGTTACATTTAATTTGTTCGCCGGACCTCCGTAAAATTCCAGATGGGTTTCGTGTCCAGCTCTTTTTTCAGATTGGTGTATTCCGCACGCTGAATCCCATTTAAGGAATCCAAATGTAGTGGATGTTTTTCTAAATGATCATTTTTCATGTCAAAAAACCGGCCATCGGAGTACAATTTATAATCCAGTGTCCGAATAAAGCATCCATTGCTGCTTCTGACCTGTTTGGTTCGGGGATAGTAATGGACAAATACACTTTTTCTTCCGGCAAATGATCCGGAAGTAAACAGATCCAGAAAGCTGATGCCGTCAACAGGGTTTTTTAGTTCGATACCGGCCGCCTGGGCAAATGTGGGAAAGAAGTCACTAAATTCAATCAGTGTGTTGGTTACGATGCCTCTCTTTTTTGATTTCGGCCATTGAATTACCAACGGTACATTCGTTCCGTTGTCTTTCAGGCTCCCTTTTCCTCCTTTATAATCGCCCTCTGTGGTTTGTGTGACAATTCGCGTATTGGTGCCGTTGTCTCCCGTAAAGATTAAAATAGTGTTTTCACTGATGCCCAGCTCCTCCAGTTTATCGACGATCCTACCGACAATCTTGTCGGTATATTCGACCATATCTTTAAAGTATTTGTTGTTCTGTTTGCCTCGCATTTCCGGTTTTTCCCATTCGGGTGAATCCGGCGTAGGGGTAAAAGGATTGTGCACCAAAATCATAGGGTAATAGACAAAGAAAGGCTCTTCTCTGTTTTTTTGAATGAAATCCAGTATGTAATTGGAGACAATATCCGGTCCATAATCATCGATGGTTGTTTCAAGCACTTCGCCGTTCTGTTCGATATAGGGATGCTCATATCTGGAGCCTTTTTCCGTTAGTTGCCACAGGCAATACTCATCAAAGCCAAAATGGTAAGGTCTGGTTTTGTCCTGCCATCCCGGTTCCTGCTCGTCTCTTCCGTTGAGCTGCCACTTCCCGGCAACCATCGTTTTATATCCCGCTTCTTTCAGCATATTTCCGAATGTGACCTCTTTGGGATCTAATATGCCGAAATCGAGATAGTTTCGGGAATTGTATTTTCCGGTCATTATTTTAACCCGGGAAGGTGTGCATAACGGCTGTGAATAACAGTTGGTAAACCGGATGCCGTTATCGGCAATTTTGTCAAGCACCGGAGTCTGATACGATAGCGATCCGTTGCTGCTCAGACATTCATACCCCATATCATCAGCCATAATCAGAATGATGTTGGGCTTTTGGGTCTTTTCAGTCAGATCAGCATCGGAGGGATTATTGCATTTCCCTGCCATGGATAAATGCAAAAGAACGAATAGTAAGATACATATCTTCATTGACGTAATTTTAAGAAATTTAAGAGCTGTTTTTGTAAATCCGATTGATTATTGGTAATCTTCGCCGTTCAGGCTATTAATAACAGATTTCATCCATACGGTCAATTGTCCGGACATGGCTGTCACACGTACCGAATCTGTACCGGCCAGATTTTGTTGCTCCATCGGGTCGTTTTCAAGATTATACAGCTCAAATTTCACCGGTTCGTTATCGTCATAAATCCGGTGAAGCTTATATGGCCAGTTGAGCCATGCGGCATGCCCCGGCAAAGTATCTGTATTGTAATGCTGAGAGATGATGCCTGCCTCCATATCAAGAAATGAGGAGTCCATTTTTTCTGTCTGATTTTTTTGCAGTTCCAGAAGTGCCGTCATTAATTCACTGGATGAAGACTTTTTCCCGGCGGAGGTATATCTCCAGAACCCGATTGGTCTAAGTCTTTCACTCATTTGGTTATTAATAACCGGCAGAAGACTGATGCCATCAATAGGGTGTGGAGGCTTTTCATTAACACCGGCAACTTCCAGGAGCGTTGGAAAAATATCGTAGGTATTACAGGGCATATTGGCAACCCGGTGTGCCGTGATTTTTTCAGGCCACTGGATGATAGAAGGCACTCTGAGACCCCCTTCATAAATTTGCCCTTTATACCCCCGGCCACCGGTTGATCCCACCCGGGGTAATCCTCCGTTATCGCTCACATACCACAGGATGGTGTTTTTTTCGATATCCCAGATTTTCAGTTGCTCACGCAGTTTGCCAAGGGCCCTGTCCATACCCGATATTTCGCCTAAAAAATTTTTTAACCTTCCGGGCTGATCCGGATAGAGCTGTTTATCCTCCTCTGACGCGATATGAGGTTGGTGGGGTGAACCGAAGCATACATAAGCAAAGAAGGGTTGTTTTCCCCCTTTTGATTTCTCAATAAAAGCCAGTGCCGCATCCATAGTCACCATGGAGCTCTCACCATGTTCCTGCCGGGCAATCCCCTGGTGGCTAAAAATGGGATCATTTTCAAAAAAATTGGGAGATGATACCCATTCATCGAATCCACTGTTACCGGGATTTACCGGACTTCCCTGGACTACCGATCCCAGGTGCCATTTCCCGAAATGTCCCGTGACATAACCAGCATTTTGAAGCGCCTCAGCAACCGTTAATTCCTGGGGACGAAGGGTGTAGCCCCAGCTGAAGCATCCGAAACGGTTCGGATGACGGCCGGTCATAATACTCCCCCTAGTTGGAGAACAGACGGGTGCGGCAGCGTAAAACCGGTCGAACTGCAATCCTTCTGACGCCATCCGATCGAAATTGGGTGTTTGAAGTACCGGATGGCCATTGTAGGCCATATCTCCCCATCCCTGATCATCGGCCAGAACGATAATAATATTGGGTCTTTTCTGATCTTCTTTGCCAGCGGCACATCCGGAAGCAAGAACTGTTGAGGCAGCGAATATCCCGCCAAACAGACTAAATGCTAATGCATTTCGGTTGAGTTGATTGATATTTAAAAAACACATAGATAATTAATTATCAGTTAATAAAATTCGTTTTGAAATTGTAACTATGGATTCTGATTGAAGTAAGTCTTCTTTTTACTTTGTTACTATCCTGTACATAGCAAATATAGCAATCAAAAATTAGTTGTACAAGATACCTTGTTTTTATACAACCGCTATCTTTATCGAAAAGAAGATTGACCTGAATGTAACTGGCTGTAAGATATGCCGCTGGTTGTTTTGCATCACAGCATCTGTGCATTTGATGACTGGCCTGAGTACAGGAATGTCATTGGAGGGAAATATTTCTTAAAAGCTGCTGTTATTGACGGGGTGGAGTATCCTCCTTCCGGATATCTGCACGATTTGAAATTTAGCGTCAACGTGGTTGATCCCCGCCATCCGGTTACCAAAGGGATCACCGATTTTGAGATATTGGATGAAACCTACTCTGGTTTCTACGTGCATCCCCAATCGCAACCATTGCTTACCACCGATGAGTCAAGCAGTACCCCGGTGATTGCGTGGACAAAGAAATACGGCAAGTCACAGGTGGTAACGATACAGATTGGTCATGATGCCAATGCCTTTGCCAATCCCAACTATCGGAAGCTTCTGAAACAGGCTGTCGTCTATTCAATGAAGAAGAGTACGCCGGCTAAAGGTCAGGCTTCTTTATTCATTTTCAAGTAGGTATTTTTTCCCGGAC
>CAZILU010000113.1:0-10785 GCA_964540165.1 uncultured Mariniphaga sp.
AATGCTGTACATAGTAAAGGAGTCGTAGAACTGTCCTTCACCCAGGTTATCCCACTTAACACGAATAACCGATACGGCCACACTGTGCGCTCCGTCGATCACGGTATAAGGATCTACATCTTCACCACCAAGGGCGATATCAAAAGTGTAGTTTTTCCCAACGACGGCATCGGGGAAGGTCACATTAAAGGTGACAGCAGTATCACCCGCTGCGAAGGAAACACTCTCAGGGATGTTAAAGATATTCTCTGTGTTTTTCAGTACGGTTATCGGAACCGTAATTGCTCCAGCGGCATTTCCGCGTGTTACCGTTACAGGCACAGAGGTAGGATCGGTGGGATCCAGTTCATAGCTAATTACATTGGAAGAGGGGAAATAGACCCCTGCAGCATTTGGATTCGCTTCCGGGGAGGGTTCTCTTTCGGGGAAGTCCTCTGTGCAGGCAGAGAAAATAAGAAAGAAGAGTCCGGCAGAAATCAGTATGATTTTATTTAATACTTTCATCTCATTAAAATTTTATGGTTATCGAAATCATTAATCAGTAACACCATCCATCAATCCGGCACCATCTTCACTCTGTGGAAGCGTACCTTCCGAATTGTTTTCAGTTTCTGAAATACCGGTATTGGAGTTAATTTCCGTTTGCGGAATTCTCATAAGTCTCCATCCATCGTTGGCAGCCATATTGAATTTGAATGCATCCGGGAAGTTAGAGTCAACGCCATTTTTGAAACGGACAAGGTTTTTCTCCAATCTCATCAGATCTAAGAAGGCGTGTCCCTCACCCCACAATTCAACCCGGCGCTGGAACCAGATTTCATCGCGTAACTGCTGTGCCGTTGTTGCGTCACAAACATATTCGGGATCCCGGTAATTTTTTACCCAATCCTCCAACATGGTTTTAGCTCCGGCTACATCACCGCTCATGGCTTTGGCTTCGGCTTCAATCAGCAGCATCTCCTCGGCACGCATCATAACCCAGTCCGATTCGTTAACATCGTTGCCAATCGCACCTTCAATGCCAAATTTTACATTGGTATAGGGAGGGAACGGAGTTTTAATATCGGGAATGGTACCTTTAGCAATATCCTGACCCGATAAATTTCCCCAGGTAAGTCCTTCTAAAAGTGCAGATTCCTGGTTTTCGTTGATCCACCATCCTTTTCTGACATCAGTATCCGGGATTTTATCATACAAGATGTTGCTGATTTGTTTGTAAACAGAAACGGCTGTGGTATATCCATATCCGGTAAAGGAGGATAACTTGGAAGGCCAGGATGCCAATACATCGGGAATGTTAACGGCATTGATTACCAGTCCCCAAATCCATGAAGACTCGTTCACACTGACGAACGTTGGTTTGGATACATCGTCACGGGAAAGTAAAGTGAATCCTTCTCTGGCTTTGGCAGCATCGGAAGCAGCTTCATCCCAATTTTGCATCACCAGGTTTACCCGGGCGCGGATGCCGTAAGCCACCTGCCGGTCGACAGCCATTTTGTTTCCCCGGGGTAATGTGTCAAGAAGTATAATGGCTTCATTCAGGTCGGTCATAATCAGATGGTACACCGAGTCTACACTGGCTCTGGGATTGGCCGGGTCGGTCATACCAAAGGTTACAATGGGAATTGACGGTTTGTCTTCATTCCCCTTGTAGGTAAACTGATGGGTCTGAACCAGGTTGAAATAGTCGAATGCGCGTACAGCCAATGCTTGTCCCTTATAGGATTTTAACTCCGGATTATCGGTGTCTTCAGGAATTGAAGCAAGGATGTCGTTAGCCGCTTTGATCTGATCATAAAAGAGTGACCAGCGAATTCGCGGATTGGCGTAGGTGTATGTTCTGTCGGAGTAATCCATAGCTACGGTAAACCAGTTGTATCCGTCATCGGGGCCATGTATATCGGCACCGTTACAATCGATTGAGTGGGCTACCATCGGGTATCCAAAGTCATCGGCACGATCTGAGCCCAGGCTATTTGTTCTGGGAAATATGGAGTAGAGTCCGTTGATGTCTGCAGACAACCTGCCCGGGATCATACCAACCACCTCTCTTTTTTGATCTTCCGTAAAGGTGCCCCCTTCGGGATAGGTGTCCAGAATATCTGTGCAGGATGCTAAGATTGCAAGTCCCGCAACATAAATCCATGCGTTTTTTACTATTTTCATCTTCTTCATTTTATACTGTTTTAAACTGATTAAAAAGTAAGAGTTATACCGCCGGAGAATGTTTTCAGGTTGGTATAACGCCAGTTACCTGTAGTTTCAACGCCACCCAGCATCTGACGCGGGTCTAATCCTTTTCTTGCTGTGAGCAGTGCCAGGTTATCTCCGACAAAATAGAATCTGATGGATTTGAATGCCATATTTTCGGTCAGCTCCTTGGGAAGGGTATAACCAACCGTAACATTGTTTAAGGAAAGGTAATCGGAGCTGGTCAGGTACCTGGTTGAGTGTAACTGATAGGTATCATCGGCGCTGTTCAACCGGGGTACATTGGTGTTGGTATTGGTAGGAGTCCAGGCGTCAAGGATGTCTTTGTGCCAGTTTAGACCGGCATTGTCGCCACTGTGCATCAGCTCTTCGTAGGTGAAATCAAGAACTTTTCCTCCCAGTTGGTATGCTAATGCTGCTGATACATCAAATCCGAAGAAGTCGAGTGAAGTTCCGAACCCGCCATATACTTTGGCAAGGGTGCTTCCCTGATCTTTTTGTTGGGTTGCTGTCCAAACATCGGTGGTGGTTTTTTCTCCGGTCTCTTCATCTAAGATGTATTCACCCTGGTCGTTTACCCGGTAATAAAGTGACTTTCCGGTATTTGGATCAACACCTGCCCACTCGCGAAGGAAAGAGTTGTATAGTGATCCGCCAATGGTATAAATATAAAATGCTCGTTTAATGCCGTTCTCTTTAACACTCTCTTCCAGATCGAGGATTTCGTTTTTTAAGTGAGTAGCATTCAGGTCAACCGACCAGTTGAGGTTTCTGTTGCGAATGATGCTGATATTCAGATCCAGTTCGACACCATTGTTTCTGATTGATCCAACGTTGGTTGGGATGGTTGCATACCCCCAGGATACAGGAACCGGTTGGTTATACAACAGGTCAACGGTTTTTCTGGAGAAGTATTCAATGCCACCACTGACACCGTTTCTGAACAGTTCAAATTCAAGTCCGGTATTGAAACTGTAGGAAGTTTCCCAGGTAACATCGGGATTTCCTTTGTAGGAGAATGATGTTGAGAAGTTTCCGTCTGAATTGAATACGGTAAACTGATCCAGATACGGATAGTTGTTGCCAAGGGCATCGTTACCCTGCATACCATAACTGGCTTTCAGTTTCAGAAGGTTTACCCAGGGAGCGTTCAGGCTTTCAAAGAAGCTCTCTTTGTCGATTACCCAGGCACCACCGATACTGCCGAAGTTACCCCAGCGGTTGTCGGGATGAAACCGGGAAGATGCATCGCGACGGTATGATGCGGAGAGGAAGTACTTTTCGTTAAAATCGTAACGAATCCGGCTTAAATAACCCAAGGTCGCGTATTTCGCAGTACGTGAGTCTACGGTTGGCGGATCAAAAATGGCATTACCGATTTCAGCGATGTACGGATTATACATTTTTTTGTTATAGGTTTCAATGTATTGCCATTTTTGGCTAAATGACTCATGACCGACCAGGATATCAAAGTTGTGATCTCCAACGCTTTTTTTGTAAGTTAACAGGTATTGCTGGTTGATGGAAAAGTCTCTGGAGTGGTCGACAGAAACATCACCTTCGGCGGAAACGCTGGCTCCATAGAATGGATTTCCCATGTGTACTTCGCGTGCGTTGGAAACCCCTGCCCCGAATATGGTGCTGAATTTCAATCCTTCCATCAGGTCGATATCGGCAAACCAGCGGCTGTTGACCTGGTCAACCAGATTGCTGTGTTTATCCAGTTTCATGGTGATGGCCGGATTGGAGAGACCCATAAAAGCCCTCTCCTGGTTGGTGCTGGTTCCGAAGTCATACACCGTAATACCAAGGTCATCAACCCAGATATCTCCGTTTGGTCTTCTGACATACATCGGATAGATGGGGGCTATCATATTGGCTGCATAGAAGAGGTTGCCCGATGAACCCCAGGTGGTTTGAGCTGTAGGTGATTTCATGTCGTAGTGGATGTGATCGATGTTGGCCCCCACTTTCAGCCAATCTTTGGCCTGGTAGTCGGCATTCAAGCGACCGGTGAAACGTGAAAATCCCGATCCTTCAACAATACCACTATCATCAAGATAACCGGCAGAAATATAGTAACTTATTTTGTCTGTAGCTCCTGAGACGGACACGTTGTACTCCTGACGTACATTGCCTTTGTCAAATAATTCATCGTACCAGTTGTCCGGTGTATAGAAGTAGTCACCATCGCTGTATCCCAGGGTTGCATTTGGGTTAATTTTGCCGTTCGTTCCGATGAAATATTCTCCTTCGGGTATGGTATAGATCATATATCCTAAACCTCCATTACCTTTAGGAATCAGATTGTTTCTGGCAAACTGATGGGCAGCGGCCGATGATGCCCCTGCATAGATCCGGTTGTTGTATAGTGACTGATAAAACGTTTCATAATACATGGCCGGGTCGGTCATAACCTCGTAATTAGGAACTCCGCGCTTGTTGGTACCCCAACGGGCGTCAACCTTAACAAGTGCTTCTTTGGTTTTACCCGATTTGGTGGTGATAATAATAACCCCATTGGCACCACGGGCACCGTAAATGGCGCTGGCTGCTGCATCCTTTAATGTCGTGAGGGTTTCAATGTCGTTGGGATTGATGGCAGAAAGACTTCCACTGTATGGAACGCCGTCAATTACATACAAGGGATCGTTGCTGGCGCTCATTGAACCGATACCACGAATACGTACGGTGGCGGCTGTTCCCGGCTGACCAGAACTGGAGGTGGTTTGAACGCCGGCGATCTTTCCCGACAACGACTGAGTGACGTTGGAGACCTGCCTTTTTCCAAGCTCCTCGCTGTCAACCGTGCCTGCCGAACCGGTAAACGACTCTTTGGTAGTTGTACCGTAGGCAACAACAATCACCTCATCGACACCGATAG
Source organism: uncultured Mariniphaga sp. (assembly GCA_964540165.1). Classification (GTDB taxonomy): domain Bacteria; phylum Bacteroidota; class Bacteroidia; order Bacteroidales; family Prolixibacteraceae; genus Mariniphaga. Next base: position 5,099 of record CAZILU010000113.1, read on the forward strand.
CCTGCGGCTGCATCGATATGTTGATCACTGACCTTCCGGAGATCGCCACCTCCTGCGAAGCCATACCAACGAATGAAAAAATGAGATTTTGAGCATCGGCCGGAACCTGCACGGAATAGTTACCGTTGATGTCGGTAACAGTTCCCAGTGTGGTCCCCGATACAACAATTGAAACTCCCGGTATTGGCGCCTCATCCTCAGCCGAGGTAACCTTTCCGGTGATTACCCTCGTCTGGGCATTTACTGCCAATGTTCCCATGAATAGGAGAACCGAGAAAAATAATGCAATCTTTTTCATAAAAATAGTTTTAAATTATAAAATAAACAGCAATTAAAAATAATTCATATTTTGTGTTAAGCATCGTTTTCAATTTGATTTGGAAACGTTATTCTGCTCTTTATTTTTATCTAATTAAATTTTTAGTTTTTGTACATCTTCTCAACAAATATTTTTACCGGGTTCATTTTGTTTTCCCGGCCCGATGGAACTCCCATGAAATTTAATTTCTCTTTTATAGAGGTTATTAAACCATGCTTGTTCTAAATGTTTATAATAACTAATTAGTGTTAAAAAATGTTTAATGGAACAAATATAAAAAAAGATTTAATTTGATTCTTAAAATTTAAAGTAAAATGAGATTCTTTTCAAGGAAGTGAAAGCAGATCGGGGTTTTTATTTGTTATTCATATTTTTTTATGACTTTTGTCATCTGTTTGGTGTTTATAATGACATTTGATTCAGATAATTGCATCTGTTTTTGATGATGCTTCGAATTTTCAGTCATTAAATTTTGTTTGCGCTGAACTGAATATAACTGTTTTTATGAAAGTATTTTTCCTTGAACCTTTAATGCAACGCTTTTTTTTATGTTATTTTAGTGGCAACGATTATAATGGTAAGTTTTCTTAGGTTTCAAAGGGAACTCGTACCTATTTAATTTGTAGAAATTCTATAATTAAATCAGAATTTTCAGCTCTTCCAGGGTGTAGGCACAATGGATCAACTTTTCTTTATGTCCGGTTGTGAAGGCAGAGGATGGCACAGAATCTCCTTTGGGATTATACCATACGGCATCGATGCCAAACCGGATGGCTCCAACGACATCCACTTCGAGGTCATCTCCGATCATCAGGCTCGATTCTTTTCGTGCATTGGCTGAGGTCAGGGCATACGAAAAGATTTCGTGGGATGGCTTTGGCGCTTTGATCTCCTCCGAAATGAAGATTTTGTGAAAATAGTTCTTTAGCCCGGTTGCCTCCAGTTTTTTATGTTGAACTTCGCGGAATCCGTTCGTGATTATGAACATGGGGATTCGTCTTTTTTTTATGAATTCAAGAAGGTCAACCGCTCCGTCAACCATTGCTTTATGCTCGGGCATTACATCCAGATAATAGGTGTTCATGGTTTCCGGATCAACTCCTTCCATTCCAAGGGTGTTGAACGTGAGAGAGAATCGTTGGTTAATCAACTCCTTTTTTGTGAGGTTTCCTCTTCGGTACATCTCCCATAATTGATGGTTGTGGGTTGTGTATGCTTCATAAAATGGAGCAAAGCCGGTGCCCTGGCTTTGGAGTTTAAAATATTCGAATGCCTGCTTCAGGGCAAATCGTGAATTCTTTTCAAAATCCCAAAGGGTATTGTCCAGATCAAAGAAGAGGTGTGTGTATCTTTTTTTTGTCATTCTGTTTTTTTTCTCTTTCCTTCGACGACAATAACAATCTCTCCTTTTGGAGGATTTAGCTCGTAATGAGCCGTTAGTTCGGAGATCGTGCCGCGGCGGATCTCTTCAAATATCTTTGAGAGTTCACGACAAACAGAAGCCTGGCGGTTTTCGCCCATGAATTCAGCCATTTGATTGAGCGTTTTCACCAGGCGGAATGGTGATTCATAGAAGATCAGTGTTCGTGGATCTTCTGCTAATTCAAGCAGTCGCTTCTGCCTTCCCTTTTTGTGAGGAAGAAAACCTTCAAATGAAAAACGGTCGGAGGGGAGGCCGGAAACGGCCAGGGCAGGGATCAGGGCCGTAGGGCCGGGCAGGCATTCCACTTCAATGCCCTGGTTGATGCAAGCCCGGACCAGCAAATAGCCCGGATCGGAAATTGCCGGTGTTCCGGCATCGGAAATCAGGGCCACCCGGTTACCTGCCTGCAGTTTTTGGATAATACCGGCAACGGCTTTGTGTTCATTGAACTTATGATGTGCATAGAGTTTGGTCTCGATCGACAGGTGTTTCATTAATTTAGACGATACCCGCGTGTCTTCTGCCAGGATGATTTCCGCCTCCCGGAGTACCCGGATGGCACGAAGGGTGATGTCATCTAAATTGCCAATCGGTGTCGGAACCAAAATTAATTTTCCTATGCTATCCATGGCTTGCTTCTCATTAAAATTAGTTGTTTTTAACGTTTGAGATGGAACCTGCATCGATTCAGTCCTGTTTGTTTGTGCCATGGATTGCCATGCTCGTTTCATCGGCAAAGCGTCGTTTCACGAGATTGAGAAATTTCAGGCTGGTTTCACTTTTATGCCATTTGAAGTGATTTCGCAGAAAATGGAGTGCATCCGTCATTGTATTCATTGAGTCAAGGCTTTTTACCGTTTGGAGGAATTTTTCATTATCGTTGTCGAAAAGCTCCCGGATAAACTGAAAGCGATCGTTAATGCCAATCGCTTTTTGAATGCTGGTTACCGGCCGGTTCGATAATTTGAATTCCAGTTTCTGCTGATCTGTCACCAGGTCATTGACCGATTTTCCTTTCATAAAGCTGTCTATCAGCCGCACCTGTGTATCTCTCTTTTCGGGATCATCTTCCAGCATATCATCATCTTCTGATCTGCTGTCTATGTGGTTGCCAGGTGATTCAGGTTCTGATGCTGATTCCTCCTTAGTCAATGTTTCTTGCGCTGTCTGATTCATTTCATCTCTTTCGGAAGTTGCATTCCCGAAGGGTTCTGTGGTGGTTGAGGCCTGATTGGGCTGAAGAAAATCACCCGGATCAATACTGTTCTCTTCCGGTTCCGAAGTTGTTGCCGTCGTCGGATCGGTTGCTGTGGTTTGGGTGTTGTGATTTTCGTTTTGTTTATCTTCAAGCAGTTGGATCAGTTGCATGATGCTTCGTGCACGATTATGCGCCAGTTCCATGGCCATAGAATCATACTGCCGGGCAATTTTCATGTCGGCAATCAAAGCCTCCAGCTCCTCCATATCTTTCTGCAAAATATTGATCAGTTTTTTATTTTCCATTCTTTGCCGGGCTATTATTTTTAAAGTTTAATTTTGTAAAAATACAATTTTAATTCTTAATCATTGAGCCATTCATGTTTATTGAACAAGATATCAACGGATATAGAAAGCAGGGAGGTATTGAGGTAATTGCCGGATCTATGTTTTCAGGTAAAACCGAGGAGTTGATCCGAAGGTTGAAGCGGGCTCAGATTGCCCGCCAGACGGTTGAGATTTTCAATACTCTCTGACCGAGCTGGTTTCACACGATGAAAATGCGATCCGGTCCACTCCGGTCGATAATTCAGCCAATATTCTGCTGCTGTCGGGCGATGTAGAAGTTGTTGGCATTGATGAAGCCCAGTTTTTTGATAAGGGATTGGTGGATGTGGTTGTGCAGTTGGCTAATATGGGGATTCGGGTGATTGTGGCCGGGCTGGATATGGATTTCAAGGGGGTGCCTTTCGGTCCCATGCCCGGGATAATGGCGGTGGCTGATTTTGTCACCAAGGTGCACGCCATTTGTGTTCGTTGCGGGAGCATTGCCCAATTTTCACATCGAATATCGGAGAAGAATCAGATTGTGCTGCTGGGTGAGAAGGATTCGTATGAACCGCTTTGTCGTCGCTGTTATTTACAATCAACGAAGAGCAATGATTGAATATACGCCCGGTGAAATAGCCCGGATTCTTTGTGGAAAGCTCTATTCTTCATCATCCGGGGAACCGGCCACCGTGAAGGATGTGATCATCGACAGCCGGACTGCTTCGCAGATAAAAGGAGCTCTTTTCTTTGCACTTAAAGGTCCCCGGAATGATGGTCACCGCTTTGTTTCTCAGTTAATGATGCGTGGTGTCCGTTGTTTTGTTGTTTCTGAACCATCGGCTATCGTTGCAGCAGCGGATTTTATTTTGGTTACCGACACGTTGAAAGCACTTCAAAAATTGGCAGCCTTTGTGCGGACTCCTTTTGGTTATCCGGTGATTGGAATTACCGGGAGCAACGGAAAAACGATTGTTAAGGAGTGGCTGCATCATCTGTTGTCTGAAAATTATCGCATTGTTCGAAGCCCAAAAAGTTACAATTCACAGATCGGGGTTGCATTGTCGGTGTTGCAGATGGATCAGGTTTATGATCTGGGAATTTTTGAAGCGGGAATTTCACAGCCGGGCGAGATGATATATCTGACTCAAATGATACGGCCAGACATTGGGATACTGACCAACATCGGCGATGCCCATCAGGAGAACTTTCAGGATATTGCCCAAAAAAGGGAGGAGAAGTTAATCCTTTTTGAACATGCAAGGATGCTGGTGTACTGCGCTGATCATGCCGGGGCGGTTGAGATTTCTGATTTCTGTAAGCGACACAGGGTAGAGCCTGTGAGCTGGAGTATGACAAAAGGAGAGGCATCCATCGGTTTTACCGCGATGATTTCAGGAACCTACACCCGTTTGACGGCAACCCTTAACGGGCAGGATTATGCGTTTGATATTCCGTTTACGGATCTCTCTTCCGTGGAGAACGCCTGCCACTGTTTTGCTGCACTGACAGCCCTTGGAGAGCTTCCCGAAGGCTTTCCCGACCGGTTCGGGACACTGACAACGGTTGAGATGCGTTTGGAAATTAAACGGGGAATAAACCATTGTCTGTTGGTTAATGATTACTACAACTCGGATTTGAACTCTCTTTCAATCGCTTTATCGGTGGTTAACCAGCAGGCACAGATCAGCCAGAGACGAAAGGTGGTTATTTTGTCCGATATTTTACAAACCGGTTTTTCACGGACAGATCTATATACCCGTGTTAATCAGCTGTTGGAGCGATGGGAGATTGACGAGCTTTATGGCGTTGGAAAGGAGATTGCGGCCAGTGCCGGACTGTTTTCGATGAGAATTGTCGTTTTTGATGATACCGCGTCATTCGAGGCGTATTTTCAGCCGGATCAGTTTCAAAATGCTGCCATCCTGATTAAAGGAGCCAGGCCATTTGCCTTTGAAAGAGTTGCTGAACGGTTACAACAGAAAGCACATCAAACGGTATTAGAGATTAACCTGAATGCGTTGGTTCATAATCTGAATCTGTTTCGGTCGATATTGCCTCCCGAGGTGAAGCTGGTGGTGATGGTCAAGGCCTTCTCTTATGGTACCGGAGATGTTGAGATTGCCAAGCTTTTGCAGTTTCAGAATGTTCACTGTCTGGCTGTTGCTGTCGCTGACGAGGGGGTGGAGTTGAGGCAGGCTGGTATTCGGTTGCCTATACTGGTGATGAATCCGGAGGAGCACAGTTTCCGGAAGATGATTGAGTTCAGATTGGAGCCCAATATTTACAGCCCGGAGTTGATGGTGCAATTTGCACAGGCTGTCGTCGATCAAAAAGAGACCGATTATCCGGTACATATAAAATTAGACACAGGAATGAATCGTTTGGGTTTTAAGACGGAGGCGGAGATCGATCGGGCGC
>CAZILU010000114.1:0-10691 GCA_964540165.1 uncultured Mariniphaga sp.
CCAGTGACTTTGTTGAGATTATTGAGCAGTGTGAGTTTGCCCGTTATGCCCCGGCCGGGGGATCGGAAGCACGCAGTGAGCTATACAAAAAGGCTGTGGCCACGATGAGCAGGCTGGAGAAGAGCATTCGCAGTTGATTTTATGCATCCATAGAGGTGTTTTAAAGTAGTTAAGACCTAAAAAATATTTTAATCTCATGAATCAGGTAAAAAATATAGTGTTTATCGGAATGTGGCTCTCTTTTGGGATTGTCGCTGTGAGTCAGGCGTTTCCATCAGCACAGCCGGCCACTGAAAGGCAGCATGTTGCGGCACAGCCGGCTACTGAAAGGCAGCATGTTGCGGCACAGCCGGCCGCGCCGGTTTCTTCCGGGCAACCGGCAACCCCGGCGTCACCCGAAGCGCTTTGGGAAAGGGGGAATGCGCACTATGCAGCCGAGGAGTACCAGCAGGCTGTGGCTGCCTACCGGCAGATTCTGTCGATGGGGCAGGTGTCATCCAAACTCTACTTTAACCTGGGCAACGCCTGCTACAAGTCTGGAGATATGAACCATGCCATCCTTTACTACGAACGGGCGAAGCAGTTGGCTCCGCGCGATGAAGATATTGATTTCAACCTGCGCATGGCCAATCAGTTTGTCGTTACCAATATAGAGGCGTTGCCGCAGCCCTTCTTTTTGCGTTGGAGAGACCGGTTGATCGGCCTTTATCCGGCCGATGCCTGGGGGGCCATCAGCCTTGGCAGCTTTATGCTCTTTCTCACTTTATTGGGGATCTTTCTGTTTAGCAGCCGTCCGGCTTTGAAAAGGCTGGCCTTCTGGATCGGCATGTTAGCCCTTCTGTCTGCTGCCGCGTCGTTCTCATTTGCCATCCGCCAGAAGGAGAAGATGAACCAGCGAAGTTCAGCCATTATTTTCTGTCCGCGTGTCACCGTGAAGAGTGCTCCCTCGCCATCGAGCACCGACCTCTTCCTGCTTTACGAGGGAGTGAAGGTTGAGTTGTCGGACAGCGTTCCGCAGTGGAAAGAGATCCGACTGTCTGACGGGAATATGGGGTGGATGCCCGACTCCTGTTTGGTGCGGATTTGAATTTTCGCCTGTTATTATCGGCGGGATTGGCTGTTTATTAACTCTATGGATTTGTCAGCGAAGCGTTTCCCCATAATTACATATCCTTCGGCCGACATATGGAGATCATTTTCAATCTCTTTTCCTTTTCTATTCACTCCATCGTTGAGATCATCGGTGTTAATCCATCCGAAGCGAGGATTCGATTCGCCTGTTTTTACCTGTATATCTCTTATCATCGTCCAATGAGGTGATCTTTTGTTTTTAATGTCAAAATCACTAAGTCTGCCAATGATAAAGTTTATGTCATCTCTCTTTAAATCAGTGCAAAGTTGATTGTAGAGGCCGATTAAGCTCTCTTCATAAACGTCACCATGCTCTTCTCGTGCATCGCGTTCTCCCTGCATCCAGATAAATGTTACGGTAGCAATTTCTTCTTCATCTATAGCCTTGTTAACATGGGTCATCAGGCTATCGTATAAATCAGCATGTTCTTGAAGTTTAAGCCCTTCTGCTGTTTTCCAGTCTTTATGCCAACGTCTGATCGGTTGGCCTCCTTTTGCATTTTTTACAATGATGACATTCTCTTTTCCAAAATGTTCTTCGATGGTAGGGGTAAACGACTCCTCCGGTTTTAATCCTGCCATATTGGACTGCCCGGAGAGAATAAACAGATGTTTTCCCTCTTGACTGGTTCCGCACGATATAGCAATAAATGCCAATAAGCTGCATAAAATGATTTTGTTTGCCATTTGATAAATTTTTTGGTGCTTCATGTTTAATATTTATTTGCTGGTTAATAAATTTTTAGTGGTTACAACTTGCAATTAATAATTTTAATACAGTGTCATGTCAACAATGCTTTGTCATTTCGATGAGTACCCGAGGAGAAATCTCTTAGTAATGTGGCAGATTTCTCACCCGGAATTCCGGGATTCGACATGACACCTTCCGTACTTTTGTGAGTGACATGACACCTGCCTGTTTGCTTTACAAATCCTTATGATTTTTCAATATAATAATTTTTGATTTATGGTGTTTGACACAGTCAAATTTAATTAAGTCTTTTGATTGACAAAAATTTACATGGCTGTTTTACCCAATAATGGGCATTAAACGATCTATTTTTATTTTTTATGGAAGGATTATGCGTTTATTTTATTTTTTTTGATGAGTTAAATCCATTACCAATTTTAGATGTTTAGGAATTGAATTTAAATATTAGATAACTTTATTTACCGTTATGAAACGACCATGACGATTCTTGACACAAACGAGCAGGATTAAAATTATGGGAGTTCCAGTACGCCATGAGGCGTGCACTATATATAAAACCCAGTAATATGAAAGGATTACACAGACCAATTTGTCGTTCAGTCTGAAGCAGCTATGAGGTGCGGGGAGGAAACGAACCGTTCTAAGTTCATAGCAAGCGGTTATGTAAGCCGTAACGTGAGTGAACCCAATCAGGCTTCGTTACGCAACTTTGCAGTGGTCAGCCTCCTGGAACTGGTGAAACCTGAAACGTATCGTGAAGCAACGACAACGTGCAACGGTACGGCTGCACGGAGTAAGATGGGATGGCGTGCATAACAAGGGAAGTGCATGAACATGGGAAGCCCTAACGATGGCCGAAGGCCGAAGGTCAGGCGAGGGTGGCGGAGGTGCCTGTAGTACTGCTGATAACCAAGACAACACAACTTGGAAGGAGGGAAGGGGCATTGCTGTTAAGAATGTTTTAGATAATAGAAGTATGACAGAATTGAAGAATACAAGTAATCACGAAAGTGTACAACGAGAGATAGAGAGACTAACGCAAAAGAAGCGGAAGGATCGCAGCTCTCTGGACAAGGTACGTCTGCTACAACTAAAACTATATCAAAAAGCCAAGCAGGAAAGCGGCTACAAGTTCTATGTTTTGTATGATAAGATCTTCCAGCCCTATATGATGGAGGAAGCATACAAAAGATGTAAGAAAAACGGGGGAAGCCCCGGTATCGATGGTCAAAGCTTCGCTGACGTGGAGAAATACGGGGTAAAGAAGTTTCTGGAAGAAATTGCAGAAGAGCTTCGGACACGGAAGTATCGACCACAGGCAGTAAAGAGAAAGATGATCGAGAAGGAGAACGGAGGTTTTCGACCGCTGGGGATACCGACCATAAAAGACAGGGTTGCACAACAGGCCTGTAAGATGGTCATAGAACCGATATTTGAAGCCGACTTTGATGATTTATCCTATGGGTTTCGCCCCAGGCGCTCAGCGAAAGGGGCAATAACAGAAATCCGGGACAACCTTAAGGAAGGAAAGTATGAAGTATATGATGCTGATTTGAGTAAATATTTTGACACTATACCGCATGATAAACTGGAGATAGTTTTGAAAGAGCGGATAGCTGACCCACGGGTGCTTCATTTGATTAAACTGTGGGTCAAGGCACCTATAGCAGAGGAAGATGGTAAGTACACGGGGGGAAAGAGCAGCAAAACGGGCACACCGCAAGGGGGAGTTATATCTCCACTGCTGGCAAATATCTACATGAATATATTGGACAGGATTGTCAATAAAGAAGCGGAGTATTTTGACAGGAACGGGGTGCAAATGATACGCTATGCAGATGATTTTATTTTGATGTCAAAACAGATAAAACAGGAAGTAATCATCAGACTGCATTCATACTTGCAAAGAATGGAACTGACAATCAACACGGAGAAGAGTAAGAAAGTCAATGTGAAAGAGTCATCTTTTGACTTTCTGGGATTCACGTTTAGACCCAGCCGGAGTCTCTTTGACGAGAGGAAAAGTTACATCCGGATTGAGCCAAAGGCAAAATCACAGAAAAAGATAAGACAAAAGATCAATATGGTACTTAAACACATAGGACATTACAAACCCGAGGAGGTGGTTGGTGAACTGAATCCTATAATAAGGGGATGGATGAATTACTACAGAATAGACAAAGTCAGCCATACACAGGTAGCTTTCAGGAAACTGGATGGTTATCTGCGTTTGCGACTACGTCGATACTACGATCGTAAAAGTCAGAAAGGATCGAACTTGCGGGGCCAGCAAGCCTTTGACTTATTAGTCAGAGAATACGGGCTGAAAAGACCGTATAGATCCGCTGGATTACGACCTGCGTATGTTTGCGATGAAATTAACAGGAAAGCCGTATGCGGGAAAACCGCACGTACGGTTTGACGAGGGGGCTACAGAGCAGAGCAATCTGCTCTGTACTCTACTCTACTTGAATACAAGTAAAAAGTAAAAAGATGAAACGAGCATGACGTATTTTGACACAAACAAGAAGAATTAAATCTTATGCGAGTTTTATTGGGCCGGGAAAACAAAATGAAACCGGAGAAGCCATTTAATAGAGATGAGTTATAAGAACAAAAAAATTTAATCAGATGAAATCATATCTAATCATTACTTTTACTGTTCTATCTTGTTTACTGCAAGTTTATTATGCATTTGCTCAGGAGCGCTGGTCGCCGGACCATGTCTATTACGGTCCCGGTGGCAAGCTTACCTATACTCCCGATGAACAGGGGAACACCATTCCCGACTTTAGTCATGTTGGTTACCGGTATGGTGACGAGTCCATTCCTGATGTCCCGGTCGTGGTGGAGGTGTCCCCGGTGGAGGGCGATGACGGGGCTGTTATTCAGTCGGCCATCAACTCCCTTTACAGCAGACAGCCCGATGAGAATGGCTTTCGCGGAGCGGTCCTTTTAAAGCGGGGAACCTATCAGGTTAGTGGTCAGATTAAAATCGGGGCCAGTGGCATTGTACTTCGTGGCGAGGGAGATACCGACGAGGGGACAGTCATTATTGCTGAAGGAACCAGCGACCGGGATCTGATCCGGGTCGATAACGGAGCCTCTTTGTCGGTTATATCCTCATCGCGGGTACCGATTGTTGAGAGTTACGTGCCGGTGGGACAAAAGTATGTCGTTGTCTCTAACACCACAGGATACGCAGCCGGCAATCATATTGTGATATACCGGCCTGGTACTTCGCAGTGGATATCCGATCTGAAGATGAATCAGATCACCGCAACGGAAGGGGTTGTTCAATGGTCCCCATCCGGTTTTTCATTCTATTTTGAGCGGCTGATCACCCGGGTAAATGGTGATACCCTCTTTTTCAGAAATCCCCTGGTGATGGCGCTTGAAACGCAATATGGCGGCGGAGCGGTCTATAAATATTCCTTTAACCGCATTCAAAATGTGGGGATCGAGAATCTCTGTCTTAAGTCGGCCTACAAAAGCAATACCGATGAAGCGCATTCCTGGAATGCCATTGCCATATATAGTGCTGAGCACAGTTGGGTTCGCCATGTTACCTCCTGGTATTTTGCCTACAGTTGTGTCAATATGTCTTCAAAGTCGAAACTGATTACCGTGGAGAATTGTCACTATAAAGATCCCAAGTCTGTCATTACGGGTGGCAGACGATACTCCTTCAATATCAATGGTTCACTTTGCCTGGTGAAAAATTGCACCACCTCCCACGGGCGGCATGACTATGTAAACGGAGCCCGGGTAACCGGTCCCAATGTGTTTACCAGCAGTACGGCGGTCGATACCCACTCCGATATCGGCCCGCACCACCGCTGGGCGATGGGTACCCTGTTTGATGTCATAGTCTCTGACGGATCGATCAATGTGCAGGATCGCGATAACTCCGGAACCGGTCATGGCTGGGCCGGTGCCAATACGGTTTTCTGGAACAGTAAGGGATCCTCCTCGATTTGTCAGAGCCCCTGGGTATCGGCAAAAAATTACAATTTTGGCTTTCAGGGAAGTAAGAGTGCCGGAAACAGACCCAACCGGCCCGATGGGGTTTGGGTGGGGCATAACCAACCGGGAATTTTTCCATCCTCTCTGTATGAGGCACAATTGGATGAACGACTGAACGGTACCTCTGTTTTTTCTGCAATTGCTCCGTTGGTCAAACCGAATGATACCGCATTAATGATGCAGTTTACCCTGCCGCTTAATCCGGAACAGATCAGTCGAACCGTTTTTGATATATCCGGAACTACAGCACTCACGATCGAAGATCTGAATATTGTCCTTCAGGACGAACGATCGGTGATTCTCTCATCAAAAAAACTTAGAAATATTCCCGACCTGACTACGATTACTGTCAAGGTGAAAGAGATCACTTCGCTTGAAGGTCAATCTCTTCAGGGATTAACCTCTCTGACATACACCTATCCCGATCAACGACCGGTGGTGACAGGAACCTCTGCATTTGTCGATAACATCGAGGGTACGGTTGAGGCCGTATCGACCAAGCCGGGGTATATCTATTTGGTGAAGTATGGACTGAATATAACCACCCAGAGAGCACTCGATTCACTCATCCAGATCAATCAGGGCCGAAATGTCGTTGTTGAGGCGGGCACCCCGGTTACCATCAGCACGAAAGGATTGCCGGGCGACTACTACCAATATTATGCTGTTGATCAGGAACAACGAGTTTCTCTGCCCGCCACAAATTGGATCTCTGTCCAACAGTTGGGACCGGTTACCGGAACGGAAAATCCGGTTGCCTCCCGTTCGTTAGCCTGGCAATGGCAAAACGGACAGTTACGGATTGATCCGGGGCATGACCGGTCAACCTCCATTGCAATTTACTCAATCACCGGAGAGGTAATATACTCAGACCGGATGATGCCGGGAATCAGAATAATTCAACCTAAGGTTACCCGTGGAGTTTTCATTATTCTGGAAGATGGGGGGCAAGGATCTGTTATGGAGAGGATCGTATTATATTAATCTTTTTACGTCAATCAGCCAGATCATTTTCGGGTTTCTTATCAATTTATATAGCAAAAATCTTTTGTCATTTTGCAGCCGCAACTGCACCAAGATAATACCCTTTAAATTAACAAAGGGATTTCTTTGATATGCCAAAATCTTTATTTTATTTTGAAACCATTGAGAGATGAAGAGAAATTGGGTATACTGATCCAATTCCTTATCTTTAAAAAGTTTTATAACGCGCGGGAAGAGCGTACGATTTCTATTTTGAATCATCAGAATTACCTGAATTAAAAACCGACTGTATCTTATGAAGACCAGAAAATTGATTTCCACCATTTTGCCGGCCCTGGTCATTTCAGGGTCTGCCTGCACCAGCACACAAAAAGAGTCTGTTGCCCCACAGGAAACCCTGCCCAACATCATTTTGATGATGGGTGACGATCATGGCTGGGAGGAGACCGGCTATAACGGCCACCCTTTTGTGAAGACCCCTGTTTTGGATGAGATGGCTGCCAGCGGATTGCGGTTCGACCGGTTCTATGCGGCCCACCCGACCTGCTCGCCTACGCGCGGCAGTTTTCTGACGGGGCGCCATCCGAACCGCTATGGCACCTTCACTCCGGGCTGGTCGACACGGCCCGAAGAGATCACCGTTGCGCACATTCTGCGCGATGCCGGCTACACCTCGGCCCATTTCGGCAAGTGGCACGTAGGCCCCATCAAGAAAGAGTCGCCTACCAGTCCGGGCGCCATGGGCTTCGACGAGTGGCTTTCGCACGACAACTTCTATGAGATGAACCCGATCCTCTCCCGGAACGGAGAGACGCCGCAAAAGATTGAGGGAGAGGGATCTGAGGTGGTGATTGATGCCACCATTGAGTTCATCCAGCGATCGATGCAGGGTGACAAGCCCTTTATGGCGGTGGTCTGGTTTGGCTCGCCGCATGAGCCTTACAGCGGACTGCCCGAAGATCTGGCGCTCTATGATCATCTGCCCGACAGTCTGGCCAACCGGACGGTCCGGCTCACCTCCAACGAGACCGGCAAGGCGGTAGAGCGTCCGCTGCGCGATGTATTGCGTGAGCGCTACGCGGAGGTGACGGCCATGGATCGTGCGATCGGTAAGCTGCGTACCTTTCTGCAGGATAATAATCTGAAAGAGAACACCATCCTTTTCTACTGTGGTGATAATGGTACCTGCAAGACTGCCGGTCATGTGGGATCTCCTCATCGGGAGCAGAAGTCGAGTATGTACGAAGGCGGAGTAAGGGTTCCCGGGATCATCGAGTGGCCGGCTACGGTTCAGAAGCCCACAGCTACATCGGTTGTTGCCGCGACCACCGATCTGCTGCCCACGCTGGCAGAGATCACAAATCAGCCGCTGCCCGAAAGGCCGTTGGACGGCGTGAGCCTGCTGCCCTGGTTTACCGAACCGGAGCGGCAGCGCGAGAAGCCACTTTTCTTCTGGCAGATCAGGCCCAACCGGATGTTTGGAAAGGATGCCGAGCCATACATTGATCCTGTACTGCAGGAGGGGACCACACCGCTGGCAAAAATGATGGCCGGCAAGTACACGCGTGACTTCACCAATTATAAATACGAGCAGATCGAGGAGGGGCACTATGCCGGCGAACGATCAATGATGTTAGGCGATTACAAGCTGGTGTTAGAGGCGCGGTCGCCCAACAAGGAGGGTTTTGAACTCTATAACATTACCGCAGATCCGGCCGAAACGACCAATCTGGCCGATGACCAGCCGGAGCGGGTGAAGACCATGAGCACGGCCCTTCGTCAGTGGCAGGAGTCGGTGCTCAACAGCCTCACCGGTGCCGATTACCAACCCTGATGCCGGTGCAAAGGGAGTTTTTTGATTTACTCCGGTTCAGTATGGCCATCCGTCGAACGGAACCGCAAATTATGTAACTTCGCATGGTCAGAGCGCCGATTTGCTGGCGTTTGGACCGGGAGCGGGCGGGCGGATTGGTCAGGCCATGTACCTGCAGGGGAGCGATACCGGGGCATTTATCCGCAGCGGAGGAGCTTTCTTCAGGTGTCTAAGGTGACCATGCAGATCGATGAATGCTTCCTGTCGCTTCGTGACATTTATAAGCTGAGTGAAGGGATGCAGATCAGCGATGCGCAGTTCGCCCCGTTGCAGTCCGCCTTTGGTGACATGGTCGAAGGGCTGATAAGCACAGGACTGGTCGTGCGGCAGAAAGAGCAGCTAAGCCTTACCACCCGGGGCCGGTTTTGGGCCGGGAATATCTCTGCCCAATTCAGCCGGAAGATTAGGGAGCTGTTACTGTCTGATTGATAAATTGTTGGTAACGAAAAAAAATAATATGGAGAATCCGGCGCAATATCTGGAGCAGGAGATCAAGGAACGGCAGAGCGAGTTGGCAGAACAGATCGTTGAGCGGCAATACCGGCGCAATCCCGCCTATTGGGAGCGCTATGGCGCGGAGGGGAGGCGCCTTAGTGTGCGCGATGCCGCCTACCACCTCCCATTTCTGGCCGAGGCGATCCGTTCCGGCGATCGGGAGGTTTTTGATCGCTATGTGCTGTGGGTGAAGCAGTTGTTCCGTGGATTAGGATTTTCCGACCGGGTGATGGTCGAAACGCTGGAGTGCACCCGGGAGGTGTTGCAGAAGGCGTTCGATGCGACGTACCACGCGATAATTAATTCTTACATCGATTCGGGACTGGAAGCGATGGCGCAGCCGGTGGCGGAGATGCCCAGTTATATTGATACAGAGGCCCGGAACGGCCGGTTAGCGCGTGAGTACACCGATGATCTGCTGAAGGGTGACCGCCATACGGCGGCTCAACGCATCCGGTCGTCTGTTGAGGAGGGGGTTCCGGTAAAGGAGATCTACCTCGATGTGTTTCAGATGTCGCAGTATGAGGTAGGCCGGCTATGGCTCACAAACCAGATCAGCGTGGCGACCGAGCACTTCTGTTCTGCCGCAACCCAGTCGATTATGGCGCAGCTCTACCCCTATATCTTCTCCGGTGAGCGGTTGGGGAGGCGGCTGGTAGCGGCCTGCGTGGGCGGTGAGCTGCATGAGATGGGGATCCGTATGGTGACCGACTTCTTCGAGATGGCCGGCTGGGATACTTACTACCTGGGGGCTAACACACCGGCATCCAGCATCCTGAAAGCCATTGAGGAGTACAACGCGGATATGGTAGCCCTCTCGGTGGCGATGCCTTATCACCGGTCGCTGCTGCGGGAGACGATTGCGAAGATCCGTGAGCGTGAGGCGGGCCGGCGGGTGAAGATACTGATTGGCGGCAACGCCCTGAACTCCTATGGCGATCAGTGGGCTGCCTTTGGCGCCGACGGCTATGCACCCAACGCCGATGAAGCGATCGGGAGAGCCAATCAACTGATGCAGATGGCATCGTAAGATATCACAGGGTAATGATTAACAAAGATAGCCTGCAGGGCATTGTACTGCAATGCGATGAGATCGGTTTGGTAGAGAAGGTGGTTCGCGACGACCTGAACCTCTGCCGTGACGCGTGTCTGGGGAAGCCCTTTAACTTTCTGTTTCATACGGGGATGGTCAACCAGGCGCTCGATTTCCTGATGCAGATCAAGCTGGAGGGGTTCGCGTTCGATCGTTGGTTTGCCCTTTCGGATGAGCGTTATGTAGCCTCGCTGCACTTCTCCGGCTTTTTTGTCGATCAGAAGGTGTGGATCATAGGCGCCGGAAACTCTTCGGCTATGTTCGCCTTTATCAATCAGTTGCAGCAGATCAACAATGAACAGGCCAATCAGATTCGCCTGCTTGCCAAGCAGAAGATGGATCAGCAGCTCCGGCAGACTGAGCCGGCAACCGGTGAA
>CAZILU010000115.1:0-10534 GCA_964540165.1 uncultured Mariniphaga sp.
ACAGACTTTACATTTTCGACACAACCTTGCGCGACGGAGAACAGGTGCCGGGTTGTCAGTTGAACACGGTAGAAAAGATTGAAGTTGCCAAAGCATTGCAGGAACTGGGTGTCGACATCATTGAGGCCGGATTTCCAATCTCCAGTCCGGGCGACTTTGAATCGGTGGTTGAAATTTCCAAAGCGGTAACCTGGCCCACCATCTGTGCCCTGACCCGCGCAGTACAGAAAGATATTGACGTGGCAGCAGAGTCGCTAAAATATGCCAAGAAGGGGAGGATCCATACCGGAATCGGCACCTCCTTTTTCCATATCCACCATAAGCTGAACTCCAATCCCGACGAGATTCTGCAACGAGCCGTCGATGCGGTGAAATATGCAAAGAGATACGTGGAGGATGTCGAGTTCTATGCCGAGGATGCCGGTCGAACTGAAAACGAGTACCTGGCGCGGGTTATTGAAGCGGTCATTAAAGCCGGGGCCACGGTGGTCAATATTCCCGACACCACAGGGTATTGCCTGCCCAACGAATTTGGGGAGAAGATCAAATACCTGATGGAACACGTCAATGGCATCCACAAAGCAGTAATCTCCACCCACTGCCACAACGATCTGGGAATGGCAACAGCCAACACCATATCGGGCATTATGAACGGTGCGCGCCAGGCTGAAGTGACCATGAACGGCATTGGTGAACGGGCCGGAAACACTTCACTTGAGGAGGTGGTAATGATTCTGAAAAGCAGATATGCTGTTCTGGGTATTGATACCGGCATCAACACCAAAAACATCTACGGCGTCAGCCGGCTGGTTTCCCGCCTCATGAATATGCCCGTGCAGCCCAACAAAGCGGTCGTTGGCCGGAACGCATTCGCCCACTCATCGGGCATCCACCAGGATGGGGTACTGAAACACCGGGAAAACTATGAAATCATGGATCCTACCGATGTGGGAATCAACGAATCAGCCATCCTGCTTACCGCCCGCAGCGGCCGTGCAGCCCTCAAGCACCGGCTGGAACTGATGGGTTTCGAACTGAACAAAGAGAAACTGGATGAAGTTTACGAGCAGTTCCTGAAATTAGCCGACAAAAAGAAAGATATCCGCGACGATGATATCGCCCTGCTGGCAGGTGATGCCACACGCAAAGAGCACCGCATCAAACTCGATTCGCTGCAGGTTATCACAGGAAAAAGCCTCACCCCGGTAGCCATTGTTTGCCTGAACATCGCCGGAGAAAAAATTGATGCCACCTCATCCGGGAACGGTCCGGTCGATGCAGCCATCAAGGCGGTAAAACAGATCATACGCCGGCAGGTTACCATCGAGGAGTTCCTCGTACAGGCAATCACCCGCGGAAGCGACGATATTGGAAAAGTTCACATGCAGATCGATTACAACAACACCATATTCCATGGCTTTGGTGCTCATACCGATATCGTTACCGCATCGGTGGAAGCGTTCCTCGATGCCGTGAATAAACTGCCCGTATCAACCTAATTAATTACCTGTTAAATATTAATAAGACCCGTAGAGATAACATTCGCATGAAGCGACCATGATTGCATAAACAAAATATGCTGAATCAGCGTTATGCATAACTATTAATTATTATAAAAATGAACTCAAGAACACTTTTTGATAAAATCTGGGATGCCCACGTCGTCAAAGAGGTGGCAGGCGGTCCAAACGTTTTGTACATCGATCGTCACCTCATTCATGAGGTAACCAGCCCCGTAGCTTTCCTCGGACTGAAACAGCGTGGATTAAAAGTATTCCGTCCCGACCTCACAACGGCTACCCCCGACCATAATGTTCCCACCGAAAACCAGCACTTATCGATTAAAGATGAACTATCGCGCAACCAGGTGGAGATGTTGAAGCGCAACTGTTCTGAACATGGGATAACCTACCACGACTTACAGAGCGAAGGGCATGGCATTGTACATATCATCGGGCCTGAGATGGGCCTGACACAACCGGGAATGACTATCGTTTGCGGCGACAGCCACACCTCAACCCATGGAGCCTTTGGGGCCATCGCCTTTGGGATCGGAACCAGCGAAGTAGAGATGGTTTTAGCCAGCCAATGCATCATGCAGCCCAAACCAAAAAAAATGCTGATCACAATCAATGGTTCTCTTAAAAAAGGGGTGACAGCCAAAGATATTGCCCTCTACATCATCTCACAAATATCGACCAGCGGCGGCACAGGCCACTTCATTGAGTATGCAGGGCCGGCCATCACCAGCCTCTCCATGGAAGGAAGAATGACCCTTTGCAACCTTAGCATCGAAAGCGGTGCCCGAGGCGGATTGATCGCCCCTGACGACACAACGTTCAACTATCTGAAAGGGAGAAAATTTGTTCCTTCAGGTGAGGACTGGGACCAAGCGGTGGCAGCATGGAAAGAGCTGAAAAGCGATGAAAATGCCCGGTTCGATACGGAGTACTCCTTCGATGCAGCCAACATTGAACCGATGATCACCTACGGAACCAATCCGGGTATGGGTGTCGGCATTACCCAACAAATCCCCACCGCCGACGGAATGGAGGGAAGCGACAAAAACACCTACCTGAAATCGCTGCAATACATGGGGTATCGCGAAGGCGAACCGATGCTTGGCAAAAAAGTCGACTATGTGTTTATCGGTAGTTGTACAAACGGTAGAATTGAAGATTTCAGGGCTTTTGCCTCATTTGTCAAAGGCCGTAAAAAGGCGCAATCAGTGACAGCCTGGTTGGTGCCCGGATCAAAAAGGGTTGAAAAACAGATTCAGGAAGAGGGATTGGACAAAATTCTCGAGACAGCCGGATTTGAACTTCGGCAACCCGGCTGCTCAGCCTGCCTGGCAATGAATGAAGATAAAATTCCGGAAGGAAAATACGCCGTTTCAACAACAAACAGAAACTTCGAAGGCCGCCAGGGACCCGGTTCAAGAACCATGCTGGCCAGCCCGCTTACTGCGGCAGCAGCAGCTATCACCGGCAAACTGACCGACCCGAGAGAATTCCTGTAACCTTTCATTTATGAACATTCAAATAGATACAATATGGCATACGATAAATTTTCTAAAATAGTATCACCAGCGGTACCTTTACCGGTTGAAAATGTTGATACCGATCAAATTATACCCGCCCGTTTTCTGAAAGCAGTAGAACGCAAAGGATTTGGAGACAACCTGTTTCGCGACTGGCGCTATCATAAAGATGGAGCCCCTAAAGCCGATTTCCCCCTCAACCTGCCAAAATATTCGGGGAAAATTCTGGTGGCCGGCAAAAACTTTGGCAGTGGATCCAGCCGCGAACATGCAGCCTGGGCTCTTTACGATTATGGCTTCCGGGTTGTGGTATCCAGCTTTTTTGCCGATATATTTAAAAACAACGCACTAAACAACGGATTACTTCCGGTGGTTGTTCCTGCAGACTTTCTTCAGAAGGTGTTTGATGCTGTTGAAGCAGATCCGGACACCTCTTTTGAAACCGACCTGGAAAATCAGACCCTTTCCATCCCGAAAACAGGTGAATCGGTGTCGTTTGAGATCAATAGCTACAAAAAACATTGCCTTAAAAACGGACTGGACGATATCGACTACCTGGTTGATCTGAAAGAAGAGATTGAAGCTTTCGAAAATCAGCGGTAAATCCGGAATGATCCATATTCCGGCATCAGATGCTCCAAACAAACCCGAAAGCTTTCCCGGAAACATTTTACAGGCCGGAATATGAAACAGCTATTGGCTTACTAACGTAACACAAAAGAGAAATGACAGGCATTACAGTTGAAACAAAAGAGAAAAACCTCATTATATTAGACACTACCCTTCGTGATGGGGAACAGACGACCGGAGTCTCCTTCAGTGAAGGTGAAAAACTAAGTGTTGCCAAAATTCTGTTGGAGGATGTTCGCGTTGACCGTATTGAGATCGCCTCTGCCAGAGTTTCGGAGGGCGAATTCAAAGGGGCGAAAAGAGTATTTGAGTGGGCTGCCGCAAAAGGACACCTTGAGAAAGTCGAGGTGCTTGGCTTTATCGATGACCGGATCTCCCTGCAATGGATCGCCGATGCCGGAGGAAAGGTAGTCAACCTGCTCTGTAAAGGCTCTTTGAACCATGTTACGGGACAATTGCGAAAAAGCCCCGAGGAGCATTTGACCGACATCCGCAAAGTAATTGCCAATGCTCAGGAGATGGGAATCCGTGTTAACGTTTACCTGGAAGATTGGTCCAATGGCATGCGCAACTCAAAAGCGTATGTGCACTTCCTGGTGCAAAACCTGATAAAAGAGCCTGTTGCGCGGATCATGCTGCCCGACACCCTGGGAGTACTCGATCCCGACGAAACCTACGACTTCTGCAAAGAGATGATCGAAACCTATCCGGATGTTGCATTTGACTTTCACGCCCATAACGACTACGACCTGGCAATTGCCAATGTATTTCATGCCATTAAAGCCGGAATCCGTTGTGTGCACACCACCGTTAACGGACTGGGTGAGCGCGCAGGAAATGCACCGCTGTCGAGCGTTATCGCCACCATAAAAGACCACCTGAAGATGTCTGCCAATGTAAACGAATCCCAGCTGAATAAAGTCTCAAAACTGGTGGAATCGTTTTCAGGCATACGCATCCCGACCAATAAGCCACTGATCGGTGAATTTGTATTTACCCAGTGTAGCGGAATCCATGCCGACGGAGATAACAAAAATAATCTCTATTTTAACGACCTGCTCCCCGAACGCTTCGGCCGGACCCGGCAATACGCCTTAGGGAAAACCTCCGGAAAAGCCAATATCAAAAAGAACCTGGAGGAGCTGGGAATCGAACTCGATCCTGAATCGCTGAAAAAAGTGACCCAGCGTATCATTGAACTGGGCGACCAAAAAGAGATGGTTACCCTGGACGAACTCCCATACATCGTTGCCGATGTATTAGACAGCGATATCATTGAGCAGAAAATAAAAGTGGTAAATTTCTCCGTTAACCACACCATGGGGCTCAGACCAATAGCCAACGTATGCCTTGAGATCGAAGGAAAACAGTATGAGGAGTACAGCGATGGTAACGGGCAGTATGATGCCTTTGTAACCGCCCTTCGAAAAATATACAAACGGCTGAAAAAACCGTTCCCGAAACTGGTAGATTACGTGGTTACCATTCCCCCGGGAGGTAAAACCGAAGCATTGGTCGAAACGGTTATCACCTGGCAGGGAACGCGGGAGTTTAAAACCAAAGGCCTTGATCCCGATCAAAATGCAGCTGCCATTAAAGCAACGACCCGCATGTTGAACATTATTGAGAACGAACTAAAAACGGGTTTGCTGACGAAATAGCCCTAAACAACAAAGAGGCTGTCATTCTACCGGTGTACGGAGATAAACAGGAACCTCTGACAAATAAATTTGCCATAAATACCATACACTAAAATATTTTTTTCATGAAACTTAAAATAGCTATTCTTCCCGGCGACGGAATTGGACCTGAAATTATTGAACAGGCAATGAAGAGTGTTAAAGCCGTAGCAAAAAAATACAACCACTCGCTGGAATATGCCTATGGAATTACCGGTGCCTCAGCCATCGACCAGGTCGGAGATCCCTATCCGGAGGAGACACACCAACTCTGTATGGAGTCTGATGCCGTTCTCTTCGGCGCCATCGGTGATCCACGGTTTGACAACAATCCCAAGGCGCCGGTCCGCCCCGAACAGGGCCTGCTGGCAATGCGCAAAAAACTGGGGCTGTACGCCAATATTCGTCCGGTCGAAACATTCGAAGCCCTCCTGCACAAGTCTCCCCTGAGGCGCGAATTGGTTGAAGGAGCCGACTTTGTGTGCATCCGCGAACTCACCGGAGGTATCTACTTCGGGGAAAAAGGCCGCAGAGATAACGGGAATACCGCATATGACACCAACACCTATACGCGGCAGGAGATCGAACGCATCCTGAAACTGGCCTACCAATTTGCCGGTAAAAGGAGAAAAAAACTGACGGTGGTCGATAAAGCCAATGTACTCGAAAGTTCCAGGCTTTGGAGAGAGGTTGCCCAGGAGATGGCTCCCGGTTACCCCGACATCAAAACGGAGTATATGTTTGTCGATAACGCAGCCATGCAAATCATTCAGTGGCCTAAAAATTTCGATGTGATGGTCACCGAAAATATGTTTGGAGATATTCTTACCGATGAAGCCAGTGTGATCACCGGATCCCTGGGACTGTTGCCCTCAGCCTCCATCGGAATTCACACATCCGTATTTGAACCCATCCACGGCTCCTATCCGCAGGCAGCCGGGAAAAACATTGCCAATCCCATTGCCACCATTCTTTCGGCCGCGATGATGTTTGAATATGCCTTTAACCTGACCGGTGAAGGAGAAGCCATACGCAAGGCCGTAGCTGCTTCCATGGCTGAAGGTTTTGTTACGGAAGACATCGCCGAAGGTGTCGCTTACAGTACATCGCAGGTGGGTGACTGGATTGCTGATTTCATTGAGAAACAATGAGCTGCTTCAGGGTATAGCCCCGAAGCATCAACAGATCAAATTTAAAAGGCCGGTAAAATCCGGCCTTTTAAATTACTGTCATTTTGAAGATTGGGACAAAAATTGCTTCACAGCCCCTTCAACCCGGTCATGGATCGTTGAAATATCGGTCCGCATAAATGGGCTGCCGGTAATCTTTTCAAACAACTCGATATAACGCTCCGAAACCGATTCCACAAAGGAGTCAGACATCTCGGGAACTGCCTGGCCCTCTTTCCCCTGAAACCCGTTCTCAATCAGCCACTGGCGAACAAACTCTTTGGAGAGCTGCTTCTGCTGCTCATTGGCAGCAAGCCGCTCCTCATAACCTTCCGAATAGAAATAGCGCGAAGAGTCAGGCGTATGAATCTCATCGATCAGATAAATCTGCCCATCCTTCTTTCCAAATTCATACTTGGTATCGACCAGGATCAGCCCCATCGATGCAGCCATCTCCGTGCCCCGGTCAAAAAGCTTCCGGGTGTAAGCCTCCAGCATCTCATACTCAGACGGGTCAACCAGTCCTTGTGCCACAATCTCCTCCCGCGAAATATCTTCATCGTGACCCTCTTCAGCTTTGGTGGTCGGAGTGATGATCGGCTCCTCAAACTTCTGATTCTCCTTCATCCCTTCCGGCATCGGAACTCCGCTCAGGCTCCGTTTTCCAGCCTTATACTCCCGCCAGGCATGACCGGTCAGGTAGCCACGAATCACCATCTCTACCTTGTACGGTTCACATAGGTGACCAACCGTCACATTGGGATCGGGAGAGGCAACCTTCCAGTTCGGCACTATATCAGCCGTTGCATCCAGGTACCTGGAAGCAATCTGGTTCAACACTTGTCCCTTGTAAGGGATCCCCCTGGGTAAAACAACATCAAATGCAGAGATTCGGTCGGTGACAACCATCACCAACAGATCATCGTTGATATTATACACATCACGAACTTTCCCGTGATAAACACTCTTCTGTCCGGGAAACCGGAAATCTGTCCTCGTTAATGCTTTACTCATTGCTTACTTATTACTTGTTATTAATATCTGGCCCTTAACAATATACGAATTAAAACCGGATCTCCTCATAAAATCTATTCCCCGATCCACATATCACTTGCGCTGTCTCCTTTTTGGCTCGGCGCCATTCTCTGATTCATCGGCCTGACCGGCGCCCTGCTCATCATAGTAGCGCTGATAAGCATCTACAATCGCACGAACCAGCCGGTGACGAACAATGTCGTTGGTATTAAATTCAACAATTGAGATCGACTCAATGTTTCGAAGCAACTTCATCGCAAAAATCAACCCCGAATTACTTCGCCGTGGCAAATCGATCTGAGTAACATCACCCGTAATTATAAACTTGGCATTCAATCCCATACGAGTCAGAAACATCTTCAATTGGTTGATGGTGGCGTTCTGTGCTTCATCCAAAATCACAAAAGCGTTGCTGAGTGTCCGGCCGCGCATAAATGCCAGCGGTGCTATCTCAATCACTCCGTCCTTTAACAGATCCTCCAGTTTCCTGGGCGGAATCATATCCTGCAGTGCATCGTAAAGCGGCTGCAGGTAGGGATCTATCTTCTCCTTCAGGTCTCCGGGAAGAAAACCCAGATTTTCACCCGCTTCCACAGCGGGCCGGCTTAGGATGATCCTTTTTATCTCCCTGTTTTTTAATGCTCTTACAGCCAAGGCAATAGCAGTATAAGTTTTACCGGTCCCCGCAGGGCCAATGGCAAAAACCAGGTCGTTATTCGTGCACTCTTCAACCAACAGGCGCTGATTAGGCGTTCGGGCCCTCACCGGCTTTCCACTGTTCCCATAGACAATGATATCCTTCTCGGTTGCCACATTTTCTTCGAAAAGAGCCGATCCGTCAGACAAAATCTGACCAATCTGTGATTCGGTCAGCACATTATATTGATAATAGTGATCTAACAACATGCCCAATTGCTGCTCAAAACGCTTCATTTCAGTTTCATCACCCTGAATATGGAGTGAATGCCCGCGGGCCGTAATCTTTAATTTGGGGAATCGTGTCTTAATTAAATTGATCTTGCCGTTTTTGACACCAAAAAACTCCAGTGGATCAACCCCCTCCAGGTGTATCTGTTTCTCCAATCTTTATAAATATTTTATCCTGTTCAAAATTACAAAATAAATCGTTTTTAATTTGTGCACAATTTATTAAAGGAAAACATACCGAAGTTTTACAGATTCGTTAATTTCGTTAAATTTTTACCAAATGAATCAAAGCACAAACACATTTGAGGATCTGTTGCGGATCATGGATGAGTTGCGGGAGAAGTGCCCGTGGGACAAGGAGCAGACCTTGGAGTCGCTGCGTAAGCTGACCATTGAAGAGACCTACGAGCTGGGGGAGGCAATTATCAAAAATGATCTTCAAGAAGTTAAAAAAGAGTTAGGCGACCTGTTGCTGCACATCGTTTTTTACGCCAAAATAGGCTCAGAAAAGGGTGCATTCAACATCTATGATGTATTGGACGGCATCAATCAAAAACTGATTTACCGCCATCCGCATGTTTTTGGAGAGGTCGATGTTAAAGGATCTTCCCGGACTGTGATCGAAAACTGGGAAGCCTTAAAGCTGAAAGAGAAAGGGGGAAACAAGCGGGTCCTCGAAGGAGTTCCGGTATCCCTGCCGGCCCTGGTGAAAGCCAACCGCATCCAGGAGAAGGCCAGTGGTGTTGGCTTCGATTGGGAGGAAAAACAGCAGGTATGGGAGAAAGTGCAGGAAGAGATCAGTGAGCTGTCTCTGGAGATTGATCGCATCGACAAAGATAAGATCGAAGCCGAGTTTGGCGACCTGTTTTTCGCCCTGGTAAACGCTGCCCGGCTCTATGACGTTGACCCCGAAGCCGCCCTGGAACGAACCAACCTGAAGTTCATCCGCCGGTTTAACTTCCTCGAAAACGAAACACTGATGCAGGGAAAGAGTCTTCACGATATGAGCCTGGCCGAAATGGATGTAATTTGGAACCGTGCCAAACAGGAAGAGATGAAGGAGACAAAATGAGTAAAACAGGGAAAATGATAACCCAACGACCCTAAATCGGAACCCGGTAAACCCGTTTTTTTTAATTCAACATCAATGATACCCAAACAAAACCGGTGGTTCGATTGTATTTTTGTACGTTTGATTATCTTTGCACCGCTTTAAATAGATACATTAATTATGATCCATATTACGCTTCCTGACGATCGTGTAAAGACATTCCCGAAACCGGTTACCGGTTTGGAGATTGCCCAATCGATCTCACCGCGGTTGGCAAAAGAGGTTTTGTCTGTATCGGTCAATGGCCAGATCCTGGATCTGACCCGCGAGATCGATGAAGATGCCCGAATTAAGCTCCATACCTGGGATGACAGGGAGGGGAAAGAGGCTTTCTGGCACTCTTCGGCGCACCTGATGGCCGAGGCGATCGAATTCTTCTATCCGGGAACCCGGTTTGGTATTGGTCCAACCGTGGATACCGGCTTTTATTACGACATTGCCCTTCCCGACGGGAAACAATTGACGGAAAAAGATCTGCAAAAAATTGAGCAGAAGATGATTGAGCTGGCACGCCAAAACAACGCTATTGTGCGAAAAGCAGTCTCAAAAAAGGAGGCAATGGCGATGTTCGTTCAGAAAAATGACAACCTCAAACAGGAGCTGATCAGTGAATTGGAAGATGGAACCATAACCATATATGAGCAAGGTCAGTTTACCGATCTTTGCCGAGGACCCCACCTGCCAAATACCGGATACATCAAAGCGGTCAAGCTCACATCCATCGCCGGTGCCTACTGGCGTGGCAACGAAAACAACCCCATGCTCACCCGCGTATACGGTGTAACCTTTCCCAAACAGAAGATGCTGGAGGAGTATCTGTTTCTGCTCGAAGAGGCAAAAAAACGGGATCACCGGAAAATTGGCAAAGAGAATTATATGGTATTCCTGACTGCGGCCTCTACAGGAGGTTATCCGCCCGATGTTCTTAAAGAGGAAATGAACC
>CAZILU010000116.1:0-3746 GCA_964540165.1 uncultured Mariniphaga sp.
GTATTTACCTTCACGAGAGGTCAACTGCGCATAAGCGCCTGCACTACGTGCCATCGCTCCCCCTTGTCCGGGACGGAGTTCAATGTTATGAACCAATGTACCAAGAGGTATATCGGATAAGGGGAGCGTATTTCCCACTTCAGGTTCAACGCCACTACCGCTCTTTAACGTTTGCCCGACCTGAATTCCGTTGGGCGCTACGATGTACCTTTTCTCGCCATCTTCATATTTCAGAAGAGCGATCCGGGCTGAACGATTTGGATCGTACTGAATGGAATCGACAACAGCAGCAATACCATCTTTATCGCGTTTAAAATCGATAATACGATATTTGCGTTTGTGTCCCCCACCTCTATACCTCATTGTCATGCGGCCCTGGTTATTTCTACCGCCAGATTTCCGCAGGGGCTCCAACAATGATTTCTCAGGTGTAGATGCAGTAATGGTATCAAAAGCGCCAATAATTTTGTGCCTTTGACCCGGAGTTACTGGTTTTAATTTTCTTACTGCCATTTATTTATTATATATTACTATAAAAATCAATACTATCTCCTTCGGCTAATGTAACAACAGCCTTCTTATAAGCAGCGGTTTTTCCGGAAATTACACCGGATTTGGTATACCTCGATTTCATTTTTCCGCCATATACCATCGTATTTACAGTGTTAACCGTAACATTATACAACCCTTCTACCGCCTTCTTTATCTCCGGTTTGGTGGCCTTTCTGTCAACGATGAATCCGTAACGATTGAACCGTTCGGCCTGCTCATTCATTTTTTCGGTAACCAATGGTCTTATTAAAATATCCATGTTAAATTCGCCTTAAAGTTTAAACGCCTCTTCCAATTTCTGTACAGAACCTTCCAAAAGAACAATGGTTTTTGCGTTCAGAATCTGGTATGTATTTAATTCAGAAGCAATTACAACCGAAACGTCCTGTAAATTTCTGGACGACAAATATAGGTTATTATTTTCGGCTGGTAAAACGAAAAGTGACTTTTTATCAGCAATTTGCAAATTACTTCTCAAAGCCACCACCGCTTTTGTTTTTGGAGCTTCCAGTTGGAGATCTTCCAGTACCAGGATGCTGTTTTCACGGGCTTTGTAAGTAAGCGCCGATTTTCGGGCTAATTGCTTCACCTTTTTGTTCAGCTTAAAATCATAGCTTCTGGGGCGGGGGCCAAAAACAGTGCCACCGCCACGGAATACCGGTGATTTAATGCTTCCGGCACGAGCAGTACCCGTACCTTTTTGCTTTTTAATCTTTCGCGTACTTCCGGCGATCTCTCCGCGCTCTTTTGATTTGGCTGTTCCCTGACGGTTATTTGCCAGGTACTGTTTAACATCCAAATAGATCGCATGGTCGCTGGGTTCAACGTTAAATATACCGTCGTTGAGAGTAACTTTTCTCCCGGTATCTTTTCCTTCTCTATTCAGTACACTTAGTTCCATTGCTTACGAATAATTATATATGAACCTTTGGCGCCAGGTACTGAACCTTTCACCACAATTAAATTTTTCTCGGGAACCACCTTCAAAACCATAAGGTTTTCTATGGTGAGCGTCTCATTTCCGGTTCTTCCGGCCATACGCATGCCCTTAAAAACACGGCTTGGCCACGATGATGCACCGATTGAACCCGGCGCTCTGAGGCGGTTATGCTGACCGTGTGTCTGGTCGTTCACGCCCCTGAAGTTATGACGTTTTACAACGCCCTGGAATCCTTTTCCTTTAGAAACACCAACAACATCAACATAATCGAGTTCCTGAAAGATATCGACGGTAATAGCATCACCCAGTTTATACTCCTCCTGGTAGGTGTTTAAAAACTCAACGACTTTACGTTTTGGTGCAATTCCGGCCTTTTTGAAGTGGCCAAACTCAGGTTTGGTAGCCCGCTTCTCTTTCTTTTCGCCGTAAGCAAGTTGCAACGCGTCGTAGCCCTCTTTCTCCTTGGTCTTAACCTGTGTAACCACACAGGGACCGGCTTCAATCACAGTGCATGGGATATTTTTCCCCTCAACACTGAATACGGATGTCAT
The DNA here is from genome assembly GCA_964540165.1 of uncultured Mariniphaga sp. Taxonomy (GTDB): domain Bacteria; phylum Bacteroidota; class Bacteroidia; order Bacteroidales; family Prolixibacteraceae; genus Mariniphaga. Next base: position 2,044 of record CAZILU010000116.1, read on the forward strand.
TCCGATTTTTTTTCCAATAATACCAGCCATTTCGACTACTTTTTAATTTATCAAACTTTAATTTCTACTTCAACACCGCTGGGCAATTCCAGCTTCATTAAGGCGTCGATGGTTTTTGCCGTTGAACTGTAAATGTCGATCAATCGTTTATAGGACGACAACTGAAACTGTTCCCTCGACTTTTTATTTACGAAGGTTGAACGCAAAACGGTATAGATCCTCTTGTGTGTTGGAAGTGGAATAGGTCCGCTCACAACAGCTCCTGTAGACTTCACCGTTTTAACGATCTTCTCAGCCGATTTGTCAACCAGATTGTGATCGTACGATTTCAGCTTAATTCTGATCTTTTGGCTCATGATGAGAACTCTGTTAAAATTATTTATAATAAGTCAACTCTTCCCTGTACATTCTCCAGCACTTTAGCCGCCAGAGATTTCGGCACTTCCTGGTAATGGCTGAACTCCATAGAGGAGGTAGCCCTGCCCGAGGACAATGTCCGCAGCACCGTAACATAACCAAACTGCTCAGACAACGGCACTTTGGCGTGAATAACCCGGGCATTTCCTTTGCTCATCATCCCGGTCACATCACCCCGGCGACGGTTCAGGTCACCGATGATATCGCCCATATACTCTTCGGGCGTTACAATTTCAAGCTTCATAATCGGCTCCAGAAGTTTTGGAGCTGCCTTAGAGGCTGCGTGTCTGAATGCCTGGCGGGCACATATTTCAAACGAAAGCTGATCGGAGTCTACCGCGTGGAAGGAGCCGTCTAACAACACCACCTTCAAACTGTCGAGCGGGAAACCAGCCAGCGGTCCGTTCACCATGGCGTTCTCAAAACCTTTCTGTACAGACGGGATATATTCCCGCGGGATATTCCCCCCTTTCACCTGGTCGACGAAATCCAGTCCGGTCTTTCCATCTTCTCCCGGTTCAATCCGTACAATAATATCCGCAAACTTACCGCGTCCACCCGTTTGCTTCTTAAACACTTCGCGCCAGTCAACCGACTGGGTAATAGATTCTTTATAAGCAACCTGGGGCGCTCCCTGGTTACACTCCACCTTAAACTCCCGTCTCAAACGGTCGATAATAATTTCGAGGTGAAGTTCACCCATGCCCCGAATAACCGTCTGACCCGAATCGGGATCGGTATTCACCCGGAAAGTGGGATCCTCTTCAGCCAATTTAGAAAGGCCATTTGACAAACGGTCTAAGTCTTTCTGTGATTTTGGCTCAACGGCAATTCCAATAACCGGTTCCGGAAAATCCATGCTCTCTAACTCAATCGGATGCTTGGCATCGCAAAGGGTATCGCCGGTGCGAATATCTTTAAATCCGACAGCGGCACATATATCTCCTGCCTCAATCAGGTCTTTCGGATTCTGTTTATTTGAGTGCATCTGGTAGAGGCGTGAAATACGCTCCTTTTTGCCTGTCCGGCTGTTCAGCACCACAGACCCCGATTCAATTTTTCCCGAATAAACCCGCATATACGCCAATCGGCCGACAAAGGGATCGGTGGCAATTTTAAAAGCCAGGGCAGCAAAGGGTTGATCAACGTCAGCCGTTCTCTTTGCCTCTTTTTCCGTATCGGGATTGATCCCGGTAATATCTCCGTTATCGAGGGGACTTGGCAGAAAAGCACAAACAGCGTCAAGAAGTCGCTGAACGCCTTTATTTTTAAACGCTGAGCCGCAC
>CAZILU010000116.1:3756-10292 GCA_964540165.1 uncultured Mariniphaga sp.
ATCATCGGAATGATCACTCCCTGAATGGTTGCCTGCCGGATAACCGTCAACATCTGCTCACGGGTAATAGAGTCCGGATCTTCAAAGTACCTCTCCAACAGGTGATCGTCAACTTCAGCGACCGATTCCACCAACTTTCCACGCCACTCATTGGCCAATTCAACCAAATCGGTGGGTATTTCCTCAAGCTGATATCTGGTTCCCATCTCCTGATCATCGTACCAGCGAACGGCTTTCATCTCGATCAGATCGATTACTCCTTCGAATTTCTCTTCGGCTCCGATGGGAATCTGAACCGGAACCGGATTGGCTCCCAGTTTCTCTTTGATCTCCTGATAAACATTAAAAAAATCGGCACCCGACCGGTCCATTTTATTTACAAATGCGACCCGTGGAACGCCATATTTTTCGGCTTGCCGCCAAACGGTCTCCGATTGAGCCTCCACGCCGCCAACAGCACAAAAGAGTGCTACGGCACCGTCTAAGATGCGCAACGAACGTTCAACTTCAACCGTAAAATCAACGTGTCCGGGGGTGTCTATAATATTGATTTTAAAATCTTCGTCTTTATATTTCCAGAATGTAGTAGTTGCGGCAGAAGTAATGGTAATACCCCGTTCCTGTTCCTGCTCCATCCAATCCATGGTAGCAGAGCCATCGTGCGTTTCACCCAACCGGTGAGTTAACCCGGTATAGAACAAAATGCGCTCCGATACCGTTGTTTTACCCGCATCGATGTGGGCCATAATACCAATATTCCTTGTATTCCTCAAATCTAGCTTTGCCATATATTCCTGCTAACCTATTGTTATATTTTATACTAATTCACCTGCAGGGCAACACTAAAATCTGAAGTGGGCAAATGCGCGGTTTGCTTCGGCCATACGGTGGGTATCCTCTTTTTTCTTATATGCGCCACCTTCACCGTTAAAAGCAGCAACAATCTCGGCCGACAATTTGTCGGCCATCGATTTGCCTGAGCGCTTGCGGGCAAACAAAATAAGGTTTTTTATACTGATGGCGATCTTTCTCTCCTGGCGGATCTCCATCGGAACCTGGAACGTTGCACCACCAACCCTGCGGCTTTTTACCTCCACAGCGGGTGTCACATTTTCAAGTGCTTTTTTCCAGACTTCAAGCGGTGATAATTCGGTATCTTTAACACGTTTCCCTACGAAATCCATCGTATCGTAAAAGATCGCGTAAGCGACCGATTTTTTCCCGTCTCTCATCAAGTCATTGACAAACCGGGTTACCAAGGTATCTTTATACTTTGGGTCCGGCAGAAGAATTCGCTTCTTTGGTTTTGTCTTTCTCATTTCTACAAATTTTAGTGTTATCTAAATTGGTTGCCCTTGGGCGGCCTTCAGGTTCTCTTCGGAAGACGAAAGAGTCACTTACTCAACCAAACCACTGTAAATAACTAGTTTACAATTATTCTTATTTCTTCTTTGGCCTTTTTGCACCATACTTCGAACGACGTTGCAGTCTGCCTTCTACTCCGGCTGTATCCAGTGCCCCGCGCACCAGGTGATAGCGGACACCGGGAAGGTCTTTCACCCTGCCACCCCGCACCAAAACGATGGAGTGCTCCTGCAGGTTATGTCCTTCACCCGGAATGTAGGCATTCACCTCTTTCCCGTTGGTCAACCGTACCCTGGCTACTTTACGCATGGCTGAATTCGGTTTTTTCGGGGTTGTCGTGTAAACACGCACACAAACACCACGACGCTGCGGACAGGAGTCAAGGGCCGGAGATTTACTCTTCTCCACCTTGCTTTGTCTTCCTTTGCGAACTAATTGTTGTATTGTTGGCATAAATACCTCTATTTTATTTAGTTAATAATGTTCCTAAAAACGGACTGCAAAAGTATGCAAAATTCCACAAAAACAACACGTTTCAGCAGCAAAAAATGATTTTACCTCTGAAAAACGGCACGCAAAAGTACGATTTTTAAGGAAATAACAAACCCTTTCGAACTTTTTTTACTAAAAATTAAGATTGAACCGGCAGATCCACAGGAATGTATTACCATCGCTCACGAACAACAGACACCAGGGGATCGGACAGCCGTTGGATCAGCCGCCGGTCCCGGGTAACAATCTCTGCCGCTCCCTGCATCTCCTGGTTAAAAGGAAGATTTTTACGATAGTTAGTTTGTAAATCATTGACCAGGGCAATTTCGACGGTATAGAATGCGCCTTCGGAGGAGACCACCGGCACCATGGAGATATTCACCACCGCTCCTTCAACGATTCCATACTCCAGATGCGGGTAGTTATCGAGTTTTATATTGACACGTTGACCGGGTTCAATCTTTCCGGCTCCCGAAACCGGAACCGTAGCTCTTCCGATGATTTTTTGCTCCTGTTGAGGAACCACCGTAAAGACAACACTGCCGGAGGCTACAAACTGGTTCGGACTCCAGAAGCTGGTAAAGGTAACCTGGCCGTTGATCGGGCTTTTCAGGATAAACGCCTGCTCCCACTCCTTTAACTGGTTCATCAGTATGTCGGAGCGCTCTTTCAGGGCAGCCAGGATTTGTATGCCGGCTTCTGATTTAAGCACCTCCTGCTCCCGGATCTGCTCCTGCAGGTTGTTCATCGTAATCTGTGTCTGGGCAAGCCCGGCCATCGCATCCTGATAGGCTATCTTCTGTTTCAACATAACAGCTTTCGACTTCTCCACTTCAAGTTCCGACAGAAACTGCTGGCGGGAGAGCGTTGAATCGCGCATGTACTGATGGTGGGCCAGTTCAAAATCCTGACGCAACACCCGGATCTGATCCCTCAGCTTCTCAAAATAATTCCGGTAATCCTGAACCTGCTTTTGCAACGAACGGATGCGCTGATCGAAGGGGTTAAATGCCTGAAATGCCTGATAATTCCTGAGCTGACTGACAAAGGAGGAGTAAAACGACTGTTAGGGACCTAAACTGTACTCTTCCGATAGCGTGACTGCACCAAAACGTGCGGGGGAGTTAAACCAGGAGCGGATTGAATCGAGTTGTGCCATAATACGGTATGCATCCTGGTAGTCGGCTGTATTTTCAATTACCCCTAAAATATCTCCCTGTTGAACTGCCTGATTGTTCTGAATGAACAACTGATCAAGCTTGCCGCTTGAATTAGCCACGATCTGAACCGGAGGGTTCTCCGAGAGAATGGTAACTCTTGACGTGATAATATCGGGATACTTAAAAAGATAGCTGCCGGCAAACAGAATAATAACAACCAGCAGTATGATGGTAATTCCCCAACGGACAATCCATCGGGGTGGTGTCCCCAAAATCTCCTGTACCTCTTCGGATCGTAGTTCTATTTTTTCTTCTTTGTCCATAATCGCTCGCGACTTCTCCTGATTAACCCGGATTCTGTTTTACAGATCCTTGAATATATCCCAAATCATCATCTTCTGCAGCTCTTTTCCCATACGGATTCTGATTTACATACCAAGTTCCAGTTGATTTCTAACCAGCTCGTAGTAGGTACCCCTGCTCCGCACCAGTTCATCGTGCGTTCCACGCTCCACGATCTGTCCCCGGTCGAGCACCACAATATGGTCAGCATTTCTCACGGTGCTAAGCCTGTGAGCTACGGTAAGTACGGTACGTCCCCGGAAAAAATCCGATAATTTCTCCATAATCACCTTCTCATTTTTTGCATCTAATGCGTTGGTGGCCTCATCGAAAAAGAGGTATTCCGGATCCTTGTATATGGCACGGGCAATCAGGATCCGCTGTTTTTGCCCCTGGCTTAATCCGGTGCCCTCCTGCCCGATCTTTGTATGGTAACGAAGCGGAAGACCTTCGATATAGTCACCGATATTGGCAATATCAACCGCCCGGCGCAAGCGTTCCCTGTCGGGATAGCTGTCGGCCACGGCAATATTATTAATAATGGTATCGGAAAAGATAAAACCATCCTGCATGACGACACCGCACTTACTGCGCCACATCTCCATATTGAACTGCTGCAGGCCGATGCCGCCAATTTCAATCTTCCCTTCGCCCGGCGGATAAAAACCAAGCAGCAGCTTCAGCAGAGTGGTCTTTCCACTGCCACTGGCTCCCACCAATGCAGTCACCCGGTTTTGGGGTATCTCCAGGTTGATACGGTCAAGTACCCGCGGCGATTTGGGGCCTTCGTAATGGAAGGAGAGGTTCTTTACTAAAATATCGCGCAAGGCAGGCAGCTCATAATTTTTTTGCTCCACAGCGGGATCTTCCTCTTCCTGTTGGTGAATCTCACTCAACCGCTCCAGACTGATCCGGGCATCCTGACCGGACTGGATGAAAGAGATAAATTCGTTTAGCGGAGAATTAAGCTGACCTATAATATAATGTATAGCCATCATCATACCCAGGGTCATATTTCCTTCCACTACCGCCTTAGCAGCGATGAAGGAGATCAGGATATTTTTAATCTGGTTGATAAAGATCGATCCCGCCTGCTGGTTCTGGTTCAGCATCAGTCCGCGCACGCTGACCCGGAACAACCGGGCCTGGATACGCTCCCACTCCCAGCGCTTCTGCTTCTCACAGTTGTTCAGTTTGATCTCCTGCATACCGGTGATCAGCTGGTAAACATTACTCTGATTGGCCGATGCCACGCTGAATCGCTTGTAGTCAATCTCCTTTCGCTTTTTCAGGAAGAGCATGATCCATAGCACATAAAGGCTGCTTCCCAGGTAGAATACCAGCAGGATCATCCAGTCGTAATAGGCCATTACAAAGCTGTAAATAACGAAGATAAAGATGCCAAACGACATGCTGACGAGGTTGCCGGTAAGGAAGTTCTGTATTCGCTGGTTATCATCGATCCGTTGCCGGAGATCACCGATCAGCTTGGTATCGAAAAACCGGATGGGCAGCTTCATCAGTTTAATCAGGAAATCGGATATCAGGCTGATGCTGACACGGGCACTGGTATGGAGCATGATCCAGCTCCGGATGAACCCCACGGCCGTTTGGCTCACGGCCAGCACCAGTTGCGCGACAAGAACCAGCACAATGAAGTTAAGATCGTTGTTGGCAATACCAACATCAACAATCGCCTGGGTCAGAAAGGGGAAGATCAGGCTAAGGATACTGCCGGTAAAAAATCCCAGCAGCAGTTGAATGATCAGTTTCCGGTATGGTCTGAGGTAGGAAAAAAGGTATCCGAATCCGCTCTTTTTCACCTGTTCATCCTCCTCCCTGAAAAAATCGGAGGTTGGCTCTAAAAGAAGGGCGATGCCTGCGGGCCGGCCATCCTGCCGTGTTGACGCCCACAATTTCACAAACTCGTCCTGACTGTATTTCAATAAACCAAGCGCCGGATCAGAGATAAAAAACTCGGCTCCCCGCTTTCCATCACCAGACAGGCCCTGTTTCCTCTTAATCTTATAAAGTACAACAAAATGGTTTTGAGCCCAGTGAATGATCGCCGGCAGTGGGATTTCAGCGAGGGTGTCAAGCGTAATGCGTACCCCCTGGGTGCGGAAGCCGATCTTCTCGGCAGCATCGCTGATGGTAAGGAGAGAGACCCCCTCCCGCGTTTTCCAGGTGAGCTCCCGCAATGTTTCGAGGTTGTAATGTTTCCCGAAGTGTTTTGCCACGATCCGGAGGCAGGTCGGACCGCAATCCATGGCATCGGGTTGCAGGTAGTGCGGGAATTTTACCATCGTGCTGTTTTTTAGGCCGAAAGATAGGAAAAAAATAAAACGATGCATCAATTTTCCTGGATCCGGGAAGGGTTTTTACACAAATTCGAACCCTATTTCACGATCGCATCAACTTTTCCCATTCTGAAACCTGTTTTCCCATTTTGAAACAAAGATCCCGGGTTCAGAAAAAATCAGTTCAGATTCGTAAAAATTGCCATAACTTGATCACGATTTTAGTGTTTTTAAGAAGGATAATTTAAAGTTTGGACGCTTTGAAGATAGATGGTTGCCTTAAATAAGACCTATTATACAAAAAAATTAAGGTATAGTAGATCCAACCGTTAATCTACTGTACTTTTTTTTTGCTACAAACTTGAAATTCTGATTATTGCAAACCTTAATGATGCGTATTATGAAAAAATTTTTTACATTTTCACAAACGAATTTTCCGGAAAAACCCATACGAAAGATATGGATTATTCTGATTGCGATTATTTCAATGGCATATGCTCAAAATGGTTTTTCTCAAACGATAGAAAGTCTGGAAGCCACACTATCTAAGTTGGAAGCATCTGAAGCAGCAATTCTGCAGAGCCTTGTATCCGACACACACCCTTCGCTGTTTTTTGCAGAGGGAGATATGAAAAAATACGGTGTCGGGGATCCTGTATGCATATGGAGTGACACCAAATCGCTGAATCTTTTAGCCAAAGAAAACGATCAATTCACCAAAGTGCAATTGCTTCGGATAAAAATTGATTCTGCCGAAAAGATGGCAGATATCCGGATGCCCGGGTTAGAAACATTACCTGGCCTGAACTATCTGTTGATTGTTTTCAGCTATGATCCCTGTGGCAATAAATCCGATTCATGTATTCCTTCACTGATC
>CAZILU010000117.1:0-10022 GCA_964540165.1 uncultured Mariniphaga sp.
CACCAACATGATGGGGATGATCAACCCGCTCCCCCTCTCTCGGCTTTATTGGAAACCCACGCGTAACCTCTTGTCCTCCAGGCGCAACCACCGGCCATAATACCGGTTTTTTAATCTCAGAAGTATACAGATAGGAGGTAAAAAGCTCATCTCCCACCAACACGTCGATTCGTTTTTCCGCCGGTCTGTTGTCAATAGTGATCCTTGGTTGTGACCACAAGACCGTTATTTGTGCCGCTAAAAACATGACTGTAATGATAAATCCTCTCATGGCAAATGGTTTAAAATTTATTTTGGCATAAATGTAAAAAGAACTGCGCAAAAGCGGTTGTTAAACGCCTCTTTTTTTGTTCGATTCTTCCTTGGCCTCCGCTTTCCGGTTCTTTAGATACCAGGTACATACTTCGGTCAAACCACACCGCTCACATTTGGGTTTTCGGGCGAGACAAACATACCGGCCATGAAGGATCAGCCAGTGGTGTGCTTTGGGAACGATATGCCCGGGCAGGTAACGCATCAGTTGCATCTCTGCATCGTACGGATTCTTAGCGCCTTTCGTCAGCCCGATTCTGGCAGCAACCCTGAAAACATGCGTATCAACCGCCATCGCAGGCTTATGGAATATCACCGATGCAATGACGTTGGCCGTTTTTCTGCCGACGCCGGGAAGTTCTTGAAGATCATCAACATCGTCAGGAACCCGGCCGTCAAAACGCTCGGTCAGCATCCTCGACATGCCCACCAGGTGCTTTGACTTGTTGTTCGGGTAGGAACAGCTTCTGATGTACTCAAAAATATCCTCCGGTTCAGCTTCGGCCATCTTTTGAGGTGTGGGATAGCGCTTCAGCAGTTCGGGCGTAATTACATTCACCCGCTTATCGGTACACTGGGCCGATAGTATTACCGCCACCAGCAGGTGAAACGGATTCTCATATTCCAGCTCTGTCTCAGCTATCGGCATGCTCTCTTCAAAGTATGCGATCACCTTCATATACAGTTCCTGCTTTCTCATCCTTTCTTGTTTTTGCTAAGATAAACCATTTTTGATCGGATCCATTTGCTATTTTTGCCAAAATTTATCTCATGAGACCATACATCCAGGCCGAAAATATATCAAAACATTATGGTGACCAAATTCTTTTCGAACAGATATCGTTTACGGTGTTTGAAGGGGAAAAAGTGGCGCTCATCGCCCGCAACGGAGCAGGCAAATCAACGCTTCTCAACCTACTGACCGGCAGAGATACGCCCGATTCAGGGTTGATCACCCGTACCAACGATGTGAAGATTGGTTATTTTGAACAGAGTCCTCAGCTCGATTCCGGCCTCTCCGTATTGGATGAAATCTTCAATACCGATGATGAAAAACTGAAAACCGTGCGGGAATTTGAACATGCCGTTGCACGCAACGATCAGCACAAAATTATTGAGATCTCAGCGAAAATGGATCTATTAGGCGCGTGGGATGCAGAAACGGAAGCCAGGCAAATTCTCACACAGCTCAAAATTACCGATCTGGAACAACCGGTCGGACAGCTTTCCGGGGGGCAGCAGAAACGATTGGCACTGGCCAAGGTGCTGGTGCAGAAACCCGACTTTCTGATATTGGACGAACCAACCAACCATCTGGATCTGGAGATGGTTGAGTGGTTGGAGATCTTCCTGAGCAAAAGTTTTACGACCGTTCTGTTGGTTACGCACGATCGCTTTTTTCTCGATCAGGTATGCGATCACATCATTGAGATGGAGGACAACCGGATCTACCAGTATGCCGGAAATTATGAGGTATTTCTAAAAAAACGGGAAGAGCGCCTGGAAATTCAACAGGCAATGACCGCCCGGGCACAGAACCTGCTGCGCACCGAGCTGGAATGGATGCGCCGGATGCCCAAAGCCAGAAGCCACAAAGCCAAATACCGGGTCGATGCTTTTCAGGAGCTGAAAAATGAGGCTTCCCAAAAATTCGAAGAGAAAAATTTGGCGCTGAATGTCAAATCATCGAGATTGGGAAAAAAGATCGTAGAGATCGAAAACCTCTCCTGGTCCTATTCCGGTGAGCCGCTCATCAACAACTTCTCTTATAACTTCTCCCGGTTCGAAAAAGCGGGAATAATCGGCAAAAACGGTACCGGAAAGAGCACCCTGCTGAACCTCATCACCGGCAGGCTGATCCCCGAATCAGGAAAGATAGAGATCGGGTCAACCATCCGGTTTGGTTATTACCACCAGGATGGCATCCGCTTCGATCCTAAAGAGAGGGTTATCGATGCCGTAAATAAAATTGCCGAATACATCTACTTTGATGATGGGACACAAATGAGTGCCTCACAAATGTTAACGCAGTTTCTCTTTGCTCCGGAAATGCACTACCAATTCATCGAGAAACTGAGCGGTGGTGAACAGCGCAGGCTCTACCTATGCACGGTGCTTATGCAAAATCCCAACTTTCTCATTTTAGATGAACCAACCAACGACCTGGATCTGTTTACGCTGAACGTTCTTGAATCGTACCTCGCTAACTTTGGCGGTTGCGTGCTGGTCGTTTCTCATGACCGGTATTTTATGGATCGGATTGTTGATCATATCTTCGTTTTTGAAGGGAATGGTGTTATCTCCGATTTTCCCGGAAGTTATAGCAGTTACCGAAAACAGTGTGATGAGCAGATTAAAACTGGTAACGCCTTAAAATCGGAATCCCGAAAATCGGATATCGACCCTGCGCGCACAAAAAAACCGGACAAGGAGACCAAGAGCAGCGAACAGCGAAAACTCACCTTCAAAGAGAGGCGCGAACTGGAACAGCTGGAGGAGGAGATAACCGCATTGGAGAGGCAGATCGAACGCCTGGAGACCGGACTAAATTCAGGAGCTCTGAATCATGAAGAGCTGTTCCTGAATTCAAACGAACTGACCCGGATAAAAAAACGGTTGGACGAAAAAGAGCTTCGCTGGCTTGAATTAGGTGAATGTTGCTGAAAATCAGATATCGTCAAAATCTATATCACTAAAATGATTGCTTTCGATGACGTTAAAGTATTCGTCAAAGTTCTCCTCCACTTTATTGTCCTTATGCTTCAGCGCCAACCCTTCCTGCTCCTCCCTGACCGATTCTTTCTCCTTCAAGGTTAACGTCGGCTGATTTTCAGTTATATATGAGAGGGTCTCTTTTAACGTTGCGGTGAAATGATCAAAATCTTCCGGATAGATGAAAATTTTATGCTTTTGATACTGATAATTTCCATTTTGATCAAATTTCCTTTTACTTTCAGTCACGGTCAGGTAATACTCTTGGTTGCGGGTACATCGAACATCAAAAAAATAGGTACGGTTACCGGCCCGAACATTTTTGGAAAAGATAATGGCATTGGTTTTATGGTCTGCATTTTCACGATCTTTTTTATAATCAGTAGGCTCCATTGTTTTAGTATTTCAAATTCTTGATTTATTTGTCAAAAATAGAAAAAAACTTAAAAAATGGAAATAAATCTCAAGGAAAAGCCCGCCGACAGTACCTTTCAGGCTATTTATAGATCCCTCCGGTAACGGCCAGAAGGGTATTATGGAGCAATGAAACCCGGGTCATCGGTCCAACGCCGCCCGGAACCGGTGTAATAAAAGAGCATTTGGGAGCCACTTCATCAAAAAGGACATCTCCTTTCAGTTTAAATCCCGATTTTGTCTGGTCAGAAGGAACGCGGGTCGTACCTACATCAATCACCACAGCCCCCTCTTTCACCATGTCTCCCTTAATGAACTCCGGAACACCGATGGCTGCAATCAATATGTCGGCCGACCGGCAGAGATCCTTCAGATCTTTGGTGCGGCTATGAGCTACCGTAACCGTTGCGTTGACTGATTTTTGAGACATCAAAACGCTCAGCGGACGTCCGACAATATTACTGCGGCCAACAATGACACAATGTTTCCCGCTGGTATCGATCTTATATCGCTTCAATAACTCAATAATCCCAAAAGGAGTGGCTGAAACAAACGATGGTAATCCAATAACCATACGCCCCACATTCACCGGATGAAAACCATCAACGTCTTTATGGGGTGCAATTGCTTCAATCACTTTCTGCTCGGAAATATGCGCCGGAAGCGGCAGTTGTACAATAAATCCGTCAACATCGTCATCCTCATTCAACCGTTGCACCCCAAGCAGCAATTCTGCTTCGGCAACATCATCTTCGTAACGAATGAGGGTTGATTTATAACCAACAGCCTCACAATCCTTTATTTTATAGGCAACATAGGTTTCACTACCCCCGTCGTGGCCAACCAATATAGCAGCCAGATGCGGGGTTTTTCCTCCATTTTCCTTCAACCGGATTACCTTGGCTGCGATCTCTTCTTTGATCTCTGCAGCCACTTTCTTACCATCGATAAGCTCCATAAAATAGTGTTACTAAGTAGTTAATAATAAAAACAGTTATTATTGGGTATCTTAATTATGAGGTCTTTCGGGCTTTGTATCACGGACGCCTGCCGGCACCCATCATTCGTTGAATATTCTTTCCCTGGGATACCATCTTCATCATCTTCCGGGTTTCTGAAAACTGCTTCAATAACCGGTTAACCTCCTGAATAGAAGTCCCTGATCCTCCGGCAATCCGTTTTCTTCGCGTTCCATTGATCAATGCAGGATCTTCCCGTTCAGCAGGAGTCATCGAATAGATGATTGCCTCTATATGTTTAAATGCATCATCTTCCAACTCCATATTTTTAAGGGCTTTACCCATGCCGGGGATCATAGAAACCACATCTTTCAGGTCTCCCATCTTTTTTATCTGATGAATCTGTTTCAGAAAATCATTGAAATTGAACGTATTCTTTGCCAGTTTTTTTTGCAGTCGGCGAGCCTCCTCCTCATCGTACTGTTCCTGAGCCTTTTCAACCAGGGTGACAATATCGCCCATACCCAAAATACGGTCGGCCATGCGGGTAGGGTGAAAAACATCGATTGCATCGAGCTTCTCCCCGGTTCCAACAAACTTGATGGGTTTATCAACCACCGACCGGATTGAGAGCGCCGCTCCACCGCGGGTATCGCCATCCAGTTTGGTCAACACCACCCCATTAAAGTCGAGGCGATCGTTAAACTCCTTCGCCGTGTTAACGGCATCCTGCCCGGTCATAGAGTCAACCACAAAGAGTATTTCGTTCGGATTCACCGCACGTTTGATGGCTGCAATCTCACGCATCATCTCCTCATCAATGGCAAGCCGTCCGGCCGTGTCGATGATCACGACATCACGCCCCTCCCGCTTTGCCTGACTGATGGCTGCCAACGCAATCTTTACCGGATCTTTACTACCCTCTTCCGTGTAAACCGGAACGTCTATTTGCTCTCCCAAAATCTTCAGCTGCTCGATAGCTGCAGGGCGATAGACGTCGCAAGCTACCAACATCGGATGCCGTCCCTTTTTGCGCTTCAGCAGGTTGGCCAGCTTTCCCGAAAAGGTCGTCTTACCGGACCCCTGCAGGCCGGCCATCAGAATAACCGACGGAGATCCGGTCAGATCGATATCAGCCATAACCCCGCCCATCAGTTGGGCAAGTTCATCCTTCACAATCTTCACCATCAACTGCCCCGGTTTCACCGAAGTCAGCACATTCTGACCCAACGCTTTCTCTTTCACCTCATCGGTGAATGTTTTGGCAATCTTAAAATTGACGTCAGCATCCAGCAAAGCACGACGTATATCCTTGAGCGTCTCTGCGATGTTGATCTCTGTAATTTTCCCCTGGCCTTTCAACAGTTTGAATGACCGTTCGAGCTTATCCGATAAATTTTCAAACATGTAATTCTTATTTTACGCAACGACAAAAATACAAGGAAAAAGTGAAAGGGCAAAACAGCCCGTTCATTGATCCGGGACAAATGCCATTTGCCTTTTGACAGCATATGACCTGCCACCGGTTATCGCTGTTTCACTCCAACCAAGCGTTTTCTTTTCTACCTTTGCACCAGAAAACAGTTCCATATGAATCATACAATCATATCGCTGATCGCCCGGGGGGCCGGTATCACCATTCGACAGACGGAGAATACCATACAGTTGCTGGATGAAGGCGCCACAGTACCCTTTATCTCCCGCTACCGAAAAGAACAGACCGGTAGTCTCGATGAAGTAAAAATTTTATTTATCAAAGAGGAGGGAGAGAAATACACAGAGCTGGAAAAGCGAAAAACAACCATTCTTAAGTCCATCGGTGAACAGGAAAAACTGACACCCGAGCTGAAGCAACGCATAGAATCGTGTTACGATCCCAACGAACTGGAAGATATCTACCTCCCCTTTAAACCGAAGCGGCGAACCAAAGCAACCATTGCCCGCGAAAAAGGACTTGAACCACTGGCAAAGATCGTAATGAAGCAATTAGAGCGATTGCCGGAAGAGAGGGCTGAAGCATTCCTTAACGACCAGGTGAATAGCGTAGAGGATGCCCTCTCCGGGGCTCGGGATATCATCGCCGAATGGATCAGTGAAAATGAAAAAGCCAGGAACATGGTCCGGCGGGCTTTTGAACGCAGCGCAACCATCACCGCACGGGTAATCAAAGAGAAGGAGGCTGAAGCCGATAAATACCGCGACTATTTCGAATGGAACGAGCCATTGAAGCGATGCCCCTCCCACCGCCTGTTGGCCATGCGCCGGGGTGAAAATGAGGGATTCCTCCGCGTTTCGGTTAAACCGGAAGAGAAAGAAGCAATGGAACCCCTGGTGCGGTTCTTCGTGAAAAGCAACAACAGCGCATCACGGCAGGTTGAAATGGCTCTGCGCGACAGCTATAAACGGCTGATCGAACCCTCCATCGAAAATGAGTTCGCCGCCTGGTCGAAGGAGAGAGCCGATAACGACGCCATTGCCGTATTTGCCGAAAACCTGAGACAACTGCTGTTAGCGCCTCCCCTGGGCCAGAAGCGGATACTGGCCATCGATCCGGGATACCGGACCGGCTGCAAAGTAGTCTGTCTCGATGAGCAGGGAAACTTCCTGTTCAACGATACCATCTATCCGCACAAACCTCGTGAGGATAAAAAGATGGCAGCAAAAAAGCTCTCCTCCCTAATTGAAATCTACCGGATCGATGCCATCGCTATTGGCAATGGAACCGCCGGCAGAGAGACGGAAGCATTTGTGAAAAAAGTACACTTCAATCGTGAAGTCAGAGCCTATATCGTGAGCGAAGACGGCGCTTCGGTTTATTCAGCATCGCCCATCGCACGACAGGAGTTTCCCCAATATGATGTCACCGTCCGGGGAGCCATATCGATCGGAAGAAGGTTGATGGACCCACTGGCTGAACTGGTTAAGATTGATCCCAAAAGTATCGGTGTCGGACAGTACCAACACGATGTGGATCAAAAAAAACTGAAAAACAGCCTCGATGCCGTAGTAGAGCTGAGTGTAAATGCCGTCGGGGTAAATGTCAATACCGCCAGCAGGCATCTGCTGAATTACATCTCCGGACTGGGGCCACAATTGGCTCAAAACATCGTAGATTTCCGCAAAGAACAGGGACTGTTCCGTTCAAGAGAAGAGCTAAAAAATGTGCCGCGTATGGGACCAAAAGCATTTGAACAGTCAGCAGGATTTCTCCGGATCCCCGATGCAGAGAATCCCTTAGACAACTCAGCCGTCCACCCCGAATCGTATCACCTGATAGAACAGATGGCTGCCGATCTGAAATGTACCGTTGCCGATCTCATCGGTAATGAAAAACAGGTAAAAGAGATCAACCTTAATAACTATCTGTCTGACAACGTGGGAATTCCTACGTTAAATGATATTCAAAACGAGCTCCTGAAACCGGGAAGGGACCCCCGAAAACCCATCCGGATTTTTGAGTTTGCCGATGGTGTGTTCTCCATTGATCACCTGCATGTGGGAATGATCCTCCCCGGGATCGTTAATAACATAACAAAATTCGGCGCTTTTGTTGACATCGGGATCAAACAGTCGGGATTGATCCACATCTCCGAACTGGCCGACCGGTTTGTCTCCGATCCCAATGAGATTGTGAAACTCCATCAACAGGTTAATGTACGTATCAAAGAGCTGGACATTCCACGACAGCGAATTCAACTGTCGCTAAAAGGTGTAGCTCAACAATAAATTGATCATAATCTCATACGGAAAATAAAAGAAATTTCTTATCTTGCATTTAAATCCTGCCAAAGGATTGAAAGAAGGGACGCAATTAATTGATATAAAACCAGGGAACCAATTATTTATCAACTTCAATGAATTTTGCCAATAATATCTTTCGGTTACTAATCGATCTCAACCAACGGACAAACAAGGATGAAATCGTTAACCACTTTATGAAAGAGATGGGCAAACTATTTCATCCGGTCCGTTTCTCGCTCGCAACCAGCGATGAAAAATCATGGAAAACAGCCAAAAAACCAGCCAAAAACAGCGCTTTTTTCCTGGAACTAAAAACCAAAAAATATCAGTTTGGGAAAATCGAAGTGCAAAGTAGTAATCCGTTGGAAGAAGATAGTTATACCCTGATAAACAATGCCACTCAGATGGTCTCATTGATCCTGGAAGAGATCACCATCGATGAAAAAATTGAAGAGGAGAAGCGATCGCTGGAGCGGATTGCCGAAGAGCGGCAGAACCGTTTACAACAAACGATCGATGAACTACAAAAAACCAAAAATACCTCGCTCAACCTGATTGAAGATTTAACGATTGAGATTGAGAAGCGCAAACATACCGAAAAGATCCTGGAGGAGAGTGAAGAACGATACCGTCTGTTACTGGATAACAGCTTGGATGCCATATTGATGACATCGCCCGACGGATCTGTTTTATCGGCAAATCAGGCTGCCTGCGACCTGTTTCAAATGACCGAGGAGGAGATCTGCAGGGCAGGCAGAAACGGCCTGGTTAATCTCAACGACCCCAACCTTCCCCGGTTATTGGAAGAGCGGGAGCGTATTGGAAAAACACACGGAGAGCTCACCTTTATCAGAAAGGACGGATCCATTATTCCGACCGAAATCTCCTCGTCCATTTATACCAACCGAAAAGGAGAGGTTCGTTCAAGCCTGATTATTCGGGATATTTCGGAGCGTAAAGCATACGAAGAGAAGCTGAAAAACAGTGAACGGATCTTTGAACACTCGACCGATATGATGGCTATCTCCGGATTTGACGGTTTCTTTAAAGTAGTGAATCCCGCATTTGAAAAAACACTGGGCTGGAGTCAGAAAGAGCTCCTCTCCCATCCGTGGATTCACTTTGTGCACTCCGAGGATCATGAGAATACGCGGATGGTTAAAAATGAGATCATACATGGCAGGGCGGCTTATCGTTTTGAAAACAGGTATCGCTGTAAGGATGGCGTTTTTAAATGGCTCTCCTGGAATGCATTTCCCTATTCGGAGGAGGATATCATGTTTGCTGTTGCCCGCGATATTACCAAGAGCAAACAGGATGAAGAGGAGCTCCGGAAGCTAAAAGATAATCTTCAGGAAGAGGTAAATCAAAAAACCATGGAGCTGAACAAACGGATTGATGAGTTGGAACGCTTTCAACAGGCAACCATCGAACGGGAGTTCCGGATCAAAGAGTTACGCAATGAAATTGAACAATTAAGGGGCAAAAACAGTTAATGTATCCATGAAAACAAGCGTATTCAGAAAGCTGTTAATCAACACGTTTATTCTTATCGCACTCCTTTGGGGAACTTGCATGGAGAGCCTCGCCCAAGACTCATTGGCGGTGTCTCTGCGGATTGGCGTGTATCAAAATCAACCCAAAATATTCTTTGATGACGAGCAACAACCCTCGGGCATATTCATCGATATCCTGAATGAAATTGCCCGCCTTGAGGGGTGGTCACTGCAGTACCTGTTCTGCACGTGGAATGATTGCATTCAGGAACTCGAAAACGGAACAATAGATCTGATGCCCGATATGGCTTTCTCGGAGGATCGAAACCTGATACTTGACTTCAATAAAATACCGGTTCTGGAAAGTTTTTCCCAGGTTTATGCCGCC
>CAZILU010000118.1:0-1360 GCA_964540165.1 uncultured Mariniphaga sp.
GCCGCGGGATCGAAATAGGTGAAAGCGATCGACGGAATGGTGTACTCCCCTTCAAAACGGGGCTGAAAAAGGTACTCCACCGTCTTTGTGCCGCTAACACCTTGATTACCGGCGCGAATATTCTCTGTGGAGCGGGGATCGTACACCTCAAAGTCGCTCGGAAGGGAGAGCTCCGGATTACGGATAAGCCGTAAATTTCCACTCCCGCCAATGATCAGCTTTAAGGTAACCGCATCGTTGGTGGTCACCTCCGTGGCGCTGATCTCCGAATTAACGGTATAGCTCCCTACCCCGCCATAAAACGAAGCCGGCTGAGGTGGCAAATCTTTCACGTTCACCGTGACGGGCTGACTGACAATCTTTGACCGGACCGTCTGTACCCCGCTGAAAAAATCATCAAAAAAGCTGCGGGGCCGTACACGCTGTTGCACCAGCAGGGTCATGTCGAACGGATTAACCTTAATGGTGCCGTTCTGCTGCGGAAACAACACGGTCTTCTTCAAAACACCCACCTGATAGATCCGGTCGTTGTAAACCTCGCGGGTGAAGTTGATCTGATTGGGAATCTCAATATCCTGGGTGTAAAAACCTTCGTAAGTGGGCAGGTTCACCTCTTCAAATCCGGCAATAGGGATGTTGGGATCGGCATATAACTTAACCGTGGCAATAATCTGCTCACCACGGTAAACATTCCGCTTGTTCATCTCCACCCGCACAAAAAGATTGTCACCTCCCAGGGAAGCGGATGCGGCCCCCTGGCTCCCCCCGTCAGATCCCGATGATGGTTGTTGCGACTGGCCCTGCGGCGGAGCCTGCTGCTGCCGGGACTTCACCACCTGAATCTTCAAAGCGTTCGACTCAACCACCTTACCCTCTACTTCAATAAAGCCGGGACGAATCTCAAAGGATCCCTCCTGCTTCGCCCTCAATATATAGGTGAAGGAGAAGGAGACTTCGGTGGTGGTCTTCCCGTTGATCATCTGCATCGACGTGGATGAGCTGGTGCTGGGTCCCATCAAAATATCAAAATTGTCGGTGAGCCCTGGCGGCAACTGCAAATTCTGCCCACGCTCATTGAGTGTGAAGGTCAGCCGGAACTGCTGTCCCACCTCCACCGCTCCGGGGGCAGACATCTGAAAACGAACCTGCACTGCTCCGGCCGTCATAGCGGCCAGCATTAAGATCGCGTATGTAACTGATCGTATCATATTCTATCAATATACAACCCCTGTCGGGATCGGTTATCTGTTCCTAAATATATGCAACCCCTGCCGGGGTTGAATAGTTTGTATCAACCCCGACAGCGGTTAAATCCTCACCACTCTTTTTCGGTACGAATACGCTGACCCTTTTCGGCCTG
>CAZILU010000118.1:1460-6903 GCA_964540165.1 uncultured Mariniphaga sp.
GGTTAAATCCTCACCACTCTTTTTCGGTACGAATACGCTGACCCTTTTCGGCCTGCTGCTTCTGTACCTTCTCCTGTATATCCCGTTCATCATTCTCCAATGCCTGCAACAACTGATCAGCATCCTGCTTCGAAATTTTATACGGCTGTTGCTGCTGATCCTGGTTCTGCTGATCCTGATTCTGCTGCTGCTGCTGTTGATCCTGATTCTGTTGTTGCTGATCCTGGTTCTGTTGTTGCTGATCCTGGTTCTGTTGTTGCTGATCCTGGTTCTGCTGATGTTGCTGTTGTTGCTGCTGCTGATCCTGGTTCTGATCCTGGTTCTGCTGTTGTTGTTGCTGCTGTTGCTCCTGCTTTTTCTTCATCCGCTGTGCCCATGCCAGATTGTATTTGGTATCGAGATCATCCGGATGGCGCCGCAATGCCTCTTTATAGCTCTCAATACTCTGGTCGATCTGCTGCTGGAACAGTTGGCTGTTTCCCTTGTTATGCAATGCGCGGGCCTGCTCTTCCGGCGTATCTAAGGTCTTGGCCAGTTCATCGAACTTCCGTTCCGCCTCGGCAAAGCGCATCTGTTTATAGATCGCATCGGCTAAATTGAAATCCCACTGCTTGTGACCAGGCTTCTTTTCCAACGCTTTGCGATAGACCTCTTCGGCCTGGCTGAAGCGCACGGTATCAAGTTTTGTGGTATCTTTTACCGCTTCCATGAAGAGGTTGTTGCCTTGGCGGACGAACCTCCGTTCGTTCTGAGCCACGGCATGCTGAGGCGCAAACAGCAGTGTCGCAGTGATCAGCAACATTCCGGCAAACAACGCTATTGACAATGATCGCCGGATCAGCAATGACCTGCTGACCAATGGATTAAGTGACAGCCTAAGTCGTAACAGCCAAAACCGCGACAGCCTGTTCAGCCATAGCCCGGTCAACAGCAAAACGTACCGACTCACGCCATTCGACACCGGAGGCTCACAGACCTGAACGCTCCCATTCATTTCCAACCGTTGATAATTCCGATAATTCATAACCATATACCTTATATATTGGCATGCATCGTTCAAAAAAACAGCATGCTCTTATCGACAACATTTTTAAAAACTTCTCTCCTCAATTTTTCATTTTTCATTTTTAATTCCTCCCGGATAATATTCGGATCAGAATCTCCCCCTACTCGTCTCCCTCCTCAATTTTTCATTTTTCATTTTTAATTTTTAATTGATCTCATTAAGAGAACAACTTTATCCTGCGCAAGTACCGGTTCTTTCGTTCAAGTATGACAAACTCCAATAGCAGCAGCAGGAGACCGGCGGCAAAGAGGTACTGAAACTGGTCGTCATACTCGGAGTAAACCAGCGTCTCCATCTCCTCCTTTTGCAGCTTATTGATCTCATCGAAGAGGGCATTAAGTCCCACCTGTGCATTGTTGGCCCGCACGTAGATACCGTTACCGGCGGTTGCCACCTCTTCCAGCACCGCTTCATTCAGTTTGGTGATCACCACCTGACCCTCCCGGTCACGCATATAGTCGGTCTGACCATTCCGCACCACCGGAATGGGTGTTCCCTGGGGCAGTCCCATGCCGATGGTATGCACCACGATACCATTGGCAACAGCCTCGGCAGCTGCTGCCACCGGATCATCCTCGTGGTTCTCACCATCGGTAATGACGATGATCGATTTGTTGGCCTCGCCACCGGGGGTAAACGACCGCATAGCCATTTGAATAGCGGCTCCGATGGCGGTACCCTGACGGGGCACCATTTCGGTGTTAACGGCCTCTAAAAAGAGCTTAGCCGAGTTGAAGTCGCTGGTGATCGGCAATTGGATGTATGCATCACCGGCAAAAACGATCAATCCGATCTTATCATCGGTCAACCGGTCGACCATCCGTGCAATGGCACGCTTGGCACGCTCCAGCCGGTTGGGCTGGATATCCTCCGCCATCATGCTGTTCGACACATCAAGAGCAACTATGATCTCCACCCCCTCGCGCTGCACTTTCTTCAGTTTCGATCCAAACTGCGGACGCGCCGTACCGATAATAAAACAGGCTAAGGCCAGCATCAGCAGAAAAAACTTAACAACCGGCCGGTTCCGCGAAGCATAAGGCATCAGCGCTGCCATCGTTTCCGGATGGCCGAACCGCCTGAGGGCCCGTTTCCGGGCGTACCTCGACCAGATAAAGATCAGTGTCAGCAGCGGAATGGCCGCCAATCCCCATAAATATTCAATATGTGCAAACCTGAACATCTCCATTGTTTCAACTTTTATCCGTTTCTCTTTGAGCCCGATGCCGGCACTTCTCTGGGTACCGGCATCCTGCCAGTTTCTCTCTTTTCTGATCAATCATCGCCCGCTCTTCAGGGTATACTGCGAAACCAGGTGATACGCAAAAGAAAGCTCAGCAAAAGAGCGACAATTCCTGCCACGGCAAAGGGCATAAACTCCTCCGAGCGACGGCTGAACTCCCGCACCTCGATCTTCGACCGTTCTAACTGATCGATCTCCCGGTATATCTCCTCCAGCTTGGTGTTGCTGGTGGCGCGAAAGTAGCGCCCATCGGTAATCGAAGCGATCTGTTGCAGCATCTTTTCATCAATCTTGACCTCTACGTCGCGCAGTTGAGTGCCAAAAGGTGTCTGCACCGGATAGGGAGCCATCCCCACCGTGCCCACGCCGATGGTATAAACGCGAATGCCGTATGTTTTGGCGATCTCCGCTGCGGTCAGGGGCGCGATCTGCCCACGGTTGTTCTCTCCGTCGGTGAGGAGTATCACCACGCGACTGATGGCATCGCTGTCGCGTAACCGCGATACCGCCGTGGCCAGGCCATTGCCAATGGCCGTGCCATCCTCGATCATACCCGTCTGAATATCTTTAAAGAGATTTAGCAACACACTGCGGTCGGTCGTCAGCGGACATTGCGTGAATGCCTCACCGGCAAAAACCACCAGTCCCATACGGTCGTACTGCCGCCCCGAGATAAACTCCATCGCAACCTTCTTCGCCGCCTCCAGCCGGTCGGGAGAGAAATCGCGCGCCAACATACTGGTCGATATATCGAGTGAGATCACAATATCGATCCCCTCGGTGGTCACATTTTCCCAACTGCTCGAAGCCTGCGGACGCGCCAGAACGACCACAAAGGCGGCCATGGCCAGCAGTTGCAACAAAAATACCAGGTGACGCAGATAGTGCCGCAAGGTTTTCGGCGCTTTTAACACCGGTGCAGTCGTCGATATCCGGATACTGGCACTGTTGTGTTTCTGCCGGAAGATGTACCAAACAGCCATCGGCAGCAGCAACAGCAGCAGATAGAAATATTCCGGGTTTTTAAATGTCAATCCTTCAAACATCCCAATCTATTTAATTTCCACATCCTCTTCGTCATCTTTCTCAATCTCTTTGGGGGCTTCGGGGGTGCGATCCTCCGGCCTGGTATCGTTCACAAAAAGATAGCTGTTGAACAGTACCATGCTGTTATCGTCAGGCAAGGGCTCATACTTGGCAAACTTCACCAGGTCGGCTAACGACAGGATCTGCTCCAGATGGCCAAACGACTTCCCGGGGATCAGATCGCGGCGATAGCGGAAGCTCTGCAGAATCTCTGCGGTGGTCTGCTCCATCGCCGGAATATCAAACCGCCCCTCAATGTACCGGCGCAAAGTATCGGTCACCTCGCTGTAGTAATGCTTCGTCTTCCCCTGCTGCCACAGCTTCGCTCCCTTGATTTGATCCAGCTCGCGAAGAGCAATCACATGAGGCGGCTCTTTGGGTTTTACCGGCAGCGAAAAGATCGGCTGGTGGTTTCTCCTGCGTCGCAGGGCATAGAAGATAAAGAAGATGATGGCTCCCAACAGGATTGCTCCCAGGATGTAGGGGATCACCTCCTTCAGCGTCACCGGCGCACCATAGGGCATCTTGATGTCGGTCGGACCACGGTTGGTATCCACCGGAAGGGTATGCACATGCAGCGTCAACCCGTTGGTGGGGATCGAATCGGTATGTCCGTCGATGGTGATCTTAAACCAGAAAGGGGGAATGCGGTAAGAGCCGCTGTCGAACGAAGTGATCAGCCAGCTGGCAATCTGCTTCTTCGTGGAGGCCCCCTCCTCCTGAAGGGTATCGCCCCCCACCGCATGAAGCACCTCGATCTTCTCCGCGATCAGCTTCGGCACCTGTGGAAAAATCACCGCTACCTGCGGGGGATAGTCGATCTCCAGGATCAACCGGATCTGATCGCCTATCAGAATATTGGCAGAGTCTAACGACGCCGTGGCTTTGATCCGCTGTGCCCCGGCGGTAGTCACAGCCAATAATCCCGACAGTATAAAGAGTATCTGTATTAATCTTTTCATGCTCGTTACTATTTAACAGCCCGCTTCTTAAAGAGAGACATTAACGATTTGACATAGTCCTCGCGCGTATTGATAGCAACGGTGTCGATGCCGCACTTGCGCAGCATGGCTCCTTGCTTCTCCATACGGCTCTTCCATGCGTCAGCATAGATCTGCCGTACCCGGCGCGAGCTGCTGTCAACCCACACGTATGCGCCGGTCTCAGCATCCTTCAGCTTCACCAGGCCCATCGGCGGAAGCCCGGTCTCACGGTCATCATAAATCTTCAAAGCCATCAGATCATGCTTCTTATTCGCAATGGAAAGGGCATTCTCTAAATCAGGATTGTCATCGATGTAGTCGGAAATAATGAACGCAGTGCAGCGCTTTTTTATGGCATTGGTCAGATACTTCACCGCCTGGGTAATGTCAGTGCCGCGGTGCTGCGGCTCAAAATCAATCAACTCCCGGATAATGCGTAAGATATGACTCTTCCCCTTCTTCGGGGGAATGAACTTCTCAATGGTATCGGAGAAGAATATCACCCCGATCTTATCGTTGTTCTGAATGGCGGAAAAAGATAAGGTAGCGGAGATCTCGGTAATGACATTTTTTTTCATCTTCTCAAATGAACCAAAGTCGCGCGATCCACTGACATCAATCAGTAACATCACCGTTAGCTCGCGCTCCTCTTCAAAAACCTTGATAAAAGGGTGGTTGTAACGCGCCGTAACGTTCCAGTCAATATTCCGGATATCATCGCCAAACTGATACTCACGTACCTCGGAGAAAGCCATACCACGCCCTTTGAAAGCGCTGTGGTACTCGCCGGCAAAAATATTCCGCGACAAACCACGGGTTTTGATCTCGATTTTTCGTACCTTTTTTAATAACTCACTTGTTTCCAAAACAATATCATTTATAATTTTTGGGTCGTTAAAGATATTGGAACCCTCCGGGGACCAAAGATTCATGTTATCTCAAAATCCATTCTCCAACACATGACTCTTCGAAACAATTTGAATCTTCTCAAACCCTCAAACAATGTCAAACCCTCAAACCACAAACCACAAACAACAAACCACAAACAACAAACCACAAACAACA
>CAZILU010000118.1:7003-9926 GCA_964540165.1 uncultured Mariniphaga sp.
ACAAACAACAAACCACAAACAACATTTATGGCACCTCTACCACGTTGAGAATATCCGTTATCATCTCCTCAGTCGTGATATTGTTCGCCTCTGCTTCATAGCTGAGGCCGATCCGGTGACGCATCACATCGGGACAAACGGCACGCACATCTTCGGGAATCACATAACCTCTCCGTTTGATGAAGGCGTATGCCTTAGCCGCCTGGGCCATGCTGATGCCGGCACGCGGCGAGGCTCCGTAAGAGATCATCTCCTGGTACTTCTTCAGGTTATAATCTGCCGGCGTACGGGTGGCGAACACGATATCAACAATATATTTTCGGATCTTCTCATCCATATACACATCCTTCACTACATCGCGGGCATTGATGATATCCTCCGGCTTCAAAACGGTTGAGGTCTCCGGAAATTGCTTCATCAGGTTCTGACTGATAATCTCCCGCTCCTCCTCCTTCGATGGGTAGTTGATCACTACCTTCAGCATGAATCGGTCGACCTGCGCCTCAGGAAGCGGATAGGTTCCCTCCTGCTCGATCGGGTTCTGCGTAGCCATCACCAGAAAAGGTTCATCCAGCTTGAACGTGGTATCACCAATGGTGATCTGACGCTCCTGCATCGCCTCCAACAGCGCCGACTGCACCTTGGCGGGGGCACGGTTAATCTCATCGGCCAGAATGAAATTCGCGAAGATCGGCCCCTTCTTAATGGAGAACTCCTCTCGCTTCTGACTGTAGATCATGGTACCCAAAAGGTCGGCAGGCAACAGATCGGGGGTAAACTGGATCCGGGCAAACCTGGCACTGATTGTTTGCGCCAATGACTTAATAGCTAATGTCTTTGCCAGTCCGGGCACTCCCTCAAGAAGAATATGCCCATTTGACAAAAGGCCTATCAACAGGCTCTCTACCAAATGCTTCTGACCAATAATCACCTTGTTCATCTCCATAGTGACCATATCGATGAACGAACTCTCCCGTTGAATTCTCTCATTCAACTCTTTAATATCTACCGTCTGATTCATAATCAACTGTTCTTAGTATCTAATTTATTTTATAATTATTCGTTGCGTTCGGTGCTGCCGGCACTGCCGATTTTTTAAGTGCACGAATTTAAACGATTGTAAAGAAAATTACCAATCTATTTTGTTAAAAAAAATTAAGTCTTCTCTTTCTCAAGCTCCCTTCCATAGCAGGTTTTGTAATTCTTACCCCATTCCGGGTACACTAAAAATTTGAAAAAACAGCGACGTTTGCATCAAATATTGAAATTCACAAGCCCCCAAAATAAAAAAAGTGACGCCGGCACTCATATGCAACCTGTCAGCGTCACCTCTTTATCGTACATCAGCCCATGGAGGGAGTACTCCCTTCTTTCAATGCGCTCCAGCCAGTCATGCCCTTATAAGATTTTAATCTCTTTTGCCGGCTTCGGTTTCACCTCTTCCCGCTTGGGAAGCTTCACACACAGGATACCATCGGCGTAATTTGCAGTGATCTTCTCACCGTCCACATTGTGCTGGGGTACGGTGAAAGAGCGCTGGAACGACTGATAGCTGAACTCCCTGCGGGTGTAATTATCATCTTCATCGCGCTTCTCTTCTCTCTTTTCAGAGGAGATGGTCAGCACGTTATTCTGGAAGCTGACTTTAAAATCCTTTTTGCTCATTCCCGGAGCGGCTACCTCCAGAATATAGTCATCGGCTGTCTCTTTCACATTGACTGCCGGCAATGTGGTATTCGGACCGGAGAAATTGGTGAGATTCCAGTCCATCAGGTCGCTGTTAAAAAAGCGGTCAAATAGCGACGGCAAGTAACTCTCTGATCTTCTAGCAAGTGTCATAGCTAATTCCTCCTATACTTTAAAACGTTTAACATTGTTTAATTTTCTCTCGTTTCCATAACAAACAAAATACCAAACGCCAAAATTGGACATTTTTTCGACACCAAATGCCTGATTGTCAGTATTAATATAACAACATCGTTAAAAACCGGTGAATTTCAAAACCGTAGCAACTGACAATTTTTCAGAAATACCCGAATATCCTGGAGAGTCGGGTGCTGCCAATGCAATCTCAACCACAGATCGATTCGACTCAGGAACCACTTTCAGCCATTTAATCTATAATGGCTACCCTGAATTCCCAGGCAAATTCATGAAAACCTGCCTGACAATTTTACCTGCATGGAAAAAATGATCAAAAAATCGTTATTTTGTGTTTTCAAAAATAAAACTCGATGCACCGCTACTTTGTACAGCTCCGATTTAAAGGCACGGCCTACCATGGCTGGCAGATCCAGCCCAATGCACGATCCGTTCAGGAAGTGTTGGAGCGCGCACTCTCAACGTTGTTGCGTGAAGAGATCTCGGTTGTAGGAGCCGGCCGCACCGATACCGGCGTTCATGCCTCCTTTTTTATACTCCATTTCGAAACCGGACATGAAATTGCCAATCCGGAAAACCTGACAGCAAAAATGAACCGCTTCCTCCCCGCCGATATCGCACTGCAAAAAATATGGGAAGTCAATCAGGATCTGCATGCCCGTTTCAGCGCTACGGCCCGAACATACCATTATTATATATGCACCCAAAAAGATCCGTTTCAAACGGATATAGCCTGGTATTATTATGGTCCACTGAACCTGGAAAAGATGAATCAGGCGGCCGGTGTGCTGCTTGAATACGAGGATTTCACCAGTTTCAGCCGGCTCCACACCGACGTAAAAACCAATCGATGCAAAATTTACCAGGCCGAATGGATCCGGGAAGAAAACCGGATCGTTTTCCGGATTAAGGCCGATCGCTTTTTACGGAACATGGTGCGGGCCATTGTCGGCACCCTGATGGAGGTAGGCCGTGGAAAATTAGCGGTGGAATCCGTGCGCGAGATCATCGAAAAAAAAGATCGCGGTGCGGCCGGAGCATC
>CAZILU010000119.1:0-1341 GCA_964540165.1 uncultured Mariniphaga sp.
CATATATCCCGATCTGTTTTGGGCGTTCATTGCCGCCAATTCTGCCCATGCCTTCTTTGTAAAAAATGGGACCATAGTCAAAAGCCCTGGTGACAACCAATGATTTACCAGGATCAAGTACCTTATCGGGAAGAAACATATATCCACCGGTAGTATTATTCCAGGCATCATTGCAAAGATCATATACCGGACGAGTTGTAGAATGAGCTCGCAGTTGGCCAAGCTTGAATTCACTTAACCGAACAGAATTTTCACCCCTATTGGTGATCTCAATATAAGCATTATTACCGTTGTTTAGCCTTGCTTCGGTAATAACCAGCGAGGTATTAACTTCCTCAGAGTATTCACACACCACTTGCTGGGCATTAAGCATCCCGGTCAAAAACAGAAAAGAAAGTAAAAGAAATAGTTTCATAATAATAAGTTTTTGTTTCTTAATAATTCTAATTTTGAGCCCACTTCATCAAGTGGACTTTTTAAAAATCAAATAATTTTAGAAAAACTAATAAAATAGATAATTGATCACATTCAAGTCAATTTAGTCTTTTAAAACGTTCATGGCTATCTCAACATTAAATCCTCTATTCCCAACGAACAGATACCCTTAAAGCTCCCTGAACCGCATTTTCCGAAGGGACAATTATATACCCTCCGCCGCTACCGGAAGTGATCGCTCCGGAATAGAAAGGGAAAATTTTTTGTTCCATCTCTTTCATCACCCATGAAGGTATGGTATAAGGCAACATTTCACTCCAAACCAAAAACGAGTCCTTCATTGCCTGGCCCAATAATGATATATCCTTTTTTAATATGGCATCATAACAATTCATTCCCGACTCTCCCAGCTTTTTCACCAGATCAATATCAAGATTCTTTCTGATTAATGGGTTGTACCCGACAGGGCGAGGTTGCAGGGGAATTAAATAGAGAATGTTCGAAAGCCATTGGCAGATCTCCGGATCAACCGTATTCTCTATCTGTTCCGGCCAGAATCCTCCGGCATAATCGAGCCGGGAGATCCCGGGGACCAGCAGGCCGATATGATCCTGAGAGCCGGAAATATACTCCGAACCGGGTGGATTTTCAGCACCGAAGAGCAGTTCAGCGTTCCGTAACGGATCCCCGCCCGGTAACCGATCTCCCCACAATTCAATACCCACCTTTCGTGAACTGGTGGCCATGCCGGAACGATCATTGAAATTGAACCCGGGATCAATTTGAGCTACCACTAAGGAACCGGGGTGAACCTTCGATACCCAGGGCTGATCCATCCACCCGCCAGCCAAACATAACCGGTAGGGGAATTTCATCTGGTTTTTCATCGCTGAACTCGATCGCTCA
>CAZILU010000119.1:1351-9752 GCA_964540165.1 uncultured Mariniphaga sp.
TCCGCGTTTTCGGCGGTATCCGCCTCATAGCCCTCCCTCTTCAGGAATTCGCTCCAGAACAATTAGCTGAACACCATTTTCTTCACACAGCTGTCGCTTCTCCGGTGTAAACCCATCGCTGTTCACAACAAAAATATCGGGTTTCAATTGCTTCATGTCGGGTTCAAAATCAAGCATTCCGGATCCGGAAGCAATAAATGCTTTTTCAACATATTTGACGGCTTCTACCATATACCGTCGCTCCTCCTGAGAAAAATAGGGAGCCTTCCCTTTCAAAAACCTTATATTTTCATCCTGTCCGACAAAAACATGCAACCTGCCATATTGCGCTGCCGTTTTAAAAAATGCAATATGCCCGGCATGCAACAGGTCAAAACACCCACTGACCATTACTGTTTTTTTGCTCATCTGCAATCTTTTTCAATAATCCCCTTTTCCAAGGGAATGATTGAATAAAATCCCAGTCCCTTTAATCAGAACCAGGATTCTATTCAACCAAAAAAAATACTATTTATTCTTCTGCTTCATCTGATCCTTTATCCACTCATAGGTCTTTTTCATACCATCCCTCAACGGGTAAGAAGGGGCCCATCCAAGATAGTGCCTGATCAGGGTATTATCGCTATTCCTGCCACGAACACCTTTGGGCGCATCCAAATCGTATTGACGTTTTAATTTGTATCCGGCAATCTCTTCAACAATATCAACCAACTGATTTATAGAAACCATCTCATCACTCCCCAGGTTGATGGGCTCCTCAATATTGCTCTCCATAATCCTCAAGATCCCTTCAACACATTCATCGATATACATGAATGAACGGGTCTGCTCTCCATCGCCCCAAATCACAATTTCATCCTTTCCAAACAATTCGCCTTCAATCACTTTTCGAGAAATAGCAGCAGGTGCCTTTTCTCTGCCGCCGTCATACGTACCAAAAGGTCCGTACACATTGTGAAAACGGGCCACGCGGGTAACAATCCCGTAATCTTCCGTAAAATGACGACACATCCGTTCCGAAAATAGTTTTTCCCAACCATATCCATCCTCCGCCAGTGCCGGATAGGCATCCGTCTCTTTCAATCCCGGATTGTCGGGATCGGTCTGCTTCTCTCCATTATATACGCATGCAGAAGAGGCATAAAAGTATCGGGTAACACCCAGGTCACGAGCCGCCATCAATAAATGAGTATTGATTAAAACACTAAGCATACAATCGGCTTTATGGGTCTCTATAAATCCCATGCCGCCCATGTCAGCCGCCAGGTTATACACTTCATTATAGCCATTGACAGCCGCATAACAATTCTCCTTTATCGTCAGATCAAGCACCAGATTATCACATTCATCATGAACCTGATACCATTCTGTCAACGGTTTTTTATCTACCGCACGCACATCATAGCCCATATCAGCCAGCTTACGTGCCAGGTGGCCGCCGATAAATCCACCCGCTCCGGTTACAACAACTCTTTTCTTCATAACACGTTAAAATTTTTACTTTCAATGCAAAGATGACACTTCTTTTCTGAAAATACAATACACTGAAATAGTGAACATTAACGCAAAGGTTTTCGCAAAGCTTTGCGAAGCAGAAAATGTGTTGAAGAACATTTTTAACGAGATTGCCACAGAAAATAAATGATTAGCGGTTTCGCTAAAAATTTTAACTTTGTACAACAATAGTGAATATGGGAAAACGGCACATTTCATTAAAAGATCTGGCCCGGGAACTGGGCGTTTCGATCTCGACTGTTTCCAGGGCATTAAAAAACCACCCGGACATCAGTCCGGAGCTGACTGCAAAAATTCAACAGTTAGCCCTGGAAAGAAATTACACCCCGAATCCATTAGCCATGGGGCTTTTACGACAGGAAACAAAAATGATCGGCGTCATTGTCCCCGATATTGTTACCCATTTTTTCTCATCCATAATTTCCGGTATTGAGTCTGTTGCAGAGGAGCATGGATATTTTATTCTGATCTCCTCTTCCGGAGAGTCGTATCAGAAAGAGGTAAAATCGGTCGAAAACTTATTGAAAGCACGAGTGGAAGGATTTATCGTATGCCTGAGCCAGGAGACAACCCGTTTCAGCCATTTTGAAAAGCTGATCCGCGATGAAGTTCCATTGGTTTTTTTCGACCGGATCTGTGAATCGCTCGATGTTCCTGCGGTTAGTGTAAATGGTGCTGAAGCAGCTAAATCGATCATCAGACACTTCAAGGAGAACGACTGTCATAAAATAGCCTATATATCCGGGCCGGAACATCTGAATATCTCTAAAAATCGCAAAGAGGGATATATCAATGGATTGAAAGAGTGTGGATACACTTTTAATCCCGACTTTCTGGTGGAGTGCAATCTGAGTACGCGTGAAGCTACCCTGGCAACACAACAGCTTCTAACCCTGCAGGAAAGGCCGGATGCCATCTTTGGTGTCAACGATACGGTGGCATTCGCAGCCATGAAAGAGATAAAAAAACAGGGACTAAAAATTCCCAAGGATATTGCGTTGGTTGGTTTTACCGATGAGTTTCACTCCACAGTAGTGGATCCGGCACTGACCTCAGTCACCCACCCCACGTCTCAAATGGGACAGGAAGCAGCCCGCCTCTTCTTCCGATGGCTGGAATTGGGCCATACATTCAACCAACAGGTTATCCTTCCCACCGAACTGGTAATCCGAGACTCTTCAATTAAAAAATGGTAAATCTCTCTGCCGCTATAAATACTTTCTTTTCCAACCCTCACCCGGACAAAACTCTCAGCATTTCCTTCAGCAGTATTTTTCATAATTTTTACTCCCGATACATTTTCAAGTCGAACCACCGATTCGGCACCTGAAAAAACGGGAACCGTACGTTCAATAATCTCAATATCTTTCTATTGAATGAATATCCCTGATGACATGTTGCTTTTTCAACTTTTCTAAAAGTAATAAAAACAAAACAATTTCTGTTGATTCATCTATTTTTGTATTTTTCCGGTCTAAACCAAAAACAGATGCGTAAGTTTTTATCACTCGCTCTATTGATTTCATTCACTTTTTATGTGAGTAAATCGCAAATAAATGACCTTCTGTTTCGCAGGATCTCTCCGGCTGATGGTTTTACTTTTGGATCCATTCGTTCCATCGATGAGGATCAAAACGGATTTATCTGGTTTGCTGCCGAAGATGGCCTCTATCGCTATAACAGCCGGTCTATTGATAAATATATCCATAAAAAAGATGATCCATATTCGATTCCTGCCAATAATATCTATAGTGTCTTCAACGACAAAGCGGGCAAATTATGGATAGGAAGCGTTAAAGGATTAAGCTTTTTTGATGAAGAGAGAGAGATTTTTATTACCCCCGAATGGAAATTGCCATTTGATAACCATGTTCCAATGGATATAAGAAGTATCATTGAAAACAGCGATGGTAAAAAAGTCATTTTATCGGATCTGGTTGGCATTTTCCAGTTAAATGAGCAAGAAGACTCGATCATCCCAATCATCCTTAAATTTGAAGCAGCAGAAGATTATCCTACCGAAATCATTTTTGATAACAATCAGAATTTGTGCATAGGAACTAAATTGGGTTATTTTTATCGAAGTGCTCCACCTTACAAAGAATTCAGCATATTCTACCACAACCGAAAGGATAAAATACAAGCGATTCTTCAGGATAATAATACCTATTGGATCGGTTATGAGTTATCCGGTATTGATCACATTAATGATCTTGGAACCATCATTGACACATACCAAAAATCGGAAGGCTCAAACACCAGACTTCCCAACAACAGCGTCAGATCCATCGCAAAAGACCGTGAAAACAGAATCTGGATTGGCACCTATAAAGGATTGGCAGTCATTAACAAAAGAGTTTCAACCATGATTCAAAAAACGCCCTACAACTATCTCCCGCACAACAGCGTTCACTCCTTAAAAACAGACTCTAAAGGGGGCGTTTGGATCGGAACCTGGTCGGGTGGATTGGCGCATGTTGGCAAACACGACATTCAGTTTACCTATTATCAACTTCCTTTTCAATCCAATGCACTTAACAACCATGTTATTAGCTCTTTTGAACACACCCATGACGGAGATATATGGATCAGTACTGAAGATGGAGGGTTAAACCGGTTTAACCGAAAAGAAAAAACCTTTGATTTTTATAAAATCCGGACACGCAAACATGGAACGGTAAATATTAAAACCCTCTGTTTTGATGAAAAAAACACATTGTGGATCGGAGCCTATGCCAATGGATTATGGTCATTTAATATTGACAGTAAGAAATTTACACATCATAATATCTTTCCGGCTGAAAGGATCAGCATCTATACCCTGTGCCTGATTGGCAATACGTTATGGATGGGATCGTGGGGAGATGGAATATACTCCTATAATATAACAAACGGAGAACTAATCAATTATATCTCTGATCCTGCGGATTCAAATTCTGTCTCATCGGATTATATCCGATGCATCGTGGTCGACTCATACGAAGGATTATGGATTGGTACACAATCCGGATTGAATTACAAACCAAAAGGTAGCGATCACTTTAAACGTTTTTTTTTCAACACTTCAGAAAAGGAGAATATCAACCACGATGAAATCTATTCAGTTCTTGAAGATTCAAATGGAAACATCTGGATTGGTACAGGAGGTAACGGATTGGATATTTTAGATCCGGAAACAGGCAAATTAACGAACATCTCAAAAACGCATGGATTACCCGGAAATAACGTTTATGGTGTTCTGGAAGATAATAAAGGAAACTTTTGGATTAGCACTGAAAATGGCATCACTTGCTATACTCCTGAATTACAAAAATTTAAATATTACAATAAAGATGATGGTTTGCAAGGCGATCAATTCAAACCCAATGCGGCCTTTAAAACCAAAAACGGAGAATTTCTCTTTGGTGGTTCCAACGGATTTAACCTCTTTAATCCGGACTTGCTTTCCGAAAATCCGATCCCCCCTACCGTATTTATAACCAATCTTGAAATCAACAATAAAAAGGTGACGCTTTCGGATCCCGATTCCCCGCTTAAAAAAGCCATACATACCGTTCATGCGTTGAAACTTAAACCAAGACAAAATTCACTTTCGCTGGAATTTGTAGCCAATAATTTTATTCAACCCTATAAAAACAGATTCAAATACCGAATGCTAAACTATCAAAACGATTGGATCGATTCTGGGACTGAAGGAAAAGCTACTTTCACAATGATTCCTCCGGGAAGTTACACTTTTGAAGTATGGGGGTCAAACAACGATGGCGTCTGGAGCCTGGAACCTGCCCGTTTGAAAATCGATATTCAATACCCATTTTGGAAATCTAAGCTGGCATACCTAATCTATTTGTCTTTACTCATTTTTTCCATCTGGTTAATCCGAAGGGAAATCATATTCAGACAACAACTCAAAAATGAAATATTAATCGAGAAAGTACAACGTGAAAATGAAGAGAAACTTCATCAATTAAAGCTTCAGATCTTTACCAACATTTCACATGAATTCAGAACACCCCTCACGCTCATTTTATCGCCACTGGAGATGATTATCGATAAAAAATATTACGATAATGATACCAAAGAACATTTGGCTATGATTCAAAGAAATGCCCAGCGGTTACGAATGTTAATCAATCAGATTATCGATTTTCGGAAGCTGGAACTTAACAAGATTGAATATTCGCCATTAAATACCGATGTTATTGCCCTTTGTTTGGAAGTGTGTAACCATTTTCGGGTTCATGCCAAAGATAAAGCGATATCATTTACCCTGACATCCGCTTTTAACAAATATGAACTGGAAGCAGATCCGGATAAACTTGACAAAATCGTATTTAATCTGCTTTCCAATGCTTTTAAATTCACACCCGAAGGAGGCGACATATCCCTGAAAATAGAGGAGGCCAAAGCGCCTGCTTCCGACCAGATTTCCTTCTCTACCTTTCCTGAATTAACCGGTCAGGTTTTGGCAATTCGCGTGGCCAATAGCGGCAAAGGAATCGCAAACGATGAGATACCCAGAATCTTTGAGCGTTTCTATAAAAGTCCGACCGGCACTCTGCAGGGTGCAGGCATCGGATTGCATCTCTGCAGAGAATATACAAAACTGCATCAAGGTGCTATCACAGTCGAAAACAGAAATGAAAAAGGTACCGTTTTTTCGGTTTTACTTCCACTTAAAGCACGCGGAACCATTTCGGAGTCAAATAACCTGATTTTAGAACGGTGGAGTAATGAATCTCCTGATACTACCGCAGAGACTTTAACTTCGGGAGATGACGTAATCGTTAAAAAAGATTATCGATACGCTGTACTCGTGGTTGAAGATAATCACGATATGCGAAAACAGATCCACGATCTGCTTAAAAATGATTATAAAGTCATTCTTGCCTCCAATGGAACACAGGGATTTGAGATTGCCAAAGCGGTTTTTCCCGACATCATCATTTCCGATGTGATTATGCCCGGAATAAACGGACTCGATTTTTGCAAACAGGTGAAGGAAGATTTTCTTACCAGCCATATCCCTGTCATTTTATTAACAGCACTTTCCGAAACAGATAATCAGATCAGCGGTCTTGAAACCGGCGCAGATGCATACATTGTAAAACCATTTAACAATGAACTTTTACAAGTCCAGATTAAAAATCTGATTGCCTCCAGAGAACAGTTAAAAAAGATCTTTTCAGTTTCATCAGAAAAGTGGGCTGATGACAAAAACCTCACACTTCGTGATAAAAATCTGATTGACAAATCATTTCAAATCATTGAAACCCACCTTCTTGATTCTGGATTTTCCGTCGAACAGCTCTCCGCACTTCTGGGCATAAGCCGGAGTTCGCTTCACCGAAAAATGAAAGCATTAACCAACCAGTCAGCAAACGAATTTATTCGCTATGTGCGATTGAAAAAAGCAATAAAACTGATGAAAGATGGCGATCTGAATATTGATGAGATCGGGTTTGCCGTTGGATTCAACTCACACTCCTACTTCAGCCAATGCTTTAAAAAGCAGTATGGAGTTACACCTTCAGTGTATGTCAATGAAATTAAATTGAAACGCAACGAATTCAATGATTCCTCATTTAAAAGTTAGAGGCCGCCTCCTCGTTATTCCTGCGAACCATTTGTTACTCCGGGCAAAGTTAAAAGTTTACCGGATCCATCATCTGATAAAAGCTCACCTATTTAACCGGTCCCTCAATTGAGCTTCATACAACGATTCCGGTTCCAGGCCAGGCTTGTTCAAACCCTCCCACTCTCCATCGGGTCGGGCTGAAAACCTTCCCGGGTACTTTCCACCAATAAGTCCGATGCAATAATTCTTCCCGCTAACCCAGGGCGACTGGACAGCTACTTTGGGGGAACGACAATTCCAAACGACATGGGCAACGCCGGTCCATCCGTGTCCGGTTCCATAATTTCCCCGATCCTGCACATTAATAGCCCCATCAGTATCGATCAGATCATACAGAGTACCAGCGGTCCATCGATGGTGCGGACCAATATCATTATGTGTATTTCGCGATTTACACCGGGTAAAAACATTGGGACCTCCTACCCTGGCACCGGTTGCATAACAGTGCCGTGCTTCAGAAGAGTAGCAATTTTTGAACAGGTTAAACTGTCCGCTGGTGCTGAAAGAGTATCGCCTGCTGCCGGTAATGATCGATTTGGCATCCAGACATTGAGAGTCCAGTACGGAAATGTTTCTGGAACTTCCATCGATGGAAACACAGCCATGGCCAAAATAACGGGCAACCACATTCCGTGCCCAGGCGTGCGCCACTCCACGAAATTTGATTGCATCCCATCCGTGATCTTCGTCGGTTTCATGAGCATAGGTCGACTCCATCCGGATATTCTCAATGCCACAGTGATCAATCCTTCCTTCAAATCGATATTTCATTACATAGGCTCCGCCATATTTTTTATCTAACTCCATAACAACGGGATAGTCAAAATAGACCCTGTTCCCTTCGATGGCAGTAATCTCCCGCTCAAACTCCAGATTATACCCTCTGGCAGTCCACTGACTGGTTCCTTCGCGTTCAACAATCCGATCCATCTTAAGGTCACGAATCCAGGCATCGGTTCCCGGCCTGTAAATAACAACCTGGTCTCCAACCTTGAATGGTTTTACATTTGATAACTCAACATACATTCGGCCCACCGGCACAAAATCTTCCCTGATGGCTACTTTTGTATTCTCCTGACGCTCTAATGAACCACTGCCGGAAAAAACAAACAGATCGCACTTACGTTTGGCTGTCTCCCGCACAACCGTACCACGCTCTTCCGGACCTTCGCCCCTGATCACGATACCGGACTGATTAATATTGATCGTTCCGTTGACCTCATATACGCCCTTCTTTAATAACAGAGC
>CAZILU010000120.1:0-1579 GCA_964540165.1 uncultured Mariniphaga sp.
TCAGTGGTAGAGCATCAGCTTCCCAAGCTGAGGGTCGCGGGTTCGATCCCCGTTTCCCGCTCACTGAAAGTGAGAGAGTTCGATTAGTTTCTGATAGGGTACTGGTTATAGATACCGAAGTGAGATTGTCCACAATCTGGCAGACAACAGCAGGTTTTTTCTTTTTTGTTAACAGCCCTGAGTAGCGCATGTGGGCAAGGAAACAAAACGATTGAGTGACACTGATTTTATTTTTTTTCGAAAAAAAGTGAGTGAACATACCATTTGGATATAGATTTTACGATATGGATATATAACCGATTGGTTAATGTCTAACTTTGGAACTTTGATACAAATCTGATTCCAATGAAAAAAATTTACCATTTACCAAGTGCTGTTACGCTGTTTCAGTCATCTGTTCCATTTCAGTATGTTCGTTTAGCCGCTCTTGTGGCTGTTTTTATTCTTTCCGCCGTTGATATCCTTTCGGCAGCAACCATCACAACCACCGCTCAGGGGGGGCTTTGGTCGGAAACAACGACATGGATTGGAGGCGCTGTTCCAACCAAAACGGATGATGTTGTGATCACATCGCTGGTAACCACCGGCGATTTTTACTATTCACCGGGTACTTACGAAATGAATAATCTTACCATCCAGGCAGGGGGAAAGGTTATTCGGGAGCAAGAGAAAGCCGGACGATGTTTATTAAAGATTAACGGCAATCTGGTTAATCATGGTGAAATCATCGATTATAAAGATTTCTTTGATCTGAGTATATACGGGAACCTGGAGAACCATGGTGTTCTGAAGTTCCGAAACATTTATATGGAGGGTGCGAATCAGCATATTAAAGCTTCTAAACCGATCGGGAGCATTAGTTTCAGTTTGAATATGACGGATAGTATTCTTACGGCCACTTCAGACATTGTTTTTCATAATTGTATGGTTAACACCTCGAAGTCGTCGGGAAGCATGAAGTTGTTTATGGGGCCCCATACATTGCAGTTAAGCGCTGATAGTATTACAAGTGATGGCTATTACAACGATGTTCGTTCAGCAACCATTATATATGTCCCGGTCATTTTTTCTGAAACCGGAACGATTATCTGTGATCAATCGATTCTTGCCGGAAATATTACGGGAAATTTACGGCTTCAGAGTTCAACCGTTGCATTTTTCAGAACCATCACCATTGATGGAGACCTTACCATTCCGGAAGGCACCCGGATTAGCAGTGAAAGCAACGGGCGTCATTTAACGGTCAAAGGAGACTTTTTAAATTCCGGGATTATTAACCGGGATACTGTGCAGGCCAGTAACCGCAAATTATCGCCACGGACGGCCTATATTAATATTCATGGGAACGCTTACAATTACGGAAGCACCGGAATTTCCAATATCGTTCAGAATACCAATGGAAGCACCGTTGAAATGGTTGGTACCTATGCAGGCAATGTTAAACTTCAGCAGGCGGAGGGCAGCGAGACACCGGGAGGGAAGGTGGTCATTGCAGATGAGGTGACCATTGCCGGAAAGCTGGATCTGTATGCTACCCTTGAAATCGCAGAGAGTGGGGTTTTGCATCTTTCAAGCCGAA
>CAZILU010000120.1:1589-8161 GCA_964540165.1 uncultured Mariniphaga sp.
CATCTACCGGTGCACTGATTAATCATGGATCGATGTACCGGTATCACTATGTCGGGAATACCTGGTTTTATTATAACACTTACAACAATCAACCAGGTACATTCGTTGATTATGATCTTCGCGATTGGGAGGGTGTTTTTGACGGTGTTGATGTGGAGGTACATAATGGATCGCCGTTTCCGGGATTGCCCGGATCGACGAAGCGATGGTGGCGGCTCACCCCGGCCGGGGAGGGAAAGATTCAATACTACACCGCAAAGTTCTATTATGACGAAGCGTTGCTTAACGGTCAGAAGGAGGAGAACCTGAAGGTATTCCAGTCGGTCGATGAAGGGAAAACCTGGGAGGTTATCTCTGCGCGGGAGTATGCCGTATTGGATACTGTGGAGAATTTTATCTCGATAGGCTTTTGGAATAAGAATGAATCGATGCTGGATGAATTTGGTATTTTTGTCATCAGCAGTGGTGACGGATCTGTTCCGATCGAGTCGAACATCAGGGTAGATCTGGTTGGCCGGCCCGATGTAAGGGTAGGTGCTCCCAATCCCTTTACCGTGCATATATATAACATCAGCAATTTGCCAACCAGTCCGGTTCTGCTGGCGCTCAACGTAACCGAGGATATCCGGTTTAAAGAGGTTCGTCTGCCGTATGATGGTGGTGTAGAGGTGCTGCCGGTCGACTCTCTTGGTGATCCGGACGACCTGACGCAGGTCTTTTTCATCCCCTATTTAGAGCCCAATGAACACTATTCGTTTGATGTAATTGTGTATGGCCTTCCCGAAAGTTTAAAAAGCTTATCGGAGAATATGGTGACGCTGACGTTGGGTGGATTTTTTGGCGATCAGGCACAGAGCGGGGCTGTTGATTATATTGTCAATAAAGTGGGTGAAAAGGCCGAGCTAAATGATCAGGAAAAGGAGGAGTATGCCAGAGGACTTGGGTTGACTGTCAATCAGATAAAGAGTGAGAAACAGCAGTATGGCAGGACGGTCTCTTCCATCCGGGCGGTTTCCAAATATGTGGTTGGAAAGATTGCGGAAAGCAATCCGGTTACCAACGTACTGTTTAAAATTGGCGATGCGGTTGAATCCGTCAGCAATATCAAAGATTCTTTACGGAGAAGGTTGTTTCATTGGTTTTACAAGGAGGTGGGGTTGTACGGTGTTGAGGAGAAGGTAGCCAGCGGCAAGCAGGTGAAAGGTGAGCTTGTCAGTTCCTGGGATCCGAATGAGATGGTGGGACCTGCCGGCTATGGAGAGAACCATTATATTGCCACAACGCCGGTAATGAATTACACCATCATGTTTGAAAACCTGAAAGAGGCCACAGCGCCTGCATACCGGGTGCAGATTTTAGACACCCTCTCTGCGCATTTCAATCCCGAAACGGTTCGGTTTCAGGAGACCAGTCATTCGGGAACGGAATATACCTGGAAGATGGAGCGTAATGGCAACATCCTGAAGTGGGACATTGAAGGGATTGAGTTGCCACCCAATGTCACCCCGCCCGAAGGGGAAGGGTTCGTGCGCTTTTCGGTGGAGCTGGCTGATGGTTTACCATCGGGAACGGCTATTGAAAACCGGGCTTCGATTGTTTTTGATATGAATCCGCCCATTGCTACCAATACCTGGGTCAACGTGCTTGATTTTGATGCCCCGTCAACGGTCATGAATGCGCCGGTATATGCTGAAGGAGAACCTGTGGTTACGGTCTCCTGCTCATCATCCGATCAGGATGGATCGGGAATCGGAGCCTACGAATTTTTTGTTTCGGTTGATGGTGCTCCATTTGTTTCATTAGGTCAAACGACAGCGCCTGTGGTTCAATACTCCATTTCAGATACCACCAAAAACAGCTATCGGTTTTACGCCCTGGTAACCGATAATGTGTTTAACCGGGAGGAGAGTGTCCCTGCATATTCCGGTTTTCAGTCGGTGCTTGTCAGCAGTCCGGTCGTGAGCGATGTAAAGAAGCGAATTGACGTCTATCCAAATCCCATGAATGAATTGGTGAACATTGGCATCAATGCCGAATCAAATTCCCGGGTTGAGATCTCCATCCATTCTATCAGTGGAAAGCTTATGAAGCGGGTGGATATGGAGGGCGTTGCATCCGGTTATCATATCGTTCCGGTGGATGTGTCAGCGTTTAAGCCCGGCATCTATTTTATTGGTGTTGTGTCAGGCAGGGAGACGTTGATCTATAAGGTGGTTAAACGGCCTTAACCGATCACGATTTTTAACCCGTCGAATCCGGGAAACACATTGACCGGCAGATCTGCTTCGATCTCTGCATGAAACCCGAAGCTGTGGCTGATGTGGGTAAGGTATGCGCGATCGGGCCCGACTTTCTGAATCACTTTCAGCGCCTCATCAAGGCTGAAGTGTGAGAGGTGCTTCTCTTTTCGCAGCGCATTGATGATTAAGACCTTTGTTCCCTGAAGTTTCTCTATCTCCGAATCCGGGATGAAGTTGGTATCGGTTATGTAGCTCAAAGGGCCGGTACGGAATCCGAAAACCGGTAATTTGTGGTGATATCCCCGGATGGGGATGAATGGAATGCCATCGATATCGAATGGTTTGTTTTCGATGGTATGGAGCTCCATAACCGGAATTCCGGGGTATTTAAATTCAGCAAACACGTAGTTGAATATTCGCTGGATGGCTTTATGCACCCGATCTTCGGCATAGATGTCGGTCGGGTGTTTCTGAAGCCAGTTAAAGGATCGGATATCATCTAATCCGAAAATATGATCGACATGTTCGTGGGTGATTAAAATGGCCCTCAGGTTTTCCACGGTTTCCCTAAGCATTTGCTGGCGGAAGTCGGGACCTGCATCGATGACAAAATTTTTATGATTGATCGTAAGCAAGAGCGATGACCTCAGCCGTTTGTCTCTTTGGTCGGTTGATTGGCACACGGGGCATTTACAGCCGATAACCGGTACTCCCTGTGATGTTCCTGTTCCAAGCAGGGTAGCTTTTATTTGCATATGAAGTGAACGTTATGGACAGATTCTGTTTTAAATTTAAATTTTTCTGCAAAATTAGCAAAAGGTTGGCGAACCAGCGATAATCTTTACTTTTACGAAAAAAAAGAGATGGCACAATTAATTCTTGTTCCGAATGTGTTAAGCGATGGGCTATGGCAGCATGTATTGCCGGCAAAAATTTTTACGGTTCTTAGTGAGACCCGCTTTTTTATTGTTGAGAATATCCGCACAGCCCGAAGATTTTTAAAGCAGGTGAACCGGGATATTGACATCAACGCACTGACCTTTTTTGAGTTGAACAAGCGCACGGCCGTTTCCGATATCCCCGCTTTTTTACGCCCTGTCTCTTCCGGTGAAAATATCGCGTTGCTATCGGAGGCTGGTTGTCCCGGCGTTGCCGATCCCGGGGCTTTGGTTGTTCAGTTGGCGCATCGGGCAGGGATTCGGGTGGTTCCGCTTTCAGGCCCTTCGTCTATCATATTGGCGTTGATGGCCTCCGGACTGAACGGTCAGCAATTTGCCTTTCATGGCTATTTGCCGGTACGAAGCGATGAGCGGCTGCGTGCCCTGGCATCGCTGGAGAAGGAGGTTCAGCGAAGTGGTCAGACACAGATATTTATAGAGACACCGTATCGAAACAATCCATTGATGAATGATGTTGTGAAGCACTGTTCCCCAGAAGTTCTGTTTTGCATTGCTGCCAATCTGACCGGTGATTCGGAGTTTATTGCCACGCGTTCCGTGCGATTGTGGAGAGAGGGCATTCCGGATCTTCATAAGCAGCCCGCCATCTTTTTGTTAGGAAGCAGCCCGCTATAACAGGCATCTGCTTTTTGGTTCTGCTGCCGTTTTATTCCGTCTCCTGAGGGGGGCCCTGCGCCGGGAACACCTTATACACCTCGACCTCCATCATCAGGCTGGTAAATCCCAGGATGCCATAGGTTCCATATTGTCCGAACCCGAGTGCAGAGTCAAAGATCAGACGTGATCTGGTTCCTTTTTTCATATAGGTCAGCGCCTCATTCAGGCTTTTAAGCTGTTCAACGCTTTTCGCGGAATAGCTAAGGTTGGCGGGATGCTGGACCTCCATCTCCAGCGGCTCAAAATTCCCGGATCCATTGACCCAAAGGGAATCGAGCGTCCACAGGTCAAAAAATATCTGCACCTTATCGCCAATCTTTATCGAGTCGCCCAAGCCCTCATCCAGTTCAATGTAAAATAGTCCGGAGGCTTTAGGGGTTATGTCTGCATAGTGATTTCGTGTATATGCATTGAATTTATCCAGCTCATCGTTGCGCTGTTTTTCCAGGCTGTTATCCTTACAGGAAAAGATGGCTATTGACAGGATCAATAAAATTATTCGGGTGATTTGTCTGTTCATTTTTTCTTTTTTTGCTTAACGAAGATTTTGGCTATAATACTTTAATCAGAATGCCCGATGGCTGGTACTGTTTCAGGATGGTTTGATATCAAAGAGCTTAACGACGAAGATCAAGGTTTGATAGGGCGGGATATTCCCGTACCATGAACTTCCATAAGCGAGCCCGGAAGGGATGATAAACTGAATTTTGGCTCCTTTGTTCATCACCTTCATGGCATCTGTCCACCCGGCAATTGAGGCTGAATCACCCAATGCAAAGGTCATTTTTCCATCGGGGTATTTGATGTCGGATGAGTCAAACAGAACCTCATCGATAAACCATCCCGAATAGCCAACGGTCAGTGTATCACCTGTCTGTGCAAAATCGCCTTCACCCTCTTCGAGTACGATGTAATAAACACCTAATTCTGTGGTGTCGATATCGTGTCCCAGGCTTTCCAGGTTATTCAGGTAGTTTTGCCTGAGCGCTTTCTCTATGGCTGCGGAATAGACCGTTTCATTCTTATCCGGATGGAGGCAGGATGATAACGTCACGACCAGGACCAGGATGGACAGAATGGCTGCCTTTGTAAAAATCATTTTTCTCATTTTCCGATGGTTTATAAAATGGTATCCAATAACAGATGTTTATAATGGCTTAACAGTTGCTTGAATTTTTCAACCGCTTCATCCAGCGACAGTTTAATTTCTCCTCCGGCAGCATTTCGGTGGCCGCCACCGGAAAAATGTTCCTGCGCAAAGGTGTTGGCCGGGAAGCTTCCTTTGGAGCGGAAGGAGGCTTTCACGTAATCTCTTTTTTCTACAAAGAAGGCACTAAAGACAATGTCATTGATCGAGAGCGGATAATTAACGAACCCTTCGGTATCGCCCGGCTGGTATTCGTAGGTATCCAGCTCCTCTTTGGAAAGCCAGATGACCGCGGACCGATACTCCGGAAAGATCTCCATTTTTTTATCCAGGCAATGCCCCAACAACTTCATCCGGT
The DNA here is from genome assembly GCA_964540165.1 of uncultured Mariniphaga sp. Lineage (GTDB taxonomy): Bacteria > Bacteroidota > Bacteroidia > Bacteroidales > Prolixibacteraceae > Mariniphaga. Next base: position 6,951 of record CAZILU010000120.1, read on the forward strand.
GCGCCGAGAAATTGTGGTAAACCTCCGAATGAATTTTTTCGGTATCGATATCTCTCTGCATCAGCTTACTCACGACCTGGAACGTATTGGGCCTTGAGATGTTGTGACTGAAGGAGCCGGTATCGGTCATGATCCCTGTAAAGAGCGCTTCTGCTGCCTGGTGGTTTATCATTTGTTCGAGGGAAATTTTGGCAATCACATCGACAATGAGCTCGGCGGTAGAGCTGTATTCCGGTTCTGAAACGACAAGGTCACAAAAATCGGCAGGGTAGGGGTGGTGATCGATCATCACCTTGGTTTTGGGAAAGTTAAGCAATTCACGCTCCATTTGTGCGGCACGCTTTGCATCATTAAAATCGACACAGATCAGCACATCGCACGCATCCAAAAGCTCTTTGGACCGGCTTCTTTTTCTTTCGTAGATCAAGATTTCAATGGTTGAAGAGAACCATTGCAGGAAGACGGGGTAGTCGTTGGGTGCGATGACCGCCGGTTCGTGACCGGCATTTTGAAGCACCTCGGCCAGGCCAACCGCAGAGCCGATGGCATCTCCGTCGGGATTTTCATGTGTGACGATAACAATTTTTTTCGGCTCCCGCGCCAATAATTCCGTTAAAGCCTTAAAAACTTTATATCCAGTGTTTTTCAAAATCCATTTTATTTGAATGGACAAAGATAAGAAAAGTGTTACGCAGACAAAGGCATCTTTCCTCAAATTTTGTTAATATTGCGCTTGAGTATGAACATAAATAAGAGATAATATGTCTGGAATTCAAACTTTTACAATGATTAAGCCAACGGCTTTTCAAAAAAATTATGCCGGTGCCATTTTAACGATGATCTGTGATGCCGGTTTTCGGATCCGAGCTATGAAGCTTATCAGGCTCACGCGTGAGCAGGCCGGAGCGTTTTATGCCGTTCATAAGGAACGGCCTTTTTACGAATCACTGATTGAGTTTATGAGCTCGGGGCCTATCGTGGCGATGATCCTGGAGAAGGAGGATGCCGTGGCTTCGTTCCGTAATTTTATCGGCGCTACCAATCCTTCGGATGCTGCTGAAGGGACGGTTCGCCGGTTGTATGGCACTTCGCTTCAGCAGAATGCTGTGCATGGTTCCGACAGTGATGAGAATGCACAGATAGAAGCGGACTTTTTCTTTTCGAAGACCGAACGTTATTAGATCCTGTCATTTCGGGCCCCTGTCATTTCG
>CAZILU010000120.1:8261-9657 GCA_964540165.1 uncultured Mariniphaga sp.
TGTCATTTCGACGAGTACCCGAGGAGAAATCTCTTTGTGATGCGACAGATTTCTCACCCGGAATACCGGGATTGCCAATGACGGAGTCTTGTTGACAAGACAGAGGATGGTTGAGATGACTGTAGGTAAAAAATCGAAAATAGAAGGGATAATATGGTTTCGGTTTATTAAATTTGCCGGTTTTTATTAAGGAGGATACAAAATGAGTGGATTACCGGAAAAAATTGTCAATGAGGCCGCGTTAGAGGAGCTTCTCTCCAGGCCAACGCCTGAGGTTATTGCGTTTTTCAGTCGCTTAGACGGGGATATTATGTTTTTGGGCATCGGAGGGAAGATCGGACCCGATATGGCACGGATGGCCAAAAGGGCTTGCGATGCCGCCGGCGTTCAGAAAAAGATTTACGGCGTTTCCCGATTTTCATCGCCAGAGCAGCAAGAGAGCCTTGAGCGATGGGGGATTGATACCATCAAGGGCGACCTGTTGGACAAATCCTTTTTAGATTCCCTTCCTGAGGTTAAGAATGTCTATTTTCTTGCCGGCATGAAGTTTGGATCTGAAGACAATCTTTCGTTAACGTGGGCTATGAATTCGTATATGCCCGGACTGGTGGCCGATCGGTTTAAGAACTCGCGGATTGTAGCATTTTCTACCGGATGTGTCTATCCGTTGGTTCCGGTGGCATCGGGCGGTTCGAAAGAGAGCGACCGGCCGGAGCCTGTAGGAGAGTATGCTCAGTCGTGTCTTGGCCGGGAGCGGATGTTTGAGTATGGAAGCCGGAGTTTTGGCACGCCGGTGGTACTGATCCGTCTCAATTACGCGGTTGAGTTGCGGTATGGCGTATTGGTCGATGTCGCTACCCGGGTAAAAAACGGAGAGCCGATCGATTTGTCGATGGGGTACTTCAATGCCATTTGGCAGGGCGATGTCAATGATGTGGTACTCCGTTCTGTTGATATCGCTGCAAGTCCGGCGAATATTCTGAACATAACCGGTGAAGAAACGCTGAAGGTACGGGATATAGCCCTGCGGTTTGGTGAGCTGTTTGGTGTGAAGCCTCAGTTTGTTAACCATGAATCACCGACGGCACTGTTAAATGATTCTCAGTATGCATTTGAAACCTTTGGGCGCCCGCGGGTCTCTTTGGACCGGGTGGTGGTATGGATTGCCGAATGGTTGAAAGAGGAGCAGAAGCTGTTGGGGAAACCAACGCATTATGAGGTGAGGGATGGGAAGTATTGAGCAGGCTGGGACAGGTGAAAAGTTAAAAGTAAAAAGTTAAAAGTAAAAAGTAAAAAGTAAAAAGTTAAAAGTAAAAAGTTAAAAGTAAAAAGTAAAAAGTTAAAAGTAAAGGGGAGAGCAGTGTATCATAGCATTTTATTTATACATTTTTTTCAA
>CAZILU010000121.1:0-9297 GCA_964540165.1 uncultured Mariniphaga sp.
GTGCATTTATGATCCCTTTTGTGATGCTTTCTGCGTTGCTTATTTCCGGGTTTCTGTTTTATGCTAACGTAACGGCACGCCGTTATGAAATAGGAATACTGATAGCCACCGGGAAGAGTAAATTTTTCGTTTCGCTGATTATCCTGTTAAAAGCTTTTATCCTTGGGTTGACAGGAAGTATCATCGGCTTTTTTATCGGCAGCCTGATAGCTAAATATTTCGGAATGGAAATTTTCAGGTTTACAGCTACGTCTATCAAACCGCTCTGGTCATTGTTCGGTTACTCCATCGTTATTTTTCCTGTTTTGTGGATGTTGTCAAGCTGGATCCCGGCACTCATGGCAACGCAGGTTGATGTAGCCAGAACACTCAGCCATGAGTGATGGAGAGGAGTGACCAGTAAAAAGCAGGGAACGGAGAACTAACGGGGAGTCTTTCACTTCCTCTGGATTTTGAAGATAAATAATGTTTAATATAATGTTGGATATCAAAAACATAACAAAGAAGTATCAAAAAGGGGAGAATGTTTTCACGGCGCTCGATGAGTTGTCTCTTCAGGTAGAAAAGGGTGATTTTGTTGCCATTGTCGGACCAAGCGGTTCCGGAAAATCGACACTGCTTCATACGGTTGGCGGATTAATAAGTCCCGATTCGGGGCAGGTATTGTTCAGTGGAAGGGATATTTATTCCATGAACAGGCATGAAGTAGATTTCTACCGGAGAAAAAATGTAGGGTTTGTTTTTCAGCAGTTTCATCTTATGCCTTATCTGACCGTTTTTGAGAATATAAAACTTGTCTGTGCCGATTCTGCTGATGCCTGGAAAATAGAAGAGTATCTCGAAAAATGTTCTCTTTTGCCATTGAAAAATAAATATCCGGGAGAACTTAGTGTTGGCGAGAAACAACGTACGGCGTTTATCCGGGCTATCATCAAAAAACCTGATATCCTTCTGGCTGACGAACCTACCGGCAACCTCGACCCCGAAAACAGCCGTATTTTAATGTTGTTGATAAAAGATTTTCACCGGGAAGGGGGAACTGTCCTTTTGGTATCACACGACCCGGAATCCACGAAATATGCAACCCGGCAAATTACCCTTCACGCAGGAAAACTTGTCTAATTTTATACACATGAATCATAGGTTTTTATTTTTTTTGGTTGGTATAACAATTTTGGTTTTATGTCAACCGGTGTTTTCACAACCGGGTTTTACCATCAATGGATTTGTTTATAATTTGGAAACCCGCGAACCGGTCTCCAATGCAAATATCGTTTTGCCCGGTACTCATACAGGAACCAGTTCGGACAACAATGGTCACTTTGAATTTCAGCTTTCAGCCGGGGAATATACCATCAGGGTAACTTCCGTTGGCTTTTCGGAAGAAGAGATACAAATCCGGATTCCCGATGAATCACTGAAACTTTTACGAATAGGATTGAACCCGGCAAAACTTGAAATTGGCAGCGTTGACGTTTTTGGTCGTTATTTTCTTCCCGACAGGGATACCTCAGTAAACCGGATCCCTCTATCGATTCTACCGGCAATGACGACCATCAGTGCGGTTGAAATAGAGAAGCAGGGGGCTGTAACGATTGTCGATGCGATGAAATTTGTTCCGGGCGGGTGGACAGAAACCCGAGGGCGGAAAACGAAACAGTTCTTTTCAGTCCGGGGGCAGAAATACCCCTATCCCGATTATTCCATCGATGGGGTGTGGCAAAAGGAGTTTGAAGAAACCGGATATTTCCTTTCGGCGTTTGAGATTGAATCGGTGGAGATCATCCGGTCAGGCAGCGCCCTGGTGAAAGGTTTGTCGGGGCTGACCGGCGTAGTAGATGTAAAAACAAAAAAGCCGGAGCGTGAAACCATTTCACTGCTGACAAAATACGGGGAGTTAAACAATTACGTGACAAGCCTGCAGTATGGTAATAAAGTCAACGACCTTTCCTTCAATACTTCCGCACTCTTTTTTGGAACCGATGGACCATCGGGACGAAATGGCAAGGAACGAATTGGCAATTTTCACGGAAAGCTGGACTGGAAAATTAATTCCAGATATAAGCTGATGGGAGGGGGAACCTATATCAGCGGGTTGCGGCAGTTGGTCAGAATTGACGATGAAGTCGGGGCTCCCAACATCAAGAACAGAATTGAAAAGTACGACCCGGTGCGCACGTTGTTAGCCTACGTGAAGCTCAATTATTCCGGGAATGATGGCTCGCTGACTGAATTGCAGACCAATCTGACATACAGGAATGTGGACTTTTTAAGCTACAACATTCCGCAGGAAACAACAGCCTGGCACGATGAAAATGACTGGGAGTATGGGTTAAATATTTTGCACAACCGTCCGCTAAGTCCGTCTAACACGTTGCGCATCGGTGCCCTTTACAACCATTGGGTGGCTCCTGATGGGAAACGTTTTTATGTGGGTCGCAGCTGCAATGTTCATACCTTTTCGGGAGTGATTGCCAGTGAACAGAAGGTTGGAAAGTTTCTGGTCGATGCCGGTTTCCGGTTAATCGGGGGACATGTTGTTGAGTGGGGAGGATTTGGAATTGAAGGAAGTGCTGCGGGGTTTCAGAATGTAGTTCCTATTGAGAACCAGGCCGCACCGGTTGAATGGCAGTCCGTGTTGGGTGCATCCTATCTCTTATCCGGTACTTCGTCATTTCACTACAATTTTTCCGGCGGAACCATTGCTCCACGGAAAGGCAGTTTAACCGGCGAGGGTGAAAGTCCCGAAAATGAAGGCCGTTTCCAGCACGACCTCGGTTTCAGGTATAAATCGCCAAACCGGAGCGAAATTTCTGTAAGCACATTTTTTACCCAAAGAGATAATTCCATCGATTATAGCGGCCAAACCATGGTAACCGAAGATGATTTGGTGATGGAACTGTATGAAAATATTGACAAACAAAGCTATGGCTTCGAAATGTCGGCAAAACTGAATGTTCCTTCCCTGTACAGTTATGTTTTTGGAAATGCTCTGCTGATGAAAGGCGAAAGGAATTCGGGTGGCAGCATGATAAAAGATGAACAACTACCTCAGGTTATTCTGAATGCCGGTTTTTACTTCGATTATTCCGCTTTCGATGCCAATGTTTTCGTCAACTACACCGGGCCATACACGAATAACCGGTTTGTAAACCCGGCTTGGATTCAGCAATATGGCAATTTTCCACTGGGCGATTTTTTAGCGGTTGATTTAACCACCGGTTATACATTTTCCGGCCGTTTTCCTACCCGGCTTTTTTTTGAAGTGAAAAATATCCTGGATCAAACGTATATGACCGTGGCAGGCTACCCCGATCCGGGCCGCCTGTTTCTGGCTGGCATTAAAATCAGCCCGTTTAATTGAACTTTAATCACCTTTTCATCGAAAGGCTGAATCAGTTACGATTGAAGTAACAAGTGGTTGTGAATTAAAGCACCGTTAGCATTTTATATTCGAATATGGTATCCGGGCTTTACCCCATCAATTTTTCATTTTTTCAGGTTTATTGATGATGTATGATTTTTGATTGAAATGGTCTGTGAAAGGGGTATTTGAGATTGGTGCTTAGAGTAATTTTGGCAATTGTCGGTTAATATTCATTTTCTATTATTTTTGTTGACAGAGGAATTGGAATAATGAAGAGATACACAACGATACTTTTTTTGCTGTTATTTACAGTGACTTTTGCGGAAGCACAACTGAATATCAATCATTATATCCGGGTTGGGAGAACCCGGATATCGATCGGTAATTATACCGGGGCGATTGAGTATTTTAACATTGTAATCAAATTCAAGCCCTATCTGCCGGAGGTCTATTTTTACCGGGGTGTTGCAAAGCATCAGTTAGAAGATTTCCGTGGAGCGATCATTGATTATGATGAAGCGATCAGGATCAAACCCTATTACCCACAAGCCTATATGAACCGGGGGATGGCATGGCATAACCTGGGGGAGTATGAAAAAGCGATTGAAGATTACAACCGGGGTCTTGAGTTTGATCCGGACGATGAATCGATCTATAACAACCGGGGGATTGCCCGGCTTGCATTGAAGGATGTTGCGGGAGCCATTGCCGATTACAACAGAGCGCTGGAAATCAATCCGAAGTCGACGAATTCGCTAATGAACCGGAGCAATGCACACATCGTTGAGGGAGATGTTGAGGCTGCCATTCGTGATTTGAACCAGGTAATTATCATCAGGCCTCACTTCAGTGCCGCCTATTTGAACCGGGGACTGGCGCGTTTTGAGATGGATGATTACGCTTCGGCCCTGCGCGATTATGATCAGGCGATTCGTCTTGATTCGGAGAACTCGATGGCTTTTAATAATCGTGGGATCGTTAAACATAAGTTGGGGGATTATGCCGGTGCGATCATGGATTATGACATGGCATTAAAACTAAATCCGGAGATGGCCAGTGCTTATTTCAACCGGGCTATGGCCAGGGAAGTTTTGGGCAGAAGCGGGTTTGAAGATGATTACCGCATAGCTGCTCAGCTCAATCCGCAGTTTGATCTGTCAAAACGCCACCTGGATGCAGATCAATTAGCTCAGAATCAATCACAGCAGGGCTCTGCTTCATCCGGCTCCGGCTCCGGCTCATCAGCCCAAAACAATCCCCCGGCAAACAACAACGATTCGAAAAGTGATGATGAAGATGATAAAGATGATGAGGAGAAGAAGGAGGCAGAAGCATCTGAGGAGAGACCATCCCGTCGAAGAGAGCGCATTAACCTAATTGTAGAAGATTCCAGGGATCTTCCGTCTGATGATGAGGAGGTTGATGACGGCCGCATTCAAAACCGGAATGTTGTGATTGATCCTCAACCCATATTTATTATAACCGCCTTTGAAAAAAGTGCGGTTGATTATGAGCGGACTCAATATTATAACCTGGCAATCGATGAACTTAACCAGCTAAATAATTACAATCCGATTTACACAATCTCCAACCGGCCTTCGACCGAATACCATGATCTTTATGAAAATTTTGTACTCTATTATAATGAACGGATTGAGATAAGCCAGAGTAGTCATAATTTTTTAAACCGGGGGATATTCCATAGCCTTACCGGAGCTTATAATGATGCATTAACTGATTTTAACCGGTCGGTTGACTTGGATCAATCAGGGGCTATGGCCTATTTTTCACGAGCAAATGCACGTTTTAAAATGGTGGAGCAAATCGAAATTTTGTCACAGTCACACTCGGAGGTGGTTGTCCCCGTTTCTTCGCCGGATTCTTCATCAGAAGGCATTGACCAGCCTGATTCGCATGAATACGATAAAATCCTGGAAGATTACCAGATGCTGCTCTACTTGAACCCTGATTTCTTTTTTGGATATTACAACCGGGCATTTATAAAGCTCCGGTTAAAAGATTATAAAAGTGCTATGGAAGATTTAAATCGTGCTATTGATCAGGAGCCGGAGTTTGCCGAGGCATACTTTAACCGGGGACTGATAAAAATTTACCTTGACGATGTTGAGGGAGGAGCACTTGACTTGAGTCGGGCAGGAGAGTTGGGAATACATGGGGCCTATAACATCATTAAGCGATATTGTAACTAAAAAAAAAGATTGCCTCTTGTGAAGCAATCTTTTTTGCGGTGACGACGAGACTCGAACTCGCGACCTCCGGCGTGACAGGCCGGCATTCTAACCAACTGAACTACGCCACCATTTTTTGAACTCCCTTTTAAATCCGTTGTTGTTTTTAAAGGTGCTGCAAATATATACTTTCTTTTTTTTCCTGCAATACCTGCCGATCAAAAAAATTTAATGAAAAAATTAGAATATTGGATCTCAATGGATTATTTGAAGACTATTTTTTCACTTGTATTAAATTATCGGGTAAAAGTACCTTTTCTCCATTCCAGCGATAGGCCAAAAGGGACTTGCTGCCGGCCACACATGAGTCAACACAGCAAAGATTGGGTTTGATTATGTGTGGACCATTGGCACGGCAATAGTGGCCAAAGAACAGTATGGGGGCATCTTCAGGGTAGGGTAGTGTCGCCGGCGCAATTTCGGGGGGAATGGTATATTCGGGTAATTTAAATTTACTTTCGAAGGAGATCGCTTCAAATGTTTTGTCTGATGGTTCCTCCCACCAGCGGATGCGGAACGATCTTGGTGAGACCCCTTTATTGTTGATCACTTTCAGATCACCCGGCATCTTGTAGATCAACCCTTTTGTTGTAATCCAGATGGCCTGAGCCAGCTCTGATCCGTTACTCTTTAGCATCTTCCGGAACACATTTTTCTTAATTCTTCCGGGGGGCAGGTGTTCTTTTAAATAGTTAATGGTTGTATCTGACCAACAGGCGTGCGCTACGCGAACGTCTCCTAAATCAAGGAACAATGGAAGTGTTCGCATCCAGTTTAGGTGGTCTTTCCATTCATCGGGATATATGGCAAATTCCTGAATGGTTTTTATTACCGGGAGGAAGTTTTTCATCGGAGGTTTCATCAGCGGTTTTCCCTTTTCATCCTCTAAATGGGCAATTATGGTATTGATTTCATGGTTACCCAGGATAGCCAGTGCCGAGCCATTTTCCACCATCTTTCGTATGATCCGCAAACATTTTCGGATTTGAGGTCCCCGATTAATAAAATCGCCGACAAACACCGCTTTCCTGTCGGAATGGATGTATCCTTCCGGAGCTTTTACGTAACCCATTTTTAGCAGGAGCTCTTTCAATAAGGACGCATGTCCGTGAACATCACCAATGATATCGTACATATAGTTACATTGAATGATAAATATAAAAAAAATCAAAGTAGCTCAATTTTCTTTTTCGAAAAGTATCTATTTTTTTTGTTTTAATTTTAATCTCCGGAAAATTTGTGAGTGTTTGAATGAACCTCCACCGGAGGTTTCATATCTTTAGCAAATGAATACAATTAAAAATTAAAAATTAAAATGAAAGATTTAAAGCGTTATTACCAGTTACCTGCAGAACCACAGGATGTATACAGTGCCTTAACCAATAAAAAAATGTTGGAGATTTGGACCGGAGAAGATGCAGAGATGGTTCCGGAACCCGGAACGGAATTTTCTCTTTGGGGCGGTAGTATTTCGGGGATGAACCTGGAATTTGAGGAGAACAGAAAGATTGTTCAGCAATGGTATTTTGGCGAACAGGAGGAGGATTCCATTGTGACCATACGGTTGCATTCCGACAAAAAGGGAACCAGTGTGGAGTTGCGTCATACCAACATTCCGGATGAGGACTTTGACAACATTTCCGAAGGATGGGATGAAGATTATTTTGGTTCTATCAGAGAGCTTTTTATTTGATTTATGAAAACGTATTAACTGATAAAAAGACTTTTACTTGAGTAGTTCGGATCGCAGGTCAGGTTGACATTCAGCTTTCGCAAACCTGCTTCATCGCCCGGGGTGGGAATGTGGGTAAGATGCATTTCGCAATTGCGTAACCATTTCAGATTTTCAAGGGCCATTTGGGCTGCCGGATTTGAAAGGGCGCTGATTCCCAGTACGATTAAGGTTTCGTCAACATCGAGGCTGATCATTTTACCATTCAGGATATTTTTGAATCGATGATATTTTGAGGCAGCAGGTACATATTATCGGGCAGACCGGCCAGGTGTTTCGTAGCGTTGAGGATAAGGCTGGATGCGGCATGCATCAACGATGAATTTTTTCCGGTGATGATGGTGCCGTCGTGCAGTTGAATGGAAGCACCGCAGAAGAATCCGCTATTTCCCTTCCCTTTTTGTTCTGCTTCGATGGCAGCCTCCCGGGCCGGGATTACTACTTTGCGATCTTCAATTTTTGCACCCGCTTTTAGCATAATAGCATCGATCCGGTCTAAAGACTTTTTATCTGCCAGTCCCAGGGCATATTCCACCGAGCATCTGAAATACCTTCGAATAATCTCCTGATGAGAGGCTTCAGCGATTACATCATCGTTTATGATGCCTGCACTTACCCGGTTTACTCCCATATCGGTAGGAGACAGGTAAGTAGAATCGGTACCGGTAATTTTTTCCAGAATTCGTTTTAACAGGTGAAATGCCTCAATATCGCGATTGTAATTTACAACTTCTGTATGGTAGGCTTTCAGGTGGTGTGTATCAATAAGCACCTCATCTTTCAGATCAACGGTAGCTGCTTCATACGCAATGTTGACTTTATGATTCAGGGGCAGGTCCCAAACCGGAAATGTTTCAAACTTCGCATATCCTGCTTTCATGCCATTTTTATAGTCGTGGTACAGGTTGGATAGGCATGTTGCCAGTTTTCCGCTGCCGGGCCCCGGACCAGTAACAATAACAATCGGTTTTGTCATTTTTATGTAGTCATTTGCGCCGTAACCCTGGTCACTGACGATCAGATCGATATTGGCGGGGTATCCTTGAGTCGGATAGTGCATATATACTTTAATCCCCCGGAGTTCGAGTTTATTTTTAAAAGCGGTTGCCGGAGGCTGGTAGTTGTATTGGGTAATCACAACGGCATTCACTTCGATATTCCACTCCCTGAAATCATCGATGGTTTTCAGAATATCCATATCGTAAGTAATACCGAAGTCAGCTCTGATCTTTTTTCGTTCGATATCACCGGCATTGATACATAAGACCACATCGATTTTGTCTTTCATCAGCTGAAGCAGACGCATCTTCACGTTGGGATCGAATCCGGGCAGTACCCGTGTCGCATGATAATCGAACAATATTTTGCCTCCAAACTCCAGGTAGAGCCTGTGGTTAAAACGGTTAACCCTTTCTAAGATTGCTGCTGTCTGTTCCCGGAGGTACTTCTCATTGTCGAATCCAATGCAGTCTCCGCACTCATAATTTCTCATTATTCTTCAATAGCCAGATTTAATTTCAAGCTTCAATATTAAAAAACTTTTGGGGAATAGAGGGTCAACGGCAGTTTTATTTATTCACAAGCGTGCGAAAATTAAAATAGATTAGGTTGTAAAATGAGTCGTATTTCTGAAGGGCGGTTTGTTCATTTTGACTGATCACTGAGACGGATCCTGAAATGATCACTCCATTCAACTCCAGTTGATCATTAAGCAAGGTATATGATTGCTTCTTTTTCAGGTTCAGCCGAAAAATCCAGGTGATTTTGCACGCTGAATTTTCCGGTGATACTACCTGAAAGAAACCCTCTTTATCCGGACTTTGATATTTCCACCGCGAGGGATCATTGAAATCGATATTCAAAGATTTCTCACCCGGAATACCGGGATTGCCAATGACAGCTGCCGGTTATGTCATCACCTCATTATGCCCAAATTTTTTTGGGTGGGG
>CAZILU010000122.1:0-9291 GCA_964540165.1 uncultured Mariniphaga sp.
CACCGGAATCAGCCCGTTTCACAGTTTTGTGAGAACATATCCGGAGCTCAACTATCGGCTGATTCATGGGGTAAGGTACGGTGAAGAGGCTTATGAACACAGCCATTATAACTCATCCGCCATAACGTTATGTACCACGGGCGATAACTCAGGGCATTTTTTCGGAAGGGTAACAACCTATCTGAAAAACGCATCCATCGAACGTGATACGCCATGTTTTCTTTGTGGCAACAGCCTGATGATCCAGGATGCATTCGATTTGCTGACCGAAAAGAAAATTCCCGCACAAAACATACATACCGAGGTATATTATTAATTTAAGCGTTTATGAAGTATCACATAATCACCTTAGGATGCCAGATGAACCTTTCGGACAGCGAACGGGTAATTGCTGTATTAGACGGGGCCGGATTTACCCGAACCGAAAATGAAGCGGAGGCGGGCCTGATCGGAATCCTCGCATGCTCTGTCCGGCAAAAGGCCATCGACAAGGTCTATTCACGCATCCATAAATGGAACGGATGGAAAAATCATAAACACCTTATTACCTTTTTGTCGGGGTGTATTCTTCCCAACGATCATGAAAAATTTCTGAAGCTGTTTGATATTACATTTCAAATGAAGGATCTGCCTCAGTTACCTGAGATGATCAGCCGGTACGGAATCTCCTCTCCGGTTCATCTGCAATCCGGAATTGACCCATCCAACGAAAACATGGAGACATTCTGGAATGTAAAACCAACGTATCAATCAGACTTTGAAGCCTATATTCCCATTCAAAACGGATGCGACAAGTTTTGCACTTTTTGTGCCGTGCCCTACACCAGAGGTCGTGAAATCAGTCGCCCCTCATCAGAAATTTTAAATGAAATCGAACAGTTGGTCAACAACGGATACAAATCAATTACTCTGTTGGGGCAGAATGTTAACTCGTATGGCCTGGATAAGAGGGATTCGGAGATTACCTTTCCCGAACTATTAGACCGGATCGGCCAGTTAGGAAACCGGATCGGCCAGGAGTTCTGGGTGTATTTTACCTCTCCGCACCCGCGCGACATGACCGACCATGTGCTGGAAACGATGGCCCGCTACCCGGTATTGGCAAAACAGATCCACCTGCCAATGCAAAGCGGCGACGACAAAGTTCTCATCCGGATGAACCGGAAACATAACTTGGACCGATACGAACAGATCGTCCGGGCTATCCGGAAAATTCTGCCCGAAGCTACACTCTTCACCGATATCATCGTCGGATTCTCCGGTGAAACGGATGACCAGTTTGAGAACAGCCGAAAAGCCATGGAGAAATTCAAGTTCAACATGGCATATACAGCCGCCTATTCTCCTCGCCCCGGAGCCGTCAGCCACCGGTGGTCCGATGATATCCCCTCAGACGAGAAAAAACGACGCCTTCACATACTAACCGAAGAGCTTCGAAAACACAATCAGCTCTTCAACCACAAAATGATCGGTAAAACCGTCCGGGTACTGATCCGCGGAAACGATCGCAAGGAGGGATTCTACACGGCATTGACGGAGGGAAAACTGATCGTCAGAGTTCCCAAAGGAGAAAATGATCTGACCGGACAATTTTCCGATGTACTGATTACCAATGCATCCGACTTTTCATTAGAGGGAGAAATCGTAAAAATATAAAACAATGACAACAAAAAAGCTGATGTTCATGATCTGCCTGGTTCTGGTGGGCTCCGGATCCATACTTTTTGTAACCGCTTGCCGCAATCAACAACAGAAGCATGAGCAGGAATCAATCCAAAAATATCAACCAGAAGCCGGATGGGCCTCTATGTTTGATGGGGAATCGTTATCCGGTTGGGAGATTACAAGTTTTGGCACCGAAGGTCCGGTGCATATTTCGGAAGAAAACATCGTATTAGGGATGGGTGATGGCTGTACCGGCATTACCTGGAAAGGTGATTTCCCAACCGTTAATTACGAAATTAAGCTGGATGCAAAAAAAGTATCAGGGAACGACTTCTTCTGCGGGATAACATTCCCTGTAAAAGACTCTTTTTGCTCGTTGATTGTTGGTGGCTGGGGAGGTCCGGTAACCGGACTCAGTTGCATTGACGGACACGATGCCTCTGAAAATGAGACAACCATACTAAAAAAATTTGAACATAACATTTGGTACCAAATTCATTTGAAAGTCACCGGTGAGACGATTGAAGCCTGGATCGATCAGGAGCAGATCATCAACGTTTCAATCATCAACCGGAAGCTCACGGTTCGTCCTGAGGTTGAACTCTCCCGACCCTTTGGGATCTGTTCCTGGGTTACTACCGCTGCGTTGCGCAATATCCGGATTAAAAACCTGTCAGATGAGGGCAATGCATCGCTCAACTTACACCATTAATATCAAACAGATGCTCTATCATAAAGATGAACCAATGGCCCCTTCTTTGTACGAATTACAAAAAGATCCCCTCTCCGACGCCAATGGGCAGATCGAACCAAAACCAGATAAACAGCAGCGCAATCCATAACAGCAACAACACCATGGCATAGGGAATCAGCAGTGACAGAATCGTGCCAATCCCGATATTTTTATCGTATCTCCGAACCCAGCCGATGAGCAAGGGAAAATAGACATAAAGAGGGCTCACTGCGTTGGTAATGGAGTCACCCACGCGGTACATCAGTTGAATAAAGGCCGGGCTGTATCCCAACTGCATCAGCATCGGAATAAAAATCGGAGCAAAGATGGCCCATTTAGCCGACCCGCTGCCGATAAATATATTAAGAAAGGCCACCATAAGAATATACATCGTAAACATAAAAGGCCCGGTAAGACCAATTCTTGTCAAAAGATCAGCCCCGTTGATAGCCAACAGGGTATCCAACCGGCTCCAGCTAAATAGGTTGATAAACTGGGCAACCACTAACATCAATACGATATAACCCGAAAGATCCTTCATCCCCATCTCCATGAACCGGAGAATATCATCCGGCTTTTTGATGCTTCCGGTGATCTTTCCATAGACATAACCGGGAAGAGCAAACAGAAAAAAGAGTATGGGAACCAAACCACGCAGAAAAGGCGATGGCACAATACCCCCCGTATCGGGATTACGAAGCGGACCATTCGAAGGGATTACCAGCGCTGCAATCAATCCAACATAAATCAAAGCAACCACGCCGGCATATCGTAATGCCCTTTTTTCCACAAGCGTCAATTCAGGAGCTAAATCCCCGGAAACAATTACCCCCTCATCTAATGAAAATCCCTGCGTTCGGGGAATGGTATAGCGCGATGCAACAAAGGCACCACCGATACCTACCAGCAGGGTGGAGATAATCATGAAATACCAGTTAGCCGTAGCGCTTACCTCAACCAAAGGATCGATCTGTTGCACCACTTCGGTGCTGATACCTGCCAGGAGCACATCGGTTCCGGCAATAAACAGGTTGGCTGTAAAACCGGCCGTCGCCCCTGCATACCCCGCGATAAGCCCGGCAATGGGGTGAATCCCCATCTGGGAAAAGATTAAAGCAGCAATGGGTGGTACCACGACAACCCCGGCATCGGAACCGATATTTCCACAGGCACCAATAATAAATATTACCGGCAAAACAATTTTTCGGGGAACGGCAAAAGCCATCGAACGCAAAACCACCGTAAGTAATCCGCTTCGCTCGGCAACCGACACCCCCATCAACATCACCAACACCAATCCCAACGGAGCAAAATGGGCAAAATTGGTAACCATCTCCTCCACAAAACGACGCAATCCCCAGCCCGAAATCAGGTTTCGCGCAACAACAACCTCTCCGGTGCCCGGATCAATCGCATGAATCCCAAACAGCGATGCAATAGCACTGAATAGAAGAACAATACCGATGATCCACACAAACAGCCAAAACGGATGGGGCAATTTATTTCCTACGTTTTCAATCCATGTTAAAACCACCGATCCTGGTGTTGAAGTATGCTCCCGGGGTACGCTGTTCTCCTTTCTCATAATATCGTTTTCAAGTTCTTATCTTAATTACAAAACAACAAAAATTAATTAATTAGCCAAAAATGTCTCCATCCATTTTATCATTTTATCTTAGGGTTCCCCGACACTCCAACAAAAAAAATTATCCATAGGACGGATGAAACAACCATGGCAACGTTTTGCCACAAACAAAAACGATTAAAATTCATGCACGTTCTATTGGGCCACGAAAAGAGTTATGACCTGCGATTACATTCAAAGGCTGAAGAACTTGCTGCAGTGATGAGAAAAATAGAAATAGAAGCATAAACTTTAAGAGAAAACATTTATTTTGCAATGCAGATAATTCAACGGTCGGTTGCCCGTTGAAATATAAATAAGTATAAACAAGCATGCGAAAAAGCAGATATCCATATTTTTTACTTTTCATATTTATTCTTATTTTATTTACCACAGCCTCATGTAACCTTCGCGGCGGGAGCCATGATGATCAAAACAAAGGCGATACGCTGGCTTTGGCAGCACCACTGTTAAAATTTGGATTACCGGTCGACTCCTTCCAGATTGCAGAAGGTGTAGTACGCCCCAATCAAAACCTCAGCCACATACTGAGCGACTATGGTGTAGAGATGGGAACGATCCATCAGATTGCCATTCAATCAAAAGAGGTTTTCGATGTACGAAAAATAAGGCATGGTAAATATTACTCCGTCTTTCAGTCGCCCGACTCACTCTCCAAAGCGAAATACTTTATTTATGAAGACTCACCGGTCGACTATTATGTTTTCGAACTGTTTGATTCGCTGAAAGTATATCGTGGAGAGAAGGAGGTCGAAAGAAGAGTTCAAACAGCCAGTGGCATTATTGAGTCGTCGTTATGGAATGCCTTAGCCGCCAGAGGCTTGAATCCGTTCATGGCCCTGCGTTTCTCCGACATCTATCAGTGGAGCATCGATTTTTATGCCATTCAGAAAGGTGACCGGTTCCGGGTGATCTATGATGAATTGTTTGTTGACTCGGCATCTATCGGAATTGGAGACATCTATGCCGTACAGTTTGATCATTACAACAACGAATATTACGCCTTTCGGTTTTTTCAGGATGATCGATATGACTATTTTGATGACCAGGGGAACAGCCTTCGAAAAGCCTTTCTGAAGGCGCCATTGGAATTTGCCCGTGTCAGTTCCCGTTTTTCGCACAGCCGGATGCACCCCGTGCTTCGGATTCGCCGCCCCCATCATGGTGTTGATTATGCTGCCCCAAAAGGAACTCCAGTCGTCTCCATTGGCGATGGCATCGTAGTTTCCCGGGCCTATCAGGCCGGAGGTGGTGGCAACTACCTCAAAATAAAACACAACTCGGTATATACTACCGTCTACATGCACCTTTCGGGATTTGCCAAGGGGGTAACCCAGGGCTCGCGGGTTAACCAGGGACAGGTTATTGGATATGTCGGCGCCACCGGACTGGCCACCGGACCACACCTAGACTTCCGGGTTTATAAAAACGGAACACCGGTTGATCCGCTAAAAGTGGAAGCTCCACCGGTTGAACCGGTCCACGAAATTCACCGGCAGAAGTATATGGCATTAAAAGACTCCCTGTCAATCGAACTTCAAAAAATCCAATGGGAAGAGCCCCTTCTGGCTGAAGAGGCAGTCGTACCATCTGGCTCATAAGATGAGATCCACTCGCCAACGACCGCTGTGAAAGCCTCACCGCTCCACACGCAACCGCGCATCGACAGCCACAATGCCTTGCTCGTCGCCCATCAGCGGATTAATATCCAGCTCTTTTATCTCCACAGCAAATCGCAGCAGACTGGAGAGTCTGACGATGATCTCTTCAAAAAGGGAAATATTGATACCCTGTTGGTGCCGGTAGCCCTTCAACAGCTTATAAGATCTTAGGTTACGAACCATGGAAGCGGCTTCCGAACGAGACAAGGGTGCCAGGCCGGAAGAGACATCCTTCAGTACCTCCACATAAATACCTCCCAAACCGCAGAGAACGACATGACCATAATCCGGTTCATAGCGGGCTCCGATAAAAAGCTCCATCCCTTTAACCATCCGGGCGATCAGCACGGCCTCAGCGCCGGGAATTCCCATCAGTTGTTGAAATGTTTTACACACCTGGGCTTCATGCCTGATATTCAGAACCACGCCACCCACATCGGTCTTATGCAACGGGCCAACCACCTTCATAACTACCGGAAATCCAATTTGTTGAGCTTCAAACACCGCATCCGGCTCATTTCGAACGACAACCTCCCTGACCCTGGGAATTCCTGCAGCATCAAAAAGCCGGTGTATAACCCCGGGGGGCTGAAATCCATCGGAGACCTTCGCCAAAATCTTTCGGATCTTTGGTACATCAATACCCTCCAAAAAAATCTCCTTCGGAGCCGGTGGCGATGAGCTAATTACTTTAGTAAGCGCACGGCCCAACAGCACTTCATCGGGAAAATTGACATTCCCGTGTGATAAAAAATAGGAGACATCCTCCTTCACATTTATGATCGACGGAAGAATGGGATAGACCGGTTTCCGGCAGCTTTTCATCTTTTGGTCCAACACCTCATACACATCACGGATCGGGAAAAGACCGGGACTGCCATAGATGACAGCCATACCATCCACAGTAAAATCGTGCTCACAGGCATCGATGATCTCACCCAGCTGTTCGGCAGTGCCGGTTGCCAGAAAATCGATCGGATTCTCCACCGAAGAGCCGGGATGCAACTTCTCCTTTAAGGCTTTTTTGGCAGGAGACTCGGGAATTTGTGGAATATGCAGCCCGCCATCCTCCAAAGCATCGGTAAGCATAACCCCCGGCCCCCCCGCATGGGTTATGATGGCCAGGCGTTCTCCCTTAAGCTCTTTACACATGAAAATATTCGCTACGGTGGTAAGCTCTTCCCGACCATAACAACGCACAATCCCGGCTTTTCGGAACAGTGCTTCAACGGCTGCATCGGAACTGGTAAGTGCCCCGGTGTGAGACAATGCTGCCCGGCTTCCCGCCTGAGAACTGCCAGCCTTTATCGCGGCAATTTTACACCCCTTGGATATAAGCGATGAGGCATGGAAAAGCAGCTTATCCGGATCATCAATATTCTCTATATAGAGCAGCTTAACAGCCGAACTAATCCCGGGCTCATAATGCTCATCCATATAGGCCAACAGATCCTCAACGCCGGTCTGTGCACAGTTCCCAACCGAAAACACGTGAGCAAACCGAAGTCCCTTGGGAATTCCCGACTCCATAATAAATACCGCAGTGGCACCAGAGGCAGAGATAAAATCGCAACCCATGGGAGTCAACGGTGGTATCGGCGTAGTAAATACACTGGTGTGCCAGGGTGTCATCACGCCGATACAGTTCGGACCAATCAAGCACCCCTGGTAACGGTTTACAACCTCAACAATGGCATCCTCCAGCCGTTTTCCCTCGGCACCCGACTCACCAAATCCGGCCGAAATAACAATAAATACGCGCGTATTCTTCCGCGAGGCTAACACCTCCACAGCCGAAAGACACCTAGTGGCCGGAATGGCCAGGATAGCCAGATCAACCTCAGGCAAATCATCAACAGAAGCGTAGGCAGGAATACCCTGTATCTCCTTTTCATGGGGATTAACAACGTAAAGATCACCGGGAAAAGCATAATCAAGCAGATTTCGTACAATCTTTCCTCCCGGCTTCATCAGATTATTAGACGCTCCTACGACAACAATTTGCCCAGGTCGAAACAGTATTTCATTGATCATTGACTGAAATTTTCATTCGATAAAATTAGATAAAATCAACCGGATAAATCCTGATATTTTTCAATCTCTCTATTTATCTAATCCGTAGAAATACTACTTTTGGGCAAACAATGGCTATGAGCGAAAAAAAAGAGCAAAAGATTGTGGTGCTGACGAGCTTAACCCCTGACGATAAAAATCTTATCTTAAGTGGCATCAAGCTGGCAACCGTCTTTAAAAAAACAATCTGTTTTGCCTACCTTCTTTCAAAAAAAACAAAGGCGCTGAAACCGCATATCGAAGAGGAGCTCAACCGGTATGCCCGCCCGGTAAACCAGGAGATTCCAACCCTGATAACATCCATCGCCGTGCTTCAGGCAACGTTCCGAAACCTGCCCGCTGTATTAGCCGATGAACATGAAGCCATTATGCTGATCGCCAGCGCAACACAGTTTCGGACGTACGCCAGGGCAGTTCCATCCAGCCCCATACCCTTCCTGTTCATCCACCCGGAGTGCCCGCCCGTATCCCTTAACCACATCATCCTTCCGGTGGACCTCCGCAAAGAGAACAGCGATGCCATGCTCTGGAGCTCATGGTTTGGAAGATTTGCCAAATCAAATATTACCATCATCGCTGCATCTGAAAAGAGCAGAGATTCCCAACAGTTAGTGCATCATAACATCCTGTTGGCAAAAAAACTCTTTCAAAAATTTAATGTCAGCCACCGGATCATAAAAGGAGAAAAGGGCAGTTTTAGAAACAGTTTTGAAGCGATGGAATACGCCCGTGAATCCGATACCGACCTGGTGATTCTGTTGGGAAGCTCATTCATTACACCACTTGACCGTTTAATCGGCCTGCCCGAAAGAAAAATTATTTCCAATGAAAAAAATCTTCCGGTTCTACTCATCAATCCACGCATTGACAACTATATGCTTTGCGATTAATATGAAATAAAAACGGGTTCACACTTATGAAGCTGCTAACGCTGAAGCATTTCAATTCTTTTAAAATTGAACAAACCATCAGACAGAAATGTCTATTGAAAAAAGTAAACGTATGACTGCGGTAAAAGATCAAGAAAAAGCCTGGCATGTAGTCTATACCCGGCCACGGGCAGAAAAAAAGGTATTTGCAGAATTACAGGCACTGGAAATTTCCTGTTTTTTACCGTTGCAAAAAAAACTAAGGCAGTGGAAGGACCGTAAAAAGTGGGTTGAGATGCCGCTCATCACCGGGTATTGCTTTGTGCAGATCACTGTAAAAGAGATGGAGAAAGTTCTGCGCACCAACCATGTTGGCGGTTTTATCCGGTTGGAAGGCAAACCAGCCAAAATACCTCAGACCCAAATCGATGCCCTGAAAAGAATGCTTGGCCAAACCGATTTCGAAATTGTTGTCTCCAGGGAAAATTTCAAGCCGGGCAAAAGGGTTGAGATCATTGCCGGGCCGCTGATTGGACTGCAGGGAGAGCTTCTTAGTGCCCGCGGAAAGAACCGCTTTATCGTGAGGGTTGAACAGATCAAAACCGTTTTCTCTCTGGAGATCCCTGCGAACTATCTGACTCCGCT
>CAZILU010000123.1:0-9259 GCA_964540165.1 uncultured Mariniphaga sp.
CATACGAAGTGAGTAGATCCCGCAACGGTTGTTTGACCCGTCGAAGAAATCGTTGGTCTCAACTGCCAGGCCAACCATCCCCCAGGCGGGAATGACCGCTTTCTCCTGCAATGTGTAGGTGCCGTTTTCCAATACTACCGGATAGATTTTTTTCTCCGCCTGATTGTCTATATGCCCGTGCTCATTCAGCGGGCTGACCATGAGAGCATAGATTTTGGGCGGGATGTTGTCGGTTACGGGAAAGGGATAGCGCAGCGGATTGAGCGGCTCTTCGGTTTTTGAGTCGCGTATTTCAAAATGCAGGTGGGGTCCGCCCGAACTGCCACTATTGCCGCTGTGAGCTATCAGCTCACCCCCCTTCACGGGGAAACGGCCGGCCGGAACCGGCAGGTCAACGCGAAACGACTCGCGTTCGTACTGGATATCTTTTACATAGCTGGCAATATCGGGCCGGAAATTGTTTAGGTGCCCGTAAACCGATGTGGTACCGTTGGGGTGGGTGATGTAGAGCGCCAGGCCAAATCCAACGGGTGATACCACGATGCGGGAGATATAGCCCTCCGCAATGGCGTAAACCGGAATTCCGGAAACTCCCTGTGTCTTGATGTCGATACCCGAATGAAAATGGTTGTTGCGAAGTTCGGCAAAGCTGCCACTCAGAAAGATGGGGATCTTAACCGGACTGGTGAAGGTAATCTCCTGACTGTTTGTGAAGTGAGAGAGTAGTAAGTAGAGAAAAAAAAGCGTTCTGGTCATCTGTATGTGTCATTATTCGTCTGTACCCGACAAATTTAAGAATATATTTTTTCCATAATATTGGAAACGTTTTTTGGATCGTTTAAAAATATTAACTTTGCGCATTGATTGCAGCAAAAATGACCGAAGAGGACCAACTGCTTTTGAATGAATTGAGCGCCAATGTGCAACAGCTTTTTCAAGCGTATGAGGCGTTGCAGCATGAGATGAGTACATTGGAGGGGCGTGTGTCAGTGTTGACACAGGAAATTGCCCGGCTTGAGCAGGAGAAAGCGTTACTGAACCGGCATGTGGAAAAGTTAAAAACGGCCAACGCACTTCTTGGCGGCAACGACACGGATGGCATGGCAAAACGAAGAATAGACAGATTAATACGGGAAATTGATAAATGTATCGCATTACTTAACCGGTAATGGATGGTAAATAGAGAACAACTACGAATACATATCCGGATCGAGGGGCGGAGTTATCCGTTGAACATCGATCGAAAAGATGAAGAGAGGTACCGGATTGCTGCAAAGATGGTAAACGAAACAGCGACAAAATACAGGGAGCTGTTCCGTAACAACGATTCGCAGGATATATTGGCTATGGCAGCCTTTCAGGTAGCCCTGGAGCTGGCAGGCTTGAAGGAACGCGAAGACCGGTCTCTTTTTATGGATGCTTTGAACGATTTGAAGGATGATATTTCAGACTTTATATCAGAGAAGATAGCGAAATAACGAAATAAATAGATTTATCAAAGAACCCGTATTGAATTACTTTGTTTTAACAGAGTGATTTTTTACGGGTTTTAATGTTTTATAATTAAAATAATTACAATGAATTGGTTACAAATATTGATAGGTGTTGCCGTTGGTCTTTCCGGCGGTGGCACGCTGGCTTACTACATGTGGGATAGCGCCCTGAAAAAGAAAAAGAAAAAGATCATTGACGAGGCTGTCAATGAGGGCGAAGTGATTAAAAAAGATAAGATCCTCCAGGCAAAGGAGAAGTTTTTGCAACTGAAGGTTGAGCATGAGAAGTTTATTCAGGAGAAGGGTGTCAAACTGAATCAGCAGGAGACAAAACTGACACAGCGGGAGACTTCAATTAACCAGCGGCGCGATGAGCTGCAGAAGAGTATCAAGGATTTTGAGGTCACCAAAAAGGAGGTAGAGGCCATACGTGAAAATCTGAATTTGCAGTTACAGCGTATAGAGAATAAAAATGAAGAGTTGGAAAAACTGCACCGCCAAAGTCTGAAGAAGCTCGAACAGCTCTCCGGCTTGTCGGCCGAGGAGGCAAAAGCTCAACTGGTAGAGACGCTGAAGGATGAGGCTAAATCGGAGGCCGTTGCATACATCAATGAGATTATGGAGGAGGCGCGTCAAACGGCTAATAAGGAGGCTAAAAAGATCGTTGTGAAGTCGATTCAGCGGGTAGCCACCGAAACGGCTGTTGAGAATGCCGTGACGATTTTCCATATTGAGAGCGATGAGATCAAAGGGCGGATCATTGGCCGTGAAGGGCGTAATATCCGTGCCCTGGAGGCTGCTACCGGCGTGGAGATCGTGGTTGATGACACTCCGGAGGCGATTGTCCTGTCGGCTTTCGATCCGGTACGCCGGGAGATTGCCCGCCTGGCCCTGCACCAGTTGGTAACCGATGGGAGGATCCACCCGGCACGTATTGAAGAGGTGGTGGAGAAGGTGAAGAAGCAGGTGGAAGAGGAGGTGATTGAGACCGGTAAACGGACTGCCATTGACCTGGGAATTCACGGACTGCACCCCGAGCTGGTCCGGCTGATCGGAAAGATGAAGTACCGCTCTTCTTACGGACAGAACCTGTTGCAACACTCCCGTGAGGTGGCGAATCTTTGCTCTATCATGGCGGCCGAGCTGGGATTGAACCCCAAAAAGGCCAAACGGGCCGGATTGCTGCACGATATTGGCAAGGTGCCCGATGATGAGCCCGAATTGCCGCATGCCGTTTATGGGATGAAGCTGGCTGAGAAGTATAAGGAGAAGCCGGAGATTGCCAATGCCATCGGATCGCACCACGATGAGGTGGAGATGGAGTCGCTGCTGGCACCGATCGTTCAGGTTTGTGATGCCATCTCCGGTGCCCGTCCGGGTGCCCGCCGCGAAGTGGTGGAGTCTTACATCAAACGGCTGAAAGACCTTGAAGATCTGGCGCTCTCCTATCCGGGTGTTACCAAAACATACGCCATCCAGGCCGGCCGTGAGCTGCGCGTGATTGTGGGATCGGATAAAATGAGCGATCAGGAGGCTGAACAGCTATCTTACGATATATCCAAACGGATTCAGGATGAGATGACCTATCCGGGTCAGATCAAAATTACGGTAATCCGTGAAACCCGCGTGGTGAGTTACGCGAAGTAACGAACCCCGGATATACAAGAAACGACAATACCTTCCGCCCGGCGGAGGGTATTGTCATTTCAGGAAATCTTTGAAAGCGTTGTAGGTACCACCGGTGCGTTCCCGCTCCTGGCGATCGCGCTGGTCGCTCTTCCACCGGGCGGCTAACTGCTTCATGACGGGGTCGGCGTGGGCAAAAAACATTTTATACGACTGGCAGAAGCGGGGCTTCCGGTTGTCTTGCGGATCTTTGATCCGGTCTTTGGTGCACCCGCCGTAACACTTCGTAAGCCAGGGACATCGACGGCACTCGCCCGGGAGTACTGCCTTGGCGGCACCAAACTGATCCTGTTTTTTTGCGTTGAGCATCGTGATGATCTGGCTGGTCATGATATTTCCCAGCTTCCATTTCGGATCGACAAAGAAGTCGCAACTGTAAACATTGCCATTATGCTCTATGACAACATAAGTGCCGCACTGCTTCAACATCGTGCACTCCGGCGCCTCCAATCCGACATAGGGGTAGAAAACAGAGTCGAAATGCCTCACCTGCGTCGTAGGCTCTCCGTTGACGAAATCGGCCAGCCAAAGGTCGAAAGTGCGACAAAGAAACTCTCCATATTTTTGGGCAGAGACCGAGAAAGGAGCTGCCCGGGAGGGATCGCGGGGATCGGTCTCTACAATGGGAATGAACTGCATCCAGGTAAGCCCCAGCTCCTTGAAGTATTGATAGGTTTCATCGGGAAACTGCACCGAGTAGTCGTTCAGCGTAGCCATGGCATTCACCGCCACGCCATTGTCAAGCAGCATCCTTGCGGCATCCTCCACCCGGCGATGGGTACCCTTATGGCTGTGGTCGAGCCGATAGCGATTGTGTATATGGGCCGGACCGTCGATCGACAATCCCACCAGCCAGTCGTACTGATTCAGGAATTTTGCCCACTCCGGGGTTAATAGTATCCCGTTGGTTTGTAGTCCGTTGCCTACGGTTTGCCCCCGCCCGTACTTCTTCTCTAACTCGATGGCCCGTTTGTAGAAGTCAAGCCCCATCAGGGTCGGTTCACCGCCCTGCCAGGCAAACGATACCGAAGGCCCCGATTGCAGCATCACCTGCCGGATCAACTCCTCCTGTACCTCGTCGCTCATCCGGTGCCGGTTGCTCTCGGGAAAGAGCCCTGCCTTCTCCAGGTAGAAACAGTAGGTGCAGTTTAAGTTGCAGTCGGGCCCCGTGGGCTTTACCAGCACTGAGTTGAGCGGACGTGTTATCTTTGCCATGTGGTTTCTTCTTTTGCGATATCCGCAAACTTAAAAAAAATCGTGGAAAGTGAGGGATTTGCCGGCGCGGAGTAATCCGTTTTGCAAAATTGACCGGATGAAGCTCTTTTTTCGCCGAAATGTGTAATTTTAATCCCTTAATTCGAAAAACTATGAGATTCCTGGGAAACATCATCTGGCTTCTTTTTGGCGGACTGGCCATTTTTGTAGAGTATATTATGGCCGGTGTGGTACTGTGCGTTACGATTATCGGCATTCCGTTTGGACTGCAGTCGTTTAAACTGGGATTATTGGCATTGTGGCCTTTTGGGCGGCACATTGCCATGATGGATTATGCTCCCGGCTGCCTGTCGACCATCATGAACATCATCTGGCTGTTCGTGGGAGGGATCTGGATCTTCCTGACCCATTTCCTGTTTGGTGTTCTGCTCTCCATTACCATCATCGGTATCCCCTGGGGGCGGCAGCACTTCAAGATGATGTCGCTGGCGCTGACCCCGTTCGGACGGCGCGTTGAGTAAGATTCCCTTTTTTATGCACCCGGTACAACCGCCGGGCAACCGTTCGGATGCATGCAGCGCGATATTTATCGGAACATGTCTGCGAAATTAATCAATGAATGGTTGCGGAATTTACCGGTGGCTGCTGATGTAGCCGGCGATCAGATCATCGTAGAGCCGGCGGATGCGTTGCAGGTAGCTGTTCCCCGCATCGAACTTCATTGAGTCGATGGTCGCAACCGGCAGTACTTTCGGTGAGGTGCCGGTTATGAATGCCGCTTCGAACCGGCTCAGGTCATTCAGACGGATCTCCGCCTCGCGGAATGGCATGCCCGATTGAGCCGCCAACCGGATCACTTTCTGTCGGGTAATGCCCAGCAACACTCCCCTCCCGGGAGAGGTTACCAGCGTGTCTCCCTGTATGAAAAAGAGATTGCTGCGACTCCCTTCAGTGACATGCCCCGACGTATCTACCAGCAATACTTCGTAATAGCCATGCTGTTCGATCAGGGCATCGGCTTTTTGACGCACCGTGGTCTGAAAGATCTTGGCATTGGGATTCTCCCGCTCGGCATGCAGGAGACCGCAGTCGATGCCGGTGGTGTACCACGCTTCCTCCGGATAGGCGTGCGGTATAAAGAACGCTTTGAGCCGATCCTTGCAGGACAGAAGAATGTTGCCTGCAGAGATGCGGTTCCCGGTGATCAGATCGGCTATAAACAGGACTATCTCCTCCCGGCTGAACCGGATGGATTTTCCCGCCAGACCTGCCGAATGGTAAAAGCGATCGAGGTGGTCCTCTAAAAAGAGGGGAATCGAATCGACAACCCGTATGACCTCATAGATCCCTCCGGCATTCTCGGAGTGCCGGAATTCACCGTTGGGGGTGAGAACCCCGTCGTAGATAAAATAGCGGTGCAGTGGCGCGTAATTCATTTTTTGTCGTTTAAACGGGTGTAAAAATAGGGATTAAGTTGGGATTAAGTTGGAATTAAGTGGAGATTAAGTTGGGATTAAGTGGAGATTGGGTGGAGATTAGGTGGAGAATAAGTGGGGATTGGAAATGATATGGTGGATGGTGGTTATTATTGATTTGGTGATTAAAACCTCCGCAGGAGGTTCCATATTTATAGGGATTTGGGGTTTAAAAAGAACCTCCTCCGGAGGTTTCATATCTTTAGGAGATCATGTGGTGAATAAATTTCATATCTTTAGGGGGTTAGACAGGGATCTGAAATAACCTCCGAAGGGGGTTTCATATGAGATGGAACTCGCATAATTTTAATCCTGCTCGTTTGTGTCAGAAATCGTCATGCTCGTTTCATTCTCAAAAAACATGGAAAACTCCATTTCATATCCACAACCCGGGGTGATGTTGCCCGTCACCTTTAATCCGTACAAGCACCATCTGGGATTTCTTCGGGAGCAAATTTTGCAATGGTCTGCAAAGGAGTGGCAGGATGTGACAGCGGAGTTGCAGTTTATGGGAAGCAACCTGATCGACCTCTACTTCGGAGCGTTGGGTGTAGAAGAGATCTGCCGGCAGTGTGTGAATCTGGTGAATGATGGAGTTGCCCGGTGGCATGAGGCAATCATCACGATGAACTCCTTTGAACAGTGGCTTTCTCCTTATGCGTACCGGAAGGTGGCGTTGTCGGACGGATCGTGGTGGATTATCAAGGCGGGGAATGACCCGGAACGGTTTATCCATATTCATCCGGCGAAATATTCACCGGCAACGGTGAGGATCCGGGCAGCGACCCTTAAGACGCTGGTGGCAATGAAGATATTCATGCGTGACACCAGAGACCCACAGTGTAAATGGGCTATGGAGCTGACGGATATGGTGTTTCGGGTGACAAAGGCAGCGTCAGATTGCCTGCAATTAGGTGAGGTGAACCGGGTGCGTGTTCATCTGCTTGGGCTCTCGCCGATAAAAGCCATCGAGTGGGGCCGAGGCATTGCACGCCTCTGGCCTCTCTTTCAAAATGGCTGACCGGTTGACCGGAATCCGACCTGCTCGTTAGTGCCAGGAATCGTCCTAATTGTTTTTTTGGATGTTAATCAGATTCCCGGATCACATGTCAATAAAGCGGTTAGTTTTTAAATGTCAATCCCTCGCCGGATTTATCGATCACGATTGGTTTCGACTTATCTACCTGGTTGGCCAATATCTGTCGCGACAGTTCGTTGAGGATGAACCGTTGCAGCACCCGTTTCACGGGACGGGCGCCGAAGTGGGGATCGTAGCTGATCTCCGCCAGCCAATCCACGGCGGCATCGGTCAGTTCCATGCGTACATCGTTGGCCGACAGCCGATCGATCACCTGTTTGAACTGCATTTTAACCACCGCGTTGATATCTTCCCGCGACAACGGGGTGAAGACGATCACCTCGTCGATGCGGTTCAGAAACTCGGGCCGGATGGTTTTTCGAAGCAACTCCAGCAGTTGGCCTTTGGTCTCTTCCATCACCTGCAGCTCATTTTTCCCGCGGCCTGCCTCCAGGCTCTCCCGGATGAGATGCGATCCCAGGTTGGAGGTCATGATGATGATGGTATTTTTGAAGTTGACGGTTCGCCCTTTGTTATCGGTCAGCCGACCGTCATCCAACACCTGCAGCAGTACGTTGAACACATCGGGGTGTGCCTTTTCGATCTCATCAAACAGCACCACTGAGTAAGGTTTGTGGCGCACTGCCTCGGTGAGCTGTCCACCCTCATCGTACCCCACGTATCCCGGCGGACTGCCAATGAGGCGGGTGACGGAGAACTTCTCCTGATATTCCGACATATCGATTCGGGTCATCATATTCTCATCGTTGAAGAGGTACTCTGCCAGCGCTTTGGCCAGCTCGGTTTTTCCCACTCCGGTTGATCCCAGGAAGATGAACGATCCGATGGGCCGCTTCTCATCCTGCAGTCCGGCCCGGCTTCGCCTTACCGCATCTGATACGGCACCGATCGCCTCATCCTGGCCCACCACCCGTTTATGCAGCTCCGACTCCATGTGGAGCAGCTTCTCACGTTCGCTCTGCAGCATCTTCGACACCGGAATGCCGGTCCAACGCGCCACCACCTCGGCAATATCGCCGGCATCGACCTCCTCCTTGATCAGACTGTCGCCCGCTTTCATCTGCTGCAGCTCCTGCTGGTACTTACCGATCGCGGCTTCGGCTTCGCGGATCTTTCCGTAGCGCAGCTCGGCCACCCGGTCGTACCGCCCCTGCCGTTCGGCCTGATCGGCTTCAAAGCGGTAGTCCTCGATCTCCGCTTTCTTCTTCTGGATGTTGTCGATGACCGTTTTTTCACTTTGCCATTTGGCGCGAAGGATTGACTGCTGTTGCTTCAGGTTATCGATCTCCCCACTTAGGGAGGCCAGCTTTTTGTCGTCTTTCTCCCGTTTGATTGCCTCGCGCTCAATCTCTAACTGCTTGATGCGACGCTCGATCTCGTCTAACTCCTCCGGTACGGAGTCCATCTCCAGCCGTAGCTTGGCCGCCGCCTCATCCATCAGGTCGATGGCCTTGTCGGGCAGAAAGCGGTCGGATATATAGCGTTGCGACAGTTCTACGGAGGCGATGATCGCGTCGTCTTTGATGCGCACCTTGTGGTGGTTCTCGTACCGCTCTTTGATGCCGCGGAGGATGGAGATGGCGCTGAGCGTGTCGGGTTCATCGACGTGCACCACCTGGAAGCGCCGCTCCAGCGCTTTGTCTTTCTCGAAATACTTTTGATACTCGCTGAAGGTGGTGGCACCGATGGCCCGCAGCTCACCCCGTGCCAGCGCCGGTTTCAGGATGTTGGCAGCATCCATGGCCCCCTCGCTCTTGCCGGCTCCCACCAGAGTGTGGATTTCATCGATGAAGAGGATCACCTCTTGGTTGGAGTTGATCACCTCGTTGACCACCGCCTTCAGTCGCTCCTCGAACTCCCCTTTGTACTTGGCACCGGCGATGAGCGCTCCCATATCGAGGGAGAAGACCTGCTTGCTCTTCAGGTTCTCCGGCACATCGCCACGCACGATCCGGTGCGCCAGTCCTTCGGCAATGGCCGTTTTTCCCGTTCCCGGCTCGCCGATCAGGATCGGGTTGTTCTTCGTGCGGCGAGAGAGGATCTGCAGAATGCGACGGATCTCTTCATCGCGGCCGATCACCGGATCGAGCTTGCCCGTGCGGGCCCGCTCATTCAGGTTGAGGGCAAAGCGATTGAGCGAGTTGAAGCGGTCTTCAGCGGTCTGACTGTCGACCTTCGACCCCTTCCGGAGCTCTTCAATGGCCCGCTGCAGATCCTTTTTAGTGATGCCGTTGTCTTTCATCAGGCGGCTGATGGTGTCGCTGCCCTCCAGGAGTGCCAGCAGGATGTGC
>CAZILU010000124.1:0-9037 GCA_964540165.1 uncultured Mariniphaga sp.
AACAGATCAAAACCGTTTTCTCTCTGGAGATCCCTGCGAACTATCTGACTCCGCTCCCCTAATAATAATCCCGCTTCTGTCTCCCAGCTGTCCCGATAAGTCGCAGCGATACCAATAACCAGCTCATTATCAACGATTATCTGCGCATTATTCAAAGATAAAACGAACTTAGACCGGTAATCATGGCAAACAACAACAAAAAAAAATCATGCGTCGAAAACTGTTTCATACACTTTTAAGTCATCTGCGAAGTGATCCCTTCATCCTGATTACCGGGGCACGGCAGACCGGCAAAACCACGCTGCTCAAACAACTTGGCACTTTTTGCATTCAGCATCAGATTCCGGTTCTCTATCTTGATTGTGCTGATCAGACTACCCGGTCGAAACTGAACAGAGATCTAAACCATCTGCCGGAACAAATACCAGACAGCTCTCAACGCGCGGTGGTTCTGATCGATGACATCCATCTTCTGAAAAAACCCATATCGCTGCTTATCAACAACTTTGAAGAGAGAGCAGATCAAATAAAAATTGTTGCCGCTACGAACCAGTCAATCAGCACCTCCGATCCTGTGCTTCGCAACCGGGAGGTGTTGAAACAATTCCATCTCCCCGCCTGCTCTTTCAATGAATACATGGAACTTCGGGGTGTGACCTTTCCGGAAGAGAAACAGCGGCGGCCTGCTGGCCGATTGGTTGCTCCGGCAGATAACGATACCGCATTGAGAGAGGCCTGGGAGGAGTATCTTTTATATGGAGGGTATCCTGCCGTGATCATGGAACCGAATCCCGAAAAAAAGAAGACCATCCTCCGGGAGTTATCTGAGCTCTTTCTCTTATGCGATGCACCGGCAGCCGGTGTGCAGAACAGCACTCTTTTTGGCGATCTGGTCAAAACGATTGCGCTTCGATCGGGTGATCTGATCAACAGCAATGAACTGACAAACAATTTCCAAACCCGAAACATCACTACACGGCACTACCTGGAGGTGATGGAGAAGATGAACCATCTGATGGTAATCAGGCCATTTTCACAGAGCTACCCGAAAGAGCTGACCAAAATGCCCAAGGGCTTCTTTGCCGACACCGGACTGCGGAATGCGATTCTCAACGACTTCAGGCCTTTCGCGGAACGCAGCGACAAGGAGAACATCTGGAAAACTGCCTTTTTGAGGCAACTATCAGATAAATTTCCCTCAGATGAAATCTATTTCTGGCGAACAACCGCGGGACAGGAGATCGATTTCGTGATGCCCGGTCCGGAGAAACCGATGGCAATTGTTGCCGAATGTTCAACGCTGCCCGACAAAAAACGCGATGTTCAGGGATTTACAAAATATTACCCGCACATTCAGGTTTCTTCCGCCTGTATGGAGACTTTCGACCAGAAGATCTTCAGTGACCACTTTCGCTAATTTTTGCTGTGGATGTATCATAGAATCCTGCCAGCATCACACATCCCCTCCGCCTCTCTCATCATCCGGCTCATCGCTTCGGGAGCAGCCGAATGAAAGGATACCTGCTCACGGGTGACCGGGTGAATGAACCGCAGCGAAGAGGCATGAAGCAGTAACCGGTTAATACCGGTCTTTTCCGTAAGAATTTTGTTGAGGGTGAAGTCGCCATGATGTGTGTCTCCTACAATATCAAAACGGTTTCGTGCGAAATGCTGCCGGATCTGGTGCCAGCGGCCGGTCTCGGGAATAACCTCCACCAGACTCAACGCAACAACCTGCTTTTCTTTAAAAGAGATATTGGTCTCCACCGTCTGCAGCGTCCTGAACCGGGTAACCGCCGGCTTTTTAAACCTCGCCTGCTTTTTTACCAATACGGGGTCATTGAACTCCCCATCACCCGGTTTCCCTTGCACCACAGCAAGATACTTTTTCTCCACCGCTCTTCGCTCAAACTGCAGCGTCAAATCATGGGCTGTCTCCTGAGAGAGAGCCAGCACCATCACACCGGAGGTTTTAGCATCGAGCCGGTGAACATTATAAATCCATTTACCCAGCTTATCACCCAGCATTTTAGTGACATACGGAGCATCGTGGGGCATAAAATCGTTCTTATGCACAGCCAATCCCACAGGCTTATCAACCACAACGATGGCATCATCCTGATAGATTATCTCTAACTCATAATTATTTTCCATACGCATATCTTCCCAATTAGTCAGATTAATGTCGTCATATCCTAATTCATCAAACAGCAACATCATGTTCGTTTCAGATGTTTATCTATCTTTGATCTGTCAAAAAAAATGACAACAGGCCAAAGATTATAAATTATTATCAATCCAAAGCCATTGCCGTCTGTTTTAAACAGAAGTATAGAAAGAGATGGAAACCAATCGAAGAAATTTTATCAAAAGCACCATGATACTAACAGTGGGTGGCCTGATGCTGCCCCGGTTAATGCATTCAAAAATGAAAGGAGTATTACCCCGGAAGGGATTGACGCTCACGCATGAGCCCTATCAACTGCAACTGAAGCATCCGTTTACCCTGGCTAACGGTACGCGAAGCACAACGCCTGTCGTGTTGGTGAAACTTGAATGCCAGGGGATCACCGGATACGGCGAAGCGTCTATGCCTCCCTATCTTGGTGAATCGCAAAAATCTGTTGCCCACTTCTATTCAGCGCTAAATTTGGGGCAGTTCACCGATCCCTTCCGTATGGAGGAAATTTTGGAGTATATGGATGAGTCGGCTCCCGGAAATACGGCAGCCAAGGCCGCTATTGACATTGCCCTGCACGATCTCACAGGAAAAATATTACAGCAGCCGTGGTACAGAATCTGGGGATTATCACCCGAGAATACGCCCAACACCTCCTTCACCATCGGCATAGACACCCCGGAAATTGTCCGGAAAAAAACGGAAGAGGCAAAACCGTATAAAATATTAAAGGTGAAGCTTGGCGGAGCCAACGACAAAGAGATGATTCAAACCATCCGGTCGGTTACCAACAAGCCGCTCTGCGTCGATGTCAATCAGGGCTGGGAGAACCGGGAAAAAGCCCTGGAGATGATTCACTGGATGAAGGGGCAGGGAGTACAGCTGGTCGAACAACCCTTTTCCCGTAACCGGATCGATGATCATGCCTGGCTAACCCGGCAATCACCGCTTCCGATTATCGGCGATGAAGCGATACAGCGCTTAAGTGATGTTCAGCAGGCTGTTGGCGTCTATTCAGGCATCAACATCAAACTGATGAAGTGCACCGGAATGCGTGAAGCCCATAAGATGGTACACCTGGCACAGGCAAACCACCTCCGGGTGATGATCGGTTGTATGACAGAGACATCCTGTGCCGTTTCAGCAGCTGCCCAACTCTCACCATTAGCCGAGTGGGCCGACTTAGACGGCAATCTGCTAATTTCGAATGACCCCTTCGAAGGAATTTCCATAAAAAACGGCAAAATTATACTTCCGGGCAGGCCGGGTATTGGAATTCAAAAGATATAATAGTACGGTGGGCAAATCCGTATGGTATCTATCATATAGTAATACATGAGATTAAAAAATAATTTAAGAAGGTGGACCCGCACTCAGTTGACGCTTCTCATGCTCTTGTTCATCTGTCACCTGGCCGCACAAACACCGGTTATTGATACTATTCGTCGGGACGCCAGAGAGAAAACACCACTGACACCTTCCGGAATAGAAACAAATAACAGGCAACCAGAGAAAAGTAATAAAGTTCAATCAACAGAAAAGATGAAACGTAAAACGCTCACCGAGTTGGAGACCTATGTCATTATCCACAAAGGAACAGAACGGCCATTTACAGGTAAGTTCAACAACCACAAAGAGAAAGGCACCTATATCTGCAACCATTGCGGAGCACCGCTCTACCGGTCAGCCGATAAATTTGAATCGAATTGCGGATGGCCCAGTTTCGACGATGAGATTAAGGGAGCCGTCACAAAAACGGTTGATGCTGATGGCCGGCGTACCGAGATCACCTGCACCAACTGTGGAGGACATTTAGGCCACGTCTTTTTCGGAGAAAATTTCACCGAAAAAAATACGCGCCATTGCGTAAACTCGGTATCACTCGACTTTATTCCGGATAGAGATTAAATCTCCTCTTTTACAACCGACAAACCCTCCATAAAATAGACCACTTCAGCGCGCTCTTCAGCCTGAACGATAATCTGATGAGCCTCTTCTGCCTCAGCATCGTGTTCGTGAGTACTATCGCTGTGTTCACGTGCCGGATTGTGGGCATCGGCTTCAGTTTTCACTACCCGAAGAACTCCGGTAATGGTCAGATCACTGCCCATCTGCTCCTGACTGAAAGCTCCGATCTTCTCTCCTGCCTCTACACGGAGATTGAAATCTTCACTACTCCCCATCAAAAAACAGCGGCCTCCACCCTGCTTACAAACATGCATCACGGTTCCTTTAACCGTAACTTCATGATCAACAAGCGTGGCTGCATCCGACAAAAGTGCGTCAACGGTTAAAACCTCAGCCGTTGCCGCTGCTGAATCCGCCGGTGTCTGGCTGCTCCTGTTCCCGCATCCCCACGTAACAACAAACAGAAAAATAATAGAAACAATTTTATTCATAACAGATCGATTTAAATCATTCAAAGATACATTAAAATAAAAAACAGAGGTATCGCAATTCCGGCTATGGTCCACCACCAACCCCACCGTCCAAATCCCCTTTTCCCCTTCAAAAGGAATAGTCCCGATACAGCAACAAAAAAAAGAATCACCGCCATACCATCACTGACCCACTTCCAAAGGGCGCCAATGGAGGATCGATGAAGCGCATTCAGTTCAAATATAAGCGGTCGCCGATTCAACCGGGTCATGGTGCCTGCGCCGGTTTCAGGATTAATAATCACTTCACCGTTCTCGATAAAAATTTTAATATTTCCCTGGTTTGTTATGTAGTGCTTTTTAAAAACGACCCTTGGATCCAGGTCATCCAGAATATCTCTGAGCAGTTGCTCATTAACAGGTGTAAGTGAAGTAATGCCGGTAGAAAAACGGACCTGCTCAATTTTATAGTCCGGATTAAAATCGTGGCGATGATTTAAATAGATGCCCGATAACGTATAGACCAGTGTCATACCAACAATAAAATATCCCAGATCGCGGTGAAGTGTTCGAAGTAGCTTACGCACATTCATATTCAGATGGTTTATTCAGCAAATCCAAATGCCTTGCCTGACATTATATTTCCCGGTTAAATAAAAGGCAAATATAACCACGACATATTGAAAACGGCACTTCTGATATCAAAGAAAAAAAAGTGGCAGAAAAATGCTATTTTGAATAAAACTCGTTGAGTGTAATTACATCGGTTGCATGGCAAACAGGGCAATTCGGCTTCTCATTCTGAAAGTCACTAAAGCTGGCCTGACATGCGTTACATTTAAACCAGTTCTCATCGAAATAGACATCACCACCTCTGAATATGATATCGCGACCTTCGACAAAGGCAGCAGCCACCTTATTTCGGGCCTCCTCATAGATTCGGGTGAGGGTAGGCCTGGAAACATCCATATGTACGGCGGCCTCTTCCTGTGTCAGGTTCTGATAATCGAGCAACCGGATGGCCTCATACTCCTCCAGGTGGAGTATTATCTCATTCGATTTCCTGCCCCGAACACCATAAACCGACATCCCTTTTATGACCGGGGGTACCTGAATTCTCCTGTTTCTTTTTTTTCTGGGCATATTAAATGGCATTAAGTTTACTCAACAAATAGTGATCGACCAACACCAGCGCAGCCATCGCCTCAACGATTGGCACGGCACGGGGCAGCACACAGGGGTCGTGGCGACCTTTCGGGTTGATGGTGGTCTCGTTGCTGTTACGATCAACCGTTTGCTGCTCCTTCAGCAGGGTAGCGATGGGTTTAAACGCCACGTTGAAA
The DNA here is from genome assembly GCA_964540165.1 of uncultured Mariniphaga sp. Classification (GTDB taxonomy): domain Bacteria; phylum Bacteroidota; class Bacteroidia; order Bacteroidales; family Prolixibacteraceae; genus Mariniphaga. The sequence continues at coordinate 5,901 of CAZILU010000124.1, forward strand.
TAGATATCCTCTCCGTTGGAGATTCCGCCCTGTATTCCGCCCGAGTGGTTGGTTTTGGTGCGAATCCCCTCTGCCGTTTTTACAAACACATCGTTGTGCTGTGAACCACTAAGGCGGGTACCTTCAAACCCCGATCCATACTCAAATCCTTTTACGGCATTAATACCCAGCATGGCAAATCCCAAATCGGCATGCAGTTTATTAAAGACAGGCTCGCCCCAACCCGCGGGGACGCCCTTCACAACGCAGGTAATGACTCCTCCGACGGTATCGCGGTCGCGGGCAGCAGCTTCAATTCGGGCAATCATCTGTTCCGCAGTCCCTGCATCGGGGCATCGTACCAGGTTATCTTCGGTTTTACTCATATCCAACTCCTGGTATGACTTGCTCAGTGCGATCTCTCCTACCCTTGACACGTAAGCCTGAATGCTTACTCCGGGTGTTGTCAGAACCTGCTTCGCAATCGCGCCGGCAACCACACGGGCTATCGTCTCCCGGGCCGAGGAGCGCCCACCCCCCCGGTGATCACGGGTACCATACTTCTTTATATAGGTATAGTCGGCATGCGATGGCCTGAAGATATCCTTCAGATCGTTGTAGTCGGCCGAATGCTGGTCTTTGTTCCAAACAGCAAAGGCGATGGGAGTTCCCTGTGTCCGGCCTTCAAAAATACCCGACAAAAACTCAACACGGTCGGCCTCCTGACGCTGCGTGGTGATCTTCGACTGGCCGGGACGTCGGCGTGAAAGATCAGCCTGTATCAAATCCACATCAACCGCCAGCCCCGCCGGGCAACCATCAATAATTCCACCGATCCCCCGTCCGTGAGATTCACCAAAAGAGGTTAATCGAAATATATTTCCAAACGTATTCATCTAATTAAAATAACTGCTTTTATCCGCTTATTAACGCATTCCCAAAAAACCCCGTTCTCCTCTTTTTTAAGAAAACGGGGTTCGGGTAACGGATCGTATAAACAGCCCGTTAAGGGCTAACACCCACAACCACAACCGTGACCACCATCATGGTCAGAACCGCATCCGTCATCATGACATCCGCCATCATGGCAACCACCATCGCCACAACCACAACCACCCGAAAGCATCCGGGCCAGCTCCTCATCCGAAGGCTGACGAACTCCCAGAATCGTACCGCTAAAGTATAGATCTTCACCGGCTAACGGATGGTTAAAATCCATTTTTACCGCATCATCGCTAAGATCCAGAACTATGCCATTCAATCGCTCGCCATTGCTGCTCATCATGGGAACCGACTTCCCGACAGCAACCATCTCCTCATCAAAAACTCCGTCGATAAGGAATACATGCTTAGGCAGCTCAACAATAGCATCTTCATTAATTTCACCATAAGCATCTCCTTTTGAAAGATGGATGGTAAATGGCTCACCCTGTTTTAATCCGGACAACTCCGATTCAAACTTTGGCAGCATAGCTCCCGAACCGTATAAAAATTCCAGGGGATTTTCAGCCGTTGCCTGCTCAATAAGCTCTCCCTGAGCATCCTCTAAATACAGATCATACGTCAGGGTTACGATCGAATGTTTTGAAATTTCCATTATTCTCTTTTAATTTATTACGCCTGCAAATTAACACTTTTTCCCGGAGAGAACAAAATACCTTTCCATCTTTTTTTTAAGGTTAAATAAGTATGATCCGGCTCCTATGTACCGGAATAATCCGGCTTCATCTATCGTTTTATTACCCGCCTGCATTCACGGCTGTTCGCGGTTTTCACCCTGACCATATAGACCCCTGAAGGCTCTCCGGCTAATGCGTCAACAGTCAGGTGAAAAGCTCCGTCCGGCCGTTCACGGTGTATCATCCGACCAAAAAGATCGGTAATCACCAGCTCTTCAGCCGGAGCCGAAAGTTCCACATGAAATGAGCCGGTAACGGGCTGCGGATAGAGCGTCAACGTTTCGGTCACGGGTGAGTTCACCACAGGATTGGTGGTGAGATTTGATGCCGTGAAATTATCCATACAGAAATAGGCCGGTGTATTGAGTCCGAAATCCCCCTTATCACTACCGTCCATCGCAAAATGGAGCCGGGTTACCGGTCCAAGGTTTTCCAGATGAATCCATCTCCACGCTCGTACGATGTAATCCTGTTCGGGATCATCAAACCGGTAATCGGCCAGGAAAAACGCCACCGTATCGGTCAGGGAGCCATCTACACGGCTCCCCCAGATCATCAGCTTTAGAAAATCAGGATCGGTTCCCTGAGTTCCGCCAAACTTTTTCGAAAATCCATTGGGATCTCCATCGCGCATCATCAGATAGGCAAGCGTTGAGTTAGTCACCTCAAATCCGGTGATGTTCATAGCCGTATCAAAAACCATCGATTGCCCGCCAGGGATATAAACGACCGCGTAATTTTCGGAATTCGTTACACCCCTGCCGGTAATGGCACTGTACTGGTTTCCATACCCGGCGGTAAGGGTATCACGCATGCTTGAAACCGCAAATCCGCTCCAGTAGCTCCAATCGGGTACATACTCATTCGGAAACCAGAATGCGCCACTTTGGAAGCCTCCCGCCCCGTCGGATCCATTATAAAACGATTCGGACTCCAAAAGCACATCATCAAATGTCGCCACTGGTTGGGCATTTACAGCATTGATGGCTGCCCAAAGGCCTGCAAAAAATAAAAACTTTTTCATTGTAAAATTTTTTGTTGTTAAACAATACATTTTACAATACCAAAAACAGGGAAAAAGGTGTGAACCTCCAGCTTTTCATGTTTATACACCGGTCTCTGCCGGAAAAACATGGAACCTGCCAACCGATCATCTATATATGTATGATCATCATATCAGGCAGATTTCATCCCGAAAGCTTTCGATATTGTTGTTTTGAAATGGCAGGTCTTCTGGCTCTCCCCGATTGGCGACGGCCTTCCCGATCCGTTTCACCGGAACAGTGGCTGTGGTTGCCGCCAACATGAAAGGATTACAGCTGCGGGTACAGCTCCGGCATTGCACCGGATTCCCTTTAATCCCTAAGGAAACCACATCTCCGCAAAAATATGAAAAATATCCGTTAAAAAAATTTCTATTGCATTTTCACCAGCAATTCCGCAGCAAATTAAAAAAATAATTGCCACAGCAAGATGGAA
>CAZILU010000125.1:0-1053 GCA_964540165.1 uncultured Mariniphaga sp.
AGCAGCTCACCGGCCGTATATCCGGCTCCTCCGATAATTCCAATTCTTATCATCCTTCCTTTTTCTTACCCTTTATTCACCTTATAGTATATCTTCAGCGGGTTGGCCAGGATCCTGGTAAATCCCTTTACGTCATCGGCAGTCCACCCCTTCACCGTTTCACCGTACTCGCCAAAACCGGAACGCATCAGGTCATGCTGTGAATCAACACCCTGCAATTCAAAACGATATGGCTTCAGCTTCACAAACACCGTTCCGCTTACATTCTTCTGCGTATCTTCCAGGAAGGTCTCGATGTTGCGCATTACCGGCTCGTGGTACATCGCTTCGTGTAGGAACATACCGTACCAGTTGGCCAGCTGCTCTTTCCAGTGAAGTTGCCATTTGGTAAGGGTATGCTTCTCCAACAAATGATGCGCTTTGATAATCAGCAGGGGGGCCGCCGCTTCAAATCCCACACGCCCCTTAATGCCAATAATGGTATCTCCCACGTGTATATCCCGCCCGATAGCAAACTTCGAAGCGATATCCTCCAGTGCCTGAATGGTCTCTATGCCATTGGCAAAGGAGTGCCCGTCGATGCTCTTCAGCTCACCCCGCTCAAAGCCCAAAGCAACAATCTGCTCCCCTTCGCTCTCCAGTTGACTCGGATAGGCCGTTTCAGGAAGCCCTTTATCGGAGGTGAGCGTCTCCTTACCCCCAACGCTGGTACCCCAGATGCCTTGATTGATCGAGTACTCCATCTTCTTATAATCCTCCTCTACGCCATACTTACGAAGGTAGTCGATCTCCTCCTGGCGGCTCAGCATCAGGTCGCGAATGGGTGTGATGATCTCAATTTCGGGCGCCAGCACCTGAAAGGTAAGGTCGAACCGTACCTGGTCGTTTCCCGCTCCGGTGCTGCCGTGTGCGATATAGCCCGCACCGATCTCTTTGGCGTAGTCGATAATCGCAATGGCCTGAAAAACCCGTTCCGAACTCACCGAAATAGGATAAGTATTGTTTCTCAATACATTCCCATACACCATATAACGTATGCACCGATCGTAATAG
>CAZILU010000125.1:1063-8977 GCA_964540165.1 uncultured Mariniphaga sp.
ACCTAAACTGTAGGCCTTCTGTTCAATGGCTTTCAACTCATCAACGGAAAAACCACCCGTATTTGCAATGGCTGTATAAACCTCAAAACCTTTCTCCTCTTTTAAATACTTCACACAAAACGAGGTATCCAATCCCCCGCTAAAAGCTAATACCAATTTCTTCTTCATACATTCATTTATATTAAGCAGTCCGTTGCCCTCATCGTATTAAAACAGCAGCCTGAACAATCCATCTCCCCACTACATTCATAATGGTTCCGTTTTCTCCTATGCACATTTACCGGAGATCTCCTCAACATGACAAGCTGTTTCATTCTGAGAATCAACGTCACTCCCTGGTTGATTTTTGTATAATTTCCGCTTTTTGAATCTTAAATCCGTTTTTAGGCTTAAGCATCTTCATCACCTCCAGCAGGCTCCGTTTCCGGATCCCGTTTCCGTTTTTTGGGGCTTTCTCCCAGGCAGGATCATACAACATGGCGGTACACAGACACTTGGTCCGGTGCATCCGCTCCAAAATGTCGTAATTGACACACCCCTTACAGCCGTTCCAGAACTGATCATCGTCGGTGAGCTCCGAAAAGGTGACGGGTCGGTACCCCAGCTCGTGATTAATTTTCATAACCGCCAGCCCGGTGGTCAATCCAAACAGCTTTGCCTCGGGAAATTTTTTCCTTGACAATTCAAATGCCTTATTTTTAATCTGCTTGGCCAATCCAAAACCCCGGTATTCGGGAACAACAATCAAACCCGAATTAGCTACATAACCCCGGTTTCCCCAAGTCTCTATGTAACAAAATCCGGCAAAAGTATCCCCGTCCAATGCAATGATCGCCTTACCCTCCACCATCTTGGCAGTAAGGTACTCATTGGTCCGCCGGGCAATACCGGTGCCCCGCTGTTTCGATGCGATATCAATGGCATCATTGATCTCATCAACATACGAAACATGCTTCTCCGAAGCAACCAAAACATCTATCTTTTTTATCTCCTTCATCTGATTAATATTCATCTCATTAAAATTGTTAAGGGTATTCAAATGAACCTGTACATTAGCAGGCATAACCGCTACAGCTTATTCTTTAGTTTTGGAATAATGGCCGACAGTGCATTGCGCAGGTCGTTGTAAGTAGTTCCCTCCCGCCTGATGATCAGAATCGTATCATCGCCGGCGACCGTTCCCAAAATCTCCCACTGCCGGGCACTGTCGATCACGGCGGCAATGGTGCTGGCATACCCCGGCAACGTTCGCATCACTGCCAGGTTTCCCGAAAAATCAAGCCCCTTGAACCCCTCGGCTAAATAACTCTCCCTGGTAATAACAGGCGCCTCTTCAACCTTCGGTTCATCTGCCATCACATACACATAACCATCAACCGGATGAGACACTTTCGCTACCTGCAGAAACTTCAGGTCACGCGACAGCGTTGCCTGGGTTAACTCAAAACCCCGACTCCTCAATGCATCCAGTATCTCCTCCTGGGAATGAACATTGCCCTTGGCTATGATCTTTCGAATCGCTCGCTGCCGTTGTACCCGGTTCTTCATCGCATCTCAATTAAAAATTTAACATTAAATGCATAAAAATGCAAATTTGATGCAAATTTATACACAAAAAATTAAATCAATCCATTTTTCAAGAATTAATTTTAATTTTGTGCCGCAATATTTAAGATTGAAAGCCGAAATGTACCATATCCTGCAGCATAGCGATTGCCTGAAACCAAAAGGCCAACTGTCAACGACAACGGCAGGAAGCCGGAGGGCTCTCTTTGGCACCGGAGGGCAGGAATTCCCTGAAGCATCCGGAGTATCCAAGCGTCAGTCAATATCAGAAAAAGTGACCTGTTCCGGAATGCAGCGAGGTTCTGAACATTCGCGAGGTTCGTCGGGAAGCAGCGTCTCCGGCCCGGATAAAGAAGTGTGTGTTACAGGTTTCAACTCAATATGACACAGAGCGATGAAAAAGAATAATAAAAATGAAATCGTAAAGATGCGTTTGAACCACATGCGGGGCAAGCGCATTTTTTTTAATACAAAAAATCGATGTTACAAGTAAAACAAGCCAGGCTTATCCTCGAAGATGGAAGCCTGTTTACCGGCAAATCTTTTGGCAGTGAAAAACCGGCAGCCGGTGAGGTAGTCTTTTACACCGCCATGACGGGATATCCCGAGAGCCTCACCGATCCCTCCTATGCCGGGCAAATACTGGTCTCCACCTATCCGATGATTGGTAATTACGGAGTTCCTGCCCGGCAGAAAGAGAATGGTATTCACCGTTATTTTGAATCGCATAAACTGCACGTCAGCGGACTGGTAATCGCCGATTACTCGTATGAGTTCAGCCACTGGAATGCCGACAAGAGTCTTTCCGACTGGCTGAAGGAGTTTCAAATTCCAGGTATTTTTGATGTGGATACACGCGCCTTAACAAAAATTTTACGTGAGAAAGGTTCGATGTTGGGAAAGATCGAGTTTGACGATGCCTCTGTTGACTTTTACGATCCCAACCAGGAGAACCTGGTAGCCCGGGTTAGCTGTGCCGGGCGCGAAGTTTACGGGGAGGGTGGTCCGCGCATCGTACTGGTCGACTGCGGGGTGAAGAACAACATCATCCGATGCCTGCTGAAGCGGGGCGTGACGGTGATCCGTGTTCCGTGGAATTACGACTTCAGCACAGAGGCGTACGACGGGGTATTTATCTCCAACGGACCGGGCGATCCGGCCATGTGCAACGAAACAGTGGCTCACCTGCAAAAGGCGACAGGCCAGGATAAGCCGATCATGGGCATCTGTTTAGGCAACCAGTTGCTGGCGCGTGCTGCCGGAGCATCGACCTACAAGTTGAAATACGGCCACCGCAGCCACAACCAGCCGGTGCTGCTGCAGGGTACCGACCGCTGCTTCATCACCTCCCAAAACCATGGCTATGCGGTAGCCGATGAAACACTGCCATCCGACTGGGAGCCACTCTTCACCAACGTAAACGACAATACCAACGAAGGGATCAGGCACAAAACGAAACCGTTTTTCTCAACTCAGTTTCATCCCGAAGCATCGAGCGGACCGACCGACACAGAGTTCCTCTTTGATGAGTTTATTGAAAAAGTAAAAAGATATAAAGAGGAAAAAATTTAATTTTCGCAAATCAACCGTTGACATGATAAACAAAAAGATAAAAAAAGCGATTGTTCTGGGCTCAGGAGCATTAAAAATCGGCGAAGCGGGTGAGTTCGACTATTCGGGCTCTCAGGCGCTGAAAGCCCTGAAAGAGGAGGGCGTAGAGACAGTGCTGATCAATCCGAACATCGCCACCATCCAAACCTCTGAAGAGATTGCCGATAAGATCTACTTTCTGCCGGTGACCCCTTTCTTCGTGGAGGAGGTGATCAAAAAGGAGAAGCCGCAGGGGATCCTGCTGGCCTTTGGAGGCCAAACCGCTCTCAACTGCGGAGTGGCTCTTTACGAATCGGGCGTACTTGAAAAATACAACGTAGAGGTAGTGGGTACGCCGGTGCAATCGATCATCGACACCGAAGACCGCGATATCTTCCGTCAGATCCTGGGCGAGATCGGTGTGCTGACACCGCAAAGCATCGCTGCCAAAACGATGAATGAAGCAAAGGAGGCTGCCAAAAAAATTGGATTTCCCATCATCATCCGCGCCGCTTATACGCTGGGGGGACTGGGCAGCGGGTTCTGTGAAAACGAGGAGGAGCTGGAGAGCCTCGCCTCGAAAGCCTTCTCCTACTCGGGGCAGATCCTGGTAGAGGAGTCGATCAAAGGGTGGAAAGAGATTGAGTACGAAGTGGTGCGCGACCGGTTCGACAACTGCATCACCGTTTGTAACATGGAAAATTTCGACCCGCTTGGCATCCATACGGGCGAGAGCATCGTGGTGGCTCCCTCCCAAACACTCTCCAATGCCGAGTACCATAAGTTGCGGGCGATATCGATTAAGATCATCCGCCGCATCGGCGTTGTTGGCGAATGCAATGTACAGTTCGCCCTCGATCCCTTCTCGGAAGACTACCGGGTAATCGAGGTAAACGCCCGACTATCCCGCTCATCGGCGCTGGCATCCAAAGCTACCGGCTATCCGCTGGCCTTCGTGGCCGCGAAGCTTGGATTGGGCTACGGACTGCACCAGCTGAAAAACTCAGTGACCAAAGTGACTACCGCCGCCTTTGAACCGGCCCTCGACTACTGCGTGGTAAAGATCCCCCGCTGGGATCTCAATAAGTTCATCGGGGTATCCAAAAACCTGGGCAGCTCTATGAAAAGTGTGGGCGAGATCATGGCCATCGGACGTACCTTCGAAGAGGCCATCCAGAAAGGAATCCGAATGGTGGGACTGGGAATGCACGGATTCGTTGGAAATAAGGAGGAGCTCACCATCGAAGATATCGACCAGGAGCTGACCAACCCGACCGACCGACGCATCTTCGCCATCGCCGAAGCCTTTAACTTAGGCTATTCGATCGATACAATCTACGAAGCAACGAAAATTGACCGGTGGTTCCTTCACCGTCTGAAAAACATACAGAATATAAAACTGGAACTCGAGAGACGGGGGCAACTGGAGGATATCCCGGACTCCTTGCTGCGCTTAGCCAAACAGGCCGGGTTCTCCGACTTCCAGATCTCCCGGCTGGTACTCAGCAGTCGCAATGAGGATGTGATGACCGATCTTCTGAAGGTACGGACATACCGGAAGAGCCGGAATATACGGCCGGTAGTAAAGCAAATCGACACGCTGGCCGGGGAGTACCCTGCCCTCACGAACTACCTCTACCTCACTTATAACGGCAGCGAGAACGATGTCACCTACCTGGGCGATCACCGCTCGGTAATCGTGCTTGGATCGGGCGCCTACCGTATCGGCAGCTCGGTAGAGTTCGACTGGTGCAGTGTTAATGCGATTAATGCGATCAAAAAAGAGAACTACCGCTCGGTGATGATCAACTACAATCCCGAGACCGTCAGCACCGACTATGACACATGCGACCGCCTCTACTTCGATGAGCTCTCCTTCGAGCGGGTGATGGATATCATTGAACTGGAGAATCCCCTGGGAGTGATCCTCTCCATGGGGGGACAAATTCCCAACAACCTGGCAATGAAACTGCACGGACAGAACGTGCCCATACTGGGAACCTCACCGGTGAAGATCGATAACGCCGAAGACCGTGAGAAATTCTCCTCCCTGCTCGACGAGCTGAAGGTCGACCAGCCCCGCTGGGCACGCCTCTCCACCTTCGAAGAGATCTATAAATTCATCGGCCAGGTGGGATATCCGGTACTGATCCGCCCCTCCTACGTCCTCTCCGGTGCAGCCATGAACGTAGTCTCCAATCCCGACCAACTGGAACACTTCCTCGAAATGGCAGCCAACGTATCCAAAGAGTACCCGGTGGTGGTCACCGAATTCATCGAAGAGGCGAAAGAGATTGAGATCGATGCCGTAGCCCGCGACGGGGAGGTGATCGCCTATGCCATCTCAGAACATGTGGAGTTCGCCGGCGTCCACTCAGGCGATGCAACCATCGTGTTCCCCCCACAGAAACTTTACGTAGAGACAATCCGGCGAGTTAAAAAAATCGCCCGGCAGATCGCCAAAGGACTGGAAATCACCGGTCCGTTTAACATGCAGTTCCTGGCAAAGGATAACGACATCAAAGTGATTGAGTGCAACCTGCGGGCCTCACGAAGCTTCCCCTTTGTATCAAAAGTAATGAAACTCAACCTGATCGAGATTGCCACCAAGGTGATGCTGGGTGTGCCCGTTGATAAACCGGATAAGTCGCTCTTCGAACTGGATTATGTGGGAGTGAAAGCGCCCCAGTTCTCGTTCGCAAGGCTTTTGAATGCCGATCCGGTGCTGGGTGTCGATATGGCATCGACCGGCGAAGTGGGATGCATCGGGGAGAACTACTACGAAACGATCCTGAAAGCCATGCTGTCTGTGGGCTATAAACTGCCGGTGAAAAGCGTACTGATCTCCTCCGGCCCCTCTCGCTCTAAGGTAGAGCTATTGCAGAGCGCCCGTCAGATGCAGGCAAAGGGATTTATCCTCTACGCCAGCGAAGGAACCCACCGCTTCCTCCACGAAAACGGCGTGCAGAACACCCTGCTGCACTGGCCCGATGAGGAGGACCGGCAACCCAATATGATCGACTATATCCGGGAAAAAAAGATCGATCTGGTAATCAATATCCCGAAGAACTATACCAAACGGGAGCTGAAAAACGGATATAAAATCAGGCGTAATGCCATCGACTTTAATATCCCGCTAATTACCAACTCGCGGGTAGCCAGTGCATTCATCTATGCAATATGTAAATACGATCTGACTGATCTGCCCATCAAAAGCTGGGATCAGTATTAATAAAAAGCCGCCGGCGGGTCAGTGATGCCCGCCGGCGGCTTCCTGTTCTGTCAATTCACAAACATGGGGAACTTACCAGAACGAATATCAATGCAACCGTGAAATTTTCGTTACCCGGCAAACTAATTCAACACAACCTGAATTTTCCAATATTTCGATTCTATCGGAAGAATGCGACTGCGGATGAAACCGGGATCAAAAATTCCTACGTTAATATTCCATACCGGACGTCTTCCTTCAACCAACTCTCCTCCCTTTTCTGCTCTCAAATTCATGACTTTCTGTTTTCTCTGTTTCTGCTCTTTTCACTTCCATCTCAACCAAACGAAACTATCTGCCGTTTTCTATGCAGCAAAAATTCTATTATCATGGCCAAAACATGAGTCTCATCAGAACAAAAAAGGTGCCATTATTTAAGATTATGAATCCTTACGCAACATTCTTTTCCCTTTTTTTTCAGGGTCTCAAAATAAACGGATAAACGGTTTGCGCTTTGGATTACCCGCGGGTTGGCAATTCCGTTGGTTACTTTATAACCGGCTCCAGAATTTTGAGGTTCTCACGCTCAGCACCAATGAGGGCCTTCCGGGCCCTTTCGGGCAGGAAACGGGCCATCAACCGGGCATTCATCAACGAAATGAACGTACGCCCCTCCTTTTCAAATACGGAGATGCGGCACGGCATAATCGCCGATATTGCGCGATTCTCATCAATACCTAAAATATTAATCGCGTAATCGGGACTGCAGAGCGAAAAAACATGAACCGGGGCCACTTCGTAGCTCTTCTTGCGCAGGGAGGCTTGCAGGTCATAGATGTGAGAGATGGTCCAGTCGTGCGCTTCTGCCGACTCAACAATCGCTTCTACAGTCTCATTAAATCCCTTTGTACTCTCCATCTCAATAAAAAGCTGTTTGGGCAATACGATGGCCATCAGAAAGATCAATCCGGCAACACCGGTAAGTACTCCCAACAAAAATTTTCCTATCCTCTTCATAACAATTATTTATATGGTTCACAATCGTGATCTTTTCTGCAAAAAAGTTTCTTTTTGCCTGTCGGCAAAACCTCCTCGCACTAACAGCTGGTATCGTTACAGGCAGCCGGCGCAAAAAAGCACGATTTCGTGAATTATAACAATCCGGAGATGAAAAGGTTGGAAAACGCAGTTATGCAGGCGTTTCTATGGCACGAAAAGCATCTGTAAACGGATCGATCAGGTTGTCAGATCGAGCGGTTGATCCACCTTTGTTTTCATCAGGGCCACATTTAATGTATCCATGATGGTATCCACAAAATGGAAAGTCAATCCTTTGAGGTACTCCTCTTTGATCTCCTCTAAATTTTTACGGTTCTCTGCCGACAGGATAATTTCGGTAATTCCCGCGCGTTTGGCAGCCAGGATCTTCTCTTTGATCCCGCCCACCGGCAGCACCTTACCCCGCAGGGTGATCTCGCCGGTCATTGCCAGATTCTTCTTCACCTTTCGTTGGGTAAAAGCCGAAGCCATTGAGGTTACCATGGTCA
>CAZILU010000126.1:0-8954 GCA_964540165.1 uncultured Mariniphaga sp.
ATGATGATAACAGGATTCGGCGCATTGCATTACCAATGGTAATACCGTACCCTGGTTCCAATGGACGAAATTCGAATTTTCCGAATTTATCATCGGACTCAATCATGATCACCTTTTCGGGTTTTTGGAATGCTAATATTGCCATAATAACCTTAGTAAAATATTATTTTGAATACAACTCTACGATCAGTTGTTCTTTGATGTTTTCGGGAATTTCATCACGTTCGGGCACATTCAGGAACTTCCCGGCCATCTCCTGGTTATCCCATTCTAACCATTCGTACCGTGTGCTGCGGCGTGAGTGCAGAGCCGTCGTAATCTCTTCCATTGCTTTTGATCTCTCCCTCACCCCAATAAGGTCACCGGGTTTAACCAGGTAAGATGGAACGTTTACAACTTTACCATTAACAACGATGTGTTTGTGGGTCACAAACTGACGGGCAGCGTCCCGTGTTTTGGCAATCCCCAGTCGGTACACTACGTTATCGAGCCGTGACTCAAGTAACTGCAACAGTACTTCACCGGTAATACCTTTTGACGAGTTTGCTTTTTCGAACAGGTTACGAAACTGTTTTTCGAGCACGCCATAGGTATATTTTGCCTTTTGTTTCTCTTTCAGCTGAAGCCCGTATTCTGAAACCTTTTTTCTGCGGGCAGCCATACCGTGCATTCCCGGAGGATAATTCTTATGTTCGAACACTTTATCGGGGCCGAAGATAGGTTCACCGAATTTCCGGGCAATTTTTGATTTTGGTCCTCTGTATCTAGCCATTAACTTCTACTTTAAAAATTAAACACGACGTCTTTTGGGAGGCCTGCAACCGTTGTGAGGCAGCGGAGTAACGTCAACAATTTCAGTCACCTGCAATCCAACCGTGGCAAGGGCCCTGATCGCAGATTCGCGTCCATTGCCCGGGCCTTTTACAAACACCTTCACTTTTCGCAAACCAAGATCATAAGCAGTTTTTGCACACTCTTCCGATGCTACCTGTGCAGCATAGGGTGTATTCTTTTTTGAACCGCGGAATCCCTTTTTTCCGGCCGATGACCAAGAGATCACCTCGCCGTTCATGTTAGTCAACGAAACAATAATGTTGTTGAAAGATGAGTGCACGTGGGCCATTCCATTGGCCTCAACCACCACAACTCGTTTCTTACTTGTACTTGTCTTTTTTGCCATAACTCATCGATCTTATTTAGTCGCCATCTTTTTGTTTGCAACGGTTTTACGTTTACCTTTCCGTGTACGTGCATTATTTTTTGTACTCTGTCCGCGGGTTGGCAAACCAATACGGTGGCGGATACCACGATAGCAACCGATATCCATAAGCCTTTTAATATTCAACTGCACTTCGGAACGAAGCTCTCCTTCGACCTTAAAATTGTCGCCAATAATTTTTCTGATTGCACCAAACTGATCATCATTCCAGTCCTGTACCTTCTGATCGGGGTCAACGCCGGCTTCTTTCAGGATGGTATTTGCCCGGCTGCGGCCAATACCATAAATATAGGTAAGAGCAATCTCACCTCGTTTATTATTAGGAATATCAACACCTACAATACGTGCCATAAAAATTTATTTTTCAGATTAATGGTTATCCCTGACGTTGCTTGAACTTCGGGTTCTTTTTATTAATCACATACAAACGCCCTTTTCTGCGGACAATCTTACAGTCCGCACTGCGTTTTTTAACTGAAACTCGGATTTTCATCTAATTAAATTTTTAGTTTCTGTAAATCTTCTCAACAAATATTTCTACCGGTTTCATTTCATTTTCCCGGCCCGATGGAACTCGCATCAGATTTAATTTTTCTCGTTTGAGTCAAAATCCGTCATGCTCGTTTCATCTCATTAATATTGTTCGTTTTCTAAGGAATTTTAATTTTTATATCTGAACGTGATCCGGCCTTTTGTCAGGTCGTAAGGAGACATCTCCACTTTAACTTTATCACCGGGCAATATTTTTATGTAGTGCATGCGCATTTTTCCCGAAACATGAGCCGTAATAACATGCCCGTTTTCGAGTTCAACACGGAACATTGCATTCGACAATGCTTCTATAATTGTGCCATCTTGTTCAATTGAAGACTGTTTTGCCATAAAATATTACATGATTCTAAATTTTCAACGTTTGTTTATACACTCTGTTTTCTTCTCCTATTTCCGTTTCAACGGCAAAGATAGCAGAAGGATTTCACAAAGCAATCATTCATCGCATCTCCGGTAACGATAAAAAGCCATTTCAATCTTAAATTCCACCGCCGGCCCGGCCTTTAATCCGGCCCGATTTGGTCAGACCATCGTAATGCCTCATCAGCAGGTGACTTTCAATTTGCTGCAGTGTATCGAGCACAACCCCTACAAGGATGAGCAACGATGTACCGCCGTAGAAATAGGCGAACGACTGGTTAATTCCCATCAGCATGGCAAATGCCGGCAAAATGGTAATCAGCCCTAAAAAAATAGAACCCGGGAGTGTAATTCTAGACATGATAGTATCTAAGAACTCAACGGTTTTCTTACCCGGTTTAACGCCGGGAATAAATCCCCCGTTCTTTTTCATATCTTCCGCCATTTGTGTCGGATTGATGGTAATAGCCGTATAGAAATAGGTAAAGGCTACAACCAGCACAAACTGCACAAAATTATACCAGAAACCGGTGATGTTAGATAATGCAGCCGCAACACCACTCAGGTTTTCAGAGTTTGCTACGCCAACGATGGTGATGGGTACCATCATAATTGCCTGAGCAAAGATGATCGGCATCACACCCGCGGCGTTTACCTTTAATGGGATGTACTGACGCACACCGCCATACTGTTTATTACCCACAATTCGCTTGGCATACTGGACCGGAATTCTGCGGGTTCCCTGAACCAGCAGAATCGACGCCATAAATACCAGAAAGAGAATAACAAACTCGATGAGAAACATCACAAGTCCGCCACCCTGCTGGTTGATTCGGGAAGCAAATTCCTGGACAACCGACTGGGGTAGTCTTGCGATAATACCAATCATAATAATGAGTGAGATTCCGTTACCAATACCTTTATCGGTAATACGTTCACCCAGCCACATCACGAACATGGATCCTGCCGTCAGAATAATCACTGACGAGACGGTAAACATGGCGCCCTTCAGGGCAAAAGCCGATTCGGGCAGCTGGTATAGCAGGTTAGTCAAATATGCCGGAGACTGAAAAACCAGGATTATCACGGTAAGGTACCGGGTAATCTGATTGATTTTTCGTCTTCCCTCTTTCTGCAACCTCTGGAAATAGGGAACTGCAATTCCAAGCAATTGGATTACAATGGAAGCCGAGATATACGGCATAATACCTAAAGCAAAGATCGAAGCCTGAGAAAAGGCACCTCCCGAAAACATATCGATCAGCCCAAGCAATCCGTCGGAGGTTTGGCTCTTCAGGTTTTCGAGTTGAGCGGGATCGACACCCGGGAGAGACACGAACGAACCCAACCTGTAGATTAAAACAAAAAACAGGGTAGTTCCGATTCGAATTCTCAAATCTTCAATCTTGTAAATATTCTTTAGGGTTTCTATAAATCGTTTCATTACAGTCTATAGTATTTCGGTTGTTCCATCCAGTTTTTCGATCGTTTCTTTGGCGCTTTTTGAAAAAGCATGTGCTTTAACATCGAGCTTTTTATCTAAGGTACCACCACCCAAAATTTTAATTTTCTCCTTTTTGGATGCAATACCGGCTTCAACCAGAGCTGCCACGTCAATCGTTGATCGGTTTAATTTTTCCGCTACGAGCTGCAGGACATCGAGGTTAACCGCCTTAAATTCAATACGGTTCATATTTTTAAAGCCCGATTTTGGAACTACGCGCTGCAAGGGCATCTGTCCACCTTCGAAACCGATTTTTTTGGAGTATCCCGATCTAGATTTCTGGCCTTTATGCCCGCGGGTAGATGTGCCACCATACCCGGATCCCTGGCCGCGTCCAATGCGCTTAGACCTTTTTGTAGAACCTGATGCAGGTTTCAATGTACTTAAATCCATAATTTTCTTTGAAATATTGTTATACTTCTTCTACATTAACTAAATGTCCCACTTTCCGGGCCATGCCAACCACCTGCGGGGTAGCTTCGTGTTCCACGGTCTGATTCAGCTTCTTCAGCCCCAATGCTTCGAGTGTTGCTTTCTGCCTTTTCGTTGAACCGATGCTGCTTTTTACCTGTGTAATTTTTATCTTAGCCATACCTTCTGTGTTAACCTTTAAAAACTTTTTCCAATGAAACACCCCGGTGTTCGGCGACGGTGCGGGCGTCTCTCAGTTCAAGGAGCGCTTCCATCGTTGCCTTCACAAGGTTATGCGGGTTAGATGATCCTTTGGATTTAGCCAGGATATCGGTAATTCCCACACTTTCGAGAACGGCACGCATAGCGCCTCCGGCCACGACTCCGGTTCCCGGAGTGGCAGGTTTCAACAGTACGCTGGCGCCTCCGAAACGGGCGGTTTGAACATGGGGAATGGTTCCATGAAGAACCGGCACTTTCACCAGATTTTTCTTGGCAGCCTCTACTCCTTTAGCGATAGCCGTAGTTACCTCACTGGCTTTTCCAAGACCCCATCCAACAATGCCATCTTCGTTTCCGACCACAACAATGGCCGAAAAGCTGAAGGTGCGCCCGCCTTTGGTTACTTTGGTCACACGGTTAATAGCCACGAGCCTGTCTTTTAATTCCAGGTCGCTCGTTTTAACTTTTTTACTTATTGTTGCCATAATTATTTCAACTCATTAAATATTTAACCCTTTATGGTATTCGATGAAATCACTCCCGCAAACCGGAGATCCTTTCAAAATTTAAGGCCACCCTCACGGGCCGCATCAGCCAATTGTTTCACTCTCCCATGGTACAGGTAACCGTTCCTGTCGAATACCACCTGATCAATACCGGCAGCCAGGGCCTTTTGAGCGATAAGTTTCCCTACCATAGCGGCTTTTTCAGATTTATTGCCTTCACCGGCAGCCACCTCCTTTTCGGTCGATGCTGCGGCAGCCAGGGTTGTAGCCGTTGTATCGTCAATCAATTGAGCATAAATCTGTTTATTGCTCCTGAAAACGCTTAACCGCGGACGTTCGGCGGTACCGGTCACAATTTTGCGTACACGGTATTTTATCCTGATTCGTCTTTCTGTTTTTGTTAATGCCATAATACCTGATTTTTCAAAATTATTTAGCAGCGGCTTTACCGGCCTTACGTCTCAATACTTCACCCACGAATTTAATACCTTTACCTTTATATGGTTCCGGTTTTCTGAAAGAGCGGATTTTAGCAGCGACCTGACCGATCAGCTGTTTATCGTTGCATTTCAGGGTAATCGTTGGATTACTGCGCTTATCGGATAAGGCTTCCACCTTTACCTCGGGAGGAAGCTGGATATACGTGTGATGCGAAAAACCCAAAACCAGGTCGAGAACGTTGTGCGGCAGAACTTCTGCCCGATAGCCCACGCCCACCAGTTCCAGTTTTAATTCGAAGCCCTTCGAAACTCCGGTAACCATATTATTCAAAAGAGAACGGTAGAGACCGTGCAGCGACTTCATCCGTTTGGATTCATCGGGGCGGACCAGCGTTACCTGGTTATCTTTGACTTCGATTTCAATCTCAGGTGTTACTTTCTGATACAACTCACCCAAAGGCCCTTTGGCCGTAACCAAATTGTCTTTGCTAATGGTGAGTTCTACACCCGAGGGTAATGTGATTGGTAATTTACCTATTCTTGACATGATCTGTTCCTTTCTTTAATAGACGTAACATAATACTTCCCCGCCCACATTCATTTCGCGGGCTTCTTTGTCGGTAATCACTCCTTTCGAGGTAGAAATAATTGCAACTCCCAAACCATTGAGAACGCGCGGAATATCTTCATTATTACAATATTGCCGTAACCCTGGTTTACTGATTCTTTTTAAACCTTTAATTGCAGATACTTTCGTTTGCGGGTGATACTTCAGGGCAATTTTTATATTCCCCTGGTAATTCTCCTCTTCCTCAAACTTATAGTTTAAGATATAACCCTTATCTTTCAGAATTTTGGTTATCTCTTTTTTAATGTTTGAAGCAGGGATATCCACCACCCGGTGTTTCGCAAGGATGGCATTGCGCACCCTTGTCAGATAATCTGCTATTGGATCTGATATCTTACTCATTATTCAAATCTTTTACAATTACCAACTAGCCTTTTTTCTCCTGGGATTAAACCAGACGAAGCCATTTCCCGGAAATTTATCCTGCTGATTCCGAATTGGCGCATATAGCCTTTAGGTCTTCCGGTGAGTTTGCAACGGTTATGCATTCGCACTTTGGAAGAGTTTTTTGGCAGTTTCTGCAACCCTTCCCAGTCTCCTTCGGCTTTCAGCCTGGCCCTTTTTTCGGCGTATTTTTCCACCAGTTTTGCCCTTTTCACTTCGCGGGCTTTCATTGATTCCTTGGCCATAGCTTAGTTCTTTTTTACGTTTTTAAATGGTAAACCTAAATGTTTCAACAGGGCAAATCCCTCTTCGTCTGTCCTGGCAGTGGTAACAAAGGTAATGTTCATACCATTAATTTTACTCACTTTATCGAGTACGATTTCAGGAAAAACGATCTGTTCGGTAACGCCCATGGTATAATTTCCACCACCATCCATTTTACTTTCGATACCACGAAAGTCGCGGATACGCGGCAGTGCGGTTGAAATCAGACGGTCTAAAAATTCATACATACGGTCGCGACGCAGTGTAACACGCACACCGATCGGCATTTTTCTTCTCAACTTAAAATTAGAGATATCCTTTTTAGACACCGTTTGCACGGCCTTTTGCCCCGAGATAAGTGTCATCTCCTGCGTGGCTACCTCAATAATTTTTTTATCGGCAATGGCAGCTCCCACGCCCTGATTGAGAACGATCTTTTCCAATTTAGGAACCTGCATCACAGATGAGTAATTAAACTCACTCTTCAAGGCAGGTATAACCTCTTCCTGGTACTTCTTTTTTAGCGCTGGTACGTATGCCATTACTTAATCTCCTCCCCTGATTTTTTGGAATAACGAACTAATTTACCTTTAACTTCATCCATTCTCCGGCCGACGCGGGTACGTTCCCCTGTTTTAGGATCTACCAGCATCAGATTGGAAATATGAATGGGCGCCTCCTGGTCAATGATACCACCCTGCGGATTTTTCGCATTGGGTTTGGTATGTTTTTTCACCAGGTTCACACCCTCTACAATGGCTCTGTCGGTTTTTCTGACAATCTCCAGCACGCGGCCTTTCTTTCCGCGATAATTGCCGGTAATCACCACCACAGTGTCACCTTTTTTTATGTGTAACTTTTTCTGCATTTTTGAGCTTTTTTATTTACAGTACTTCTGGTGCAAGGGAGATAATCTTCATATTCTTATCCCTCAATTCACGGGCAACCGGGCCAAAGATACGTGTACCACGCATCTCGCCGGCGTTGTTAAGCAACACAACTGCATTGTCGTCGAAGCGGATATAAGAACCATCGGCCCTGCGTACTTCCTTACGGGTGCGAACAACAATTGCCTTGGAAACGATCCCTTTTTTCACATCACTGCCGGGGATGGCACTTTTCACAGAAACCACCACGGTATCACCCAGTGTTGCATAGCGTTTACGGGTACCTCCCAATACGCGGATACAGAGCACCTCTTTAGCACCGCTGTTATCGGCAACCGAACATCTTGTCTCTTGTTGTATCATGATTACTTCGCTCTTTCAGTTATTTCAACTAATCTCCAACATTTGTTTTTACTTAGCGGGCGGGTCTCCATAATCCGAACCACGTCGCCAATGTTGCAGTCATTATTATCGTCATGGGCATAGAACTTCGTTGTTTTATTCACGAATTTCCCATAGATCGGGTGTTTCACTTTTCGCTTCACAGCAACCACGATGGTTTTTTCCATCTTATTACTGACCACCACACCAACGCGCTCTTTTCTGAGATTTCTATCTTTATTCTCTTCCATCGCTGAATTACTTCTGTTTATCATTTAATTCCCGTTGATGAAGAATGGTTTTCAATCGTGCAATATTCCTCTTAGCCACCTTAAGTTTCATTGGGTTGTCAAGAGGAGATACGGCATGATTTAACCGTAGGCGAACCAAACCTTCCTTTTCCACCTGGATTCTTTCGACGATCTCTTTGGTCGTCAGCTCTACAATTTCCGATGTTTTCATAATCTATTCACCTATTATTCTTCAACAAAATCACGTCTAACCACAAACTTGGTAGGCACAGGCAGTTTTTGAGCAGCTAACCGAAGTGCCTCTTTAGCCAGGCTAAATGGCACGCCATCGGCTTCAATAATGATACGGCCCGGGGTAACCGGAGCGACGAAAGCTTCCGGAGCACCTTTTCCCTTACCCATACGAACCTCAGCCGGTTTTTTAGTGATGGGTTTATCGGGAAAAATACGGATCCAAATCTGTCCCTGACGTTGCATGTGGCGTGTTACTGCAACCCTGGCTGCCTCAATCTGACGACCGGTGATCCACGCTTCTTCCAACGTTTTTATTCCAAATGAGCCGAAAGCAAGCTGGTTCCCGCGTTGGGAGTTGCCTTTCATCCGGCCTTTTTGTACTCTTCTGAATTTTACTTTTTTTGGCTGTAACATCCTTTATAAATTCTGAGTGTTAACCACTATTTCCGTCTACCTCTGCGGTTTCCTCCAGGTACACCTTTACCAGGACGTGCCTGTTTCTGGCCAATATTTGGAGAGAGATCGCGGTTTCCGTAAATCATTCCTTTGCATATCCAGACCTTTACACCAACCAGTCCGGTTTTGGTCAATGCTTCTCCGAGGGCATAATCGATATCGGCTCTCAGGGTATGAAGCGGCGTACGGCCATCTTTATACATTTCAGAACGGGCCATTTCTGCTCCGTTCAACCTTCCTGAAACCATAACTTTA
>CAZILU010000127.1:0-8941 GCA_964540165.1 uncultured Mariniphaga sp.
TATATTAAGCTCTTGTCGGTAGAGGCCTCATTCCGTTGGCGTAACCTGCGCCTGTTGATTCCCGCCACCATTTTAGCGATAGTGTCGTTTATCATCTATCAGTTGATGGCTCCCGAAGAGCGACTGGCATACGTTGGCGGGTTCCTGTTGAAAACCGGTGTTATCACCCCGGCCACGCTTCTGGTGAAGTTACAGCAGTGGATTTATGTTTTGAGCCGCATTGTTTTTGCCATTCAGGTCGTCTGGTTTCTGATCAGGGGCCGCCAATTGGTGCTCCGCTATAACAGCCGGATTGCCAATTTCTACTCCAATCTGGAGAGCAAAACCATCCGCTGGGTAAACTGGCTCCTCTACTCCTTTGTCGTCACCTCCCTGATGAGTGTTATTTCCAATTTCATCGGAAGGCATTTCTTCTTTGAGTCTTTGGTGCTTCTGCTGATCCCCTCTTTTGTCTTTAGTGTGCTGCTCTTTTTTATCGGTTACCTGGGGCATTTACAGAACCATACGGTGGTCGATCTGGAACGCGATGAGAACAGAAGCAGAGATGATGACAGCCGGCGGGTAAACAGTGATCTGCTGAAGGTACGGATGGTTCAGCTCTTTACGATCCAAAAGATCTACCGGCAGCCGGAGTTAAAGATTACCCAGGTGGCGTCGATGCTTGGGACGAACCGTTCCTATGTCTCCGCCCTGATCAACACCGATTTTCAATGCTCTTTCAGCGATTTTGTAAACCGGTACCGTGTGGAGGAGGCTAAGGAGATCATGGCAGGCGATCAGACGAAAAATTTCTCACTGAACCATGTGGCTGAAAAATCGGGCTTTGGATCGGTGGGAACCTTTATCCGGGCTTTTAAAGAGATTGAAGGGGTAACACCCGGTAAATTTCGCCTCGATCTGTCGGGCCCACGGAGCCAAGAGACGGAACTACCGGTTGGTCCATAAAAAAATCTGTCCTGAATTGAAGCGCTCTTCAACCGGACAGATTCTGAAATTGGATGGAATTGTTAAAAACAGCGGTTTTTCCCTTGTAATTACCGGGAAATGAATGTTAGGGATTTACCAGTTTGATCTCTACCGGCTCATTCGCAGCTCCGGTATCAACCGTTAATACCTTTTGTTTGTAGGAGATGTAGTTGGCTACCAGTTTGTACGCTCCGGGCGCCATTTTGTCGAAGGTAAATTTTCCGTCAAAATCGGTGTACGTTTTGATGTTCGTGCCATCAATCTGAACTTCAACACCGGCTAATAACTCGCCCGATTTTAAGTCACAAATGGTTCCCGATAAGGCTACTGCGGCCTCCGATTTTCCTTTTGCACCGGATGTTGCCTCCTTCTCATTTGCTGCAACCGATAACGTCAGCATCAACGATAAAAAGCCAATCATTAAATTCTTCATCTGATTTATATTTATATCCATTTTTTCTAATTCTTTCGGGTGTAAAGGTAGATCGGTGCGGTTAAACGCCGGTTAAACAACCATTACATTTTGATTACATTCAATATTTTCGTTGATTGATGATCTTTCCCGATGAGTCGTAGCTGCGCCAGGTACCCGATTTCTCTCCCCGTTTATACCGGAGCTCATAGAGCAATCTTCCGTCGTCATTCCAGATAAACCACTTTCCGTGTTTCTCCCCGTTTCGATATCGGGCCTCCGACACCTTAATGCCTCTCTGGTTATATACCGCCCACCGCCCGTGCATGCGGTTCTTTCGATAAGACCTGATCTCCTGTATCTGCCCGGCTTCATTATAGATCCTGATTTTTCCATGCTTCACTCCTTTTCTGACAGATACCTCCATTTTGGGCTCTCCGCTTTCGAAACGGGTGGTGTAAATGCCCGAATAGAGCGATCCGTCCCGATAGAAAAGGCCGTCAGTCTCCCTGATCTCCTGTGCCCGGACTCCGGTCAGGAGCGCGAATAGCATACCTGAAATTAATAATATTCTGTTCATTCAATCAAATTTAAAAACGGCGAAATTAGAAAAAACCATCACTGCTTTTGATGAAATTCATTGGTTTAATCAAAAATTAATTTATTATGTTTCACAGGGTCGTGGGCATTTGATGATGTCATCTCAAATTTTGTTAATATACCACGCATTCAGGCGTTTGAATTTCTGAATATGCGCTGTTAATTTGTCTGGTCAACGAATGGCTGAACGTAATTTTTAATTAACCGGTGTGTAATCCTTTTGTAATAAGTGGGCCATACATTTGCCGCAGTAAAAATCATTAATAGTTACATCATGAAGAAATTTAAATTTTTATTCAGTCTGGCGCTTGTTTTAGGGTTGTTTTTCACCGCTTGTGATAACGAAGATCCAATCGATGATATCGTCATCGATCCGTCTGAGCACCAAGTGCGGGTGGCAACGAATATAACTCAAAATACTACCTGGGCTTCCGATAAAGTCTATATTTTGGGTGGAAGGATCACCGTGGTTAGCGGCGTTACGTTAACCATAGAAGCCGGCACCATTATAAAAGGTGAAGCCGGCACGGGCGCTAATGCCACGGCGTTGCTGATTGCCCGTGGCGGGCAGATCATGGCTGAAGGAACTGCCACTGCTCCGATCATCTTTACCTCGGTCGCCGATGAGATAACTCCGGAAGATGTGGCCGCCGGCAACTTTGGCAGTCCAAACCTCGATCCGGATATTGACGGACTATGGGGTGGCTTGCTCATCCTGGGCAAAGCACCGGTCTCTGCATCCAATGAATCGGGTGATGTGAGCGAGGTGCAGATCGAGGGAATTCCCACTTCCGATCAGAACGGACTGTATGGCGGTAATATGCCCGACGATAACTCGGGAGTTCTGAAATACATCTCCATTCGCCATGGTGGTTCAAATATTGGTGCCGGTAATGAGATCAACGGACTCACCCTGGGGGGCGTTGGATCGGGTACGGTCATTGAGAATATTGAGGTGGTGGCTAACCAGGATGATGGTATCGAGTGGTTTGGCGGAACGGTCAACGTAAAGAACGCATTGGTATGGAATGTGAATGACGATGCGATCGATACCGACCAGTCGTGGGCCGGCACCCTCGATAATTTTATCATTATTGCTCCCGGTGATCACAACGTTGAGCTGGACGGACCGGAAGGATCCCTGAAAGCAGGGCACATCATTCAAAACGGAACCGTGATTGCCAACGATGCCTCCTTAGGCAGAACATCGTCGGACCTGATCAATACCGATGATAACTCCATGGTTCAGTTGAAGAACATCTACTTTACCGCCATCAATGAGGGCCAGAAAATAAACCGGGTGGTGCACAATGCCGGTGCTGTAACGTTTGAAGGCATTCAGTTGAACGTGCCTTCAGCAACCCTGGCTAACTATGTGAATGGCGCCGTTCCTGCCGGAGTAACGGCAGTCAGCAGTCCAACCGTTGGTGCCAATGTTTCGGC
This sequence comes from uncultured Mariniphaga sp., assembly GCA_964540165.1. Taxonomy (GTDB): domain Bacteria; phylum Bacteroidota; class Bacteroidia; order Bacteroidales; family Prolixibacteraceae; genus Mariniphaga. The sequence goes on from CAZILU010000127.1 coordinate 3,422, forward strand.
ATTTGGCTGGACCTGGGCTTTCAAAGCCGGCCGATTGGCAGAAATTTAATGTTTTAATTGACACAACAGAGTCTGACAGTTAAAAACAGGCTTGCAAGACTTTTTTGCAGGTCTGTTTATTCGTTTCATTCAGGTAACCATTTTGAAAAGGTATGAAGAGTTTATTCGTTGTCTTATTTATGTTCATTTCCATTTTTTCCCACGCTCAGCAAGGAAAAATACGAGGTACGGTTTTCGACCATAAAACAGGAGAATCCCTGGTTGGTGTTACGGTAGTGGTATCGGGCACCTTAACCGGTGCGGCAACCGATTTAGACGGGCAGTTTACCCTTGACCTGGCTCCCGGGGATTATGAACTTCAGATCTCCTATATCTCCTATCAGACGCTGAAAGTGCCGGGTATTCAGGTTCAGGCTGGTGAGGTGACGCTGCTCGATAACCTGCGGTTGAACGAGAGCACCCTTGAGATTGACGAAGTTGTTGTTACGGCTGAAGTGATCAGGACCACCGAAGCGGCACTTAATACCATCAAAAAACAGAGCGCGGTTATCATGGATGGAATTTCAGCCTCCCGGATGAAGCTGATCGGCGATCATACCGCCGTGGAAGCGGCGAAGCGGGTTACGGGAGTGACGGTGGAGGAGGGAAAATACGTTTACGTGCGCGGATTAGGGGACCGCTATTCAAAAACCACCCTGAATGGTATGGATATTCCGGGTCTTGATCCCGACCGGAACAGCCTTCAGATGGATATATTCCCCACGAACCTGATCGACAACATGCTGGTGAGTAAAAATTTTACGGCCGATATGCCCGCTGATTTTACCGGTGGTATGATGAACGTGGTTACCAAAGATTTTCCGGAGGAGAAGATCGTTAACCTGTCGGTCAGCACCGCCTATAATCCGGATATGCACCTTAACTCAGGCTTCCTCTCCTATCCGGGCGGTTCAACCGATTTTCTGGGATTCGACGATGGAACACGGGCGCTGCCCGATCGTGCCCGTCAACCCAATATCCCGACCCCCATCAGCGGAGCCTCGCAACAGGAGACGGTTGATTTTATCCGCAGTTTTAGTCCGCAGTTAGCAGCCAGTCATCAGACCAGTCCGGTCGACTACAGCGTTAGTTTCTCGCTGGGAAACCAGGTTGATCTTTTAACCGGCAGCAACAGAAACCCAACGCTGGGATATATCTTTTCGCTCTCGTACCGAACGGATTTTAATTTGTATGACGATGTGGCGTACGGTGAGTATCAGCGGTATATAGATCCGGACCGGTATGAAATGCGTTATGCGACCATTCAAAACGGTGCCCTGGGAGAGGAGAAGGTGTTGATTGGCTTGTTAGGGGGTGTGGCTCTGAAAACACGGTTGTCAAAAATCAGGTTGATGGCTATGCGGCTGCAGAACGGGGAGAACCGGGCCGGAATTTTTTCGATCGATAACAACGGAGAAGCCGTAGGACAGTCGGGCTATTTTGCTACCTCCCACAACCTGGAGTATAACCAGCGGTCGGTCAGCAATGCGCTTCTGAATGGAACGCACCGGATCGATGATTCGGGTTGGGAGATCGACTGGCGTCTTTCGCCCACACTTTCTACTTCCGAAGATCCCGACATGCGGAAGACAGCCTTTACCCATGTGGGCGACCGAAGCAGCTTTATGGCCGGCGCCGGAGGAAATCCGGCACGCATCTGGAGATATCTGAAAGAGCAAAATATTTCAGCCAAACTGGATGTGAACAAAAAATATCAATGGATGGAGCGGGATGCATCACTGAAATTTGGACTTAGCCACACCTGGAAAGCGCGCGATTATGAGATCCTCTTTTTTGATATGCAGTTCTTTGGCGGCCAGTCGTGGACCGATCCCGATCCGGGAATGGTCCTCCATCCGGATAATATATATCCCAACCGGCCCAACAGCATCTATTACCAGTCGGGAAACTCATTTCCCAACCCTAATGCGTACCATTCAAATGTAAACAATACAGGGATTTACCTCTCCAATGAGTTTTTTCCATGGCCTAAGCTGAAAACCATCGTCGGACTACGGGCCGAAAACTTTGTGCAAAGACACACCGGGAGGGATCAGCGCTATGCCAGCGGCGATACGGAAAACGGACGAAACCTCGATAATCAAAAGGTTTTAGACGCTTTTGACCTTTTCCCGTCGGTGACCCTCATTTATGCCCTGTCGGAAGAGCAGAACCTTCGCGTTTCATACTCAAAGACGATTGCCCGCCCCTCCTTCAAGGAGCTTTCGTTTGCCCAGATCCTTGATCCCATTTCGAACCGCATCTTTAACGGAACGCTCTTTACCTATCCGGGATGGGACGGGAAATTATCCGAAACCCGGATTCAAAATCTGGATCTGCGCTGGGAGCTCTTTATGAAGAGCGGACAGTTAGTTTCGGTCAGTACGTTTTTTAAACGTTTCGATAATCCCATCGAATTGGTGCGCATTCCGGAACAGCAGACAAGCACCGAATATCAGCCGAGGAATGTTGGCGATGGCCGGTTGTTCGGCGCTGAGATTGAATTTCGTAAGGATCTGAATTTTATCGCCCCAGGCTGGCAAAATGTCAATCTGAGCGGGAACATTACCCTGGTGGAGTCGCAGATTGATATGACCGCCATGGAGTATAACTCACGGGTGGCCTACCAAAAGCGAGGTGAATATGTTGATGATAAACGGCAGATGGCTGGCCAGTCACCCTTCGTAATCAATGCGGGAATTACCTACAGCCCATCGGAGGCAGGCATCGAAACGGGGCTTTTTTATAACGTAAAGGGTTCTACCCTGACGATCGTGGGCGCCGGGCTCTTTCCCGATATCTATACGGAACCGTTTCACAGCCTGAATTTCAGTCTGAATAAAAAGCTGGGGCAGAACCGAAAGACATCGGTCGATTTGAAAATATCGAATTTATTGAACGCCCGGTCGGAGAGCTATTACCATTCGTACCAGGCCCAAAAGCAGGTCTATAGTCGCCTGAGCCCCGGGAGAAGTTTCAGCCTGGGCGTCAGTCACTCGTTTTGATGGCGTTACTTTTTTGACAGGAAGAAGAGGAACTCAATCCCTCCGCCAGACCGGTTTCTTCCCGATATATCCCCTTTGTGCAGCTGGATGGCATTCCTGACGATGGAGAGCCCCAGTCCCGTACCGCCCATCTCTCGCGAACGGCCGTGGTCAACGCGGTAAAAACGTTCGAAGATCCGGGGAAGATGTTCCTCTGGTATGCCGGTGCCGGTGTCGGCGTATGTAAAGTACTGATACCGGTCATCCTCCCGGTCGTTGCTGATGGTTATCGCAATCCCCTCTCCACCATAATTGATGGAGTTCTCTATAAAATTCTGGAAGATGGAGTAGAGCAACGATTCATTGCCTGTTATGATCGTGCCCGGGGCCACTGCACAGTGGAACCGGATCCTCTTTTCCCGGATCCGGTGCTCAAAATTCTCATATACATCATCGATGATCCGCTTAATATCAACCGGTTTCATGCTGAAGAGTTCGCCGGAATCTTCAATGTTGGTGAGCAGTGATACATCGTTGATAAGCTCCGTCAGCCGGTCCGACTGAAGGTAGGTCTTGTTCAGAAAGTAGATCTGTTTATCTTCAGGCATCGTTCGGTTATCAATCAGCGTTTCCAGATATCCTTTGATCGATGCCAGGGGGGTTTTTAGCTCATGGGCGATGTTGGATGTCAGTTGTTGCTTCATCAACCTTCTCTTCTCCAGGCGTGTGATGTCGGTTAGCATCACCTCAAAGCTCCGGTCGGGGAATACAATGCTCTGTACCTTGAAATATTTTTCAGCGGCAGAAAGGGTATAGGTTAACTGGGGCAGGGATGAGGCGGTGGCTGATTTCAGACTTTTTTTCAGAAACTTTTTCAGCGGTTTAAATGCCTCCATTTCGAAAATCTGCTCCTCATTCTGTATTGGCTTGTGAGATAAAATATTGACGTACTGGATAAACTGCCGGTTTGAAAGGGTCTTGCTCTTCTCCCGGGAGAAAAAGGCAATTCCTTCGTTGAGGGCATTCAGGTGATTAAACAGCTTCTCCTTTTCGTTCGACAGCTCATCTTTGGCCTTCTTCAGGTTGTTATAGATGCGAATGATCTCTCTGCCGATAACACCGAGTTCATTGTCGGGGAAGGTAGTGCCGGGTTCGATCTGCTCGTTCTTGCCTGCCCGGAGTGAGAAATCTTTTAATTTTGTAATGGCTTCCGAAAGTTTACCGGTAACCAGATAGAGGAGGAGGCCGATGAGGAAGAAAAGCGACAGGATAAAAAAGATGAAGATCTTTTCAGCTTTCAGAAAGTCCTGAATTTGAACATTGTAGATGATCGCTGTCCGGATAAAGTAGTCCGGGTACTTTTTGGCATAGTAGTAGTAGTCCTCCCGGGTGGTTTCGGAAGTCCTGATATTAGCGCCTTTTTGATGTTGCCGGGCTTTTACGATTTCAGGCCTTAAGCGATGGTTCTCCATCTGTTCGGCTTGCCTCACCGTGCTGTCGTAGAGGACTATGCCGGTGGTGTCGATGAGCGTGATCCGGATGCCGGTCTGCGGAAGGATCTGTTGCAACTCACCGATCCGTTCGGTCTCATTCGTTCTGATCAGCTCGTTAAGCTCAATGTAGCGGTGCGTTATTTCGGTGATGTTATCGAGGATAATCTCCAGCCGGGCTACGCGGTACCGCTTCTCCCGCTGGTATTGAAACGTGAAAATAGCGACCGAAAAGAGGATGAATACAACGATGAAATAGAAAAAGATCTCTCCCCTGAACGAGTTTCGCATGGAGTGGCGGATCTGTTTTTTATCCGTTTTTAAAGCAGTAACCATATCCTGTTTTTCCCTTGATATTGGCTCCATAAGATCCTATTTTTTTTCGCAAACGGGCAATGTTCACATCCACATTGCGTTCGGTAACAATGACATCATCCTGCCAGATGCGTTTTAAAATCTCATCGCGACTGATGTATAGATCCCGGTTCTTCATCAACAGGATCAATATTTCATACTCTTTCCGGGTCAGGTTGACCGCCTGGCCATCGACCGATACCTCTTTTCTCGACTCATTCACCAGAAGCGTATCGTAAGCGGTTGACGCCGGTTCTTCTGACGGCCGATAGCCACGTTTCAAAATGGCTTTGATGCGGGCTATCACCTCTTTGATTGAAAAGGGCTTGGAGATGTAGTCGTCGGCTCCCAGGTTGAATCCTGTCAGGATATCATTCTCCTCGTTTTTGGCTGTCAGAAAGAAGATCGGAATATCCAGTTTTCGCTCTTTCCGGATGATATGGGCCGTTTTAAATCCCGACAGGTCCCGCATCATCACATCGAGCAAAATAAGATCGAACTCTTTGAGGGGTTTATCCAGCGCCTCTTCTCCCGAATGGGCGATGTCTGTTTTAAACCCTTCGCTATCCAGATTGAATTGCAGGATCTCACAAAGATCCTTTTCATCATCAACAATGAGTATTCGCTTTTCCTCTTTCATCTTTATATATTCT
>CAZILU010000128.1:0-6802 GCA_964540165.1 uncultured Mariniphaga sp.
CTAAAGTTTTCATTTATTTTACCAACCGTTTAAAACTGATGAAACGACCATGACGTATTTTGACACAAACGAATGAAAACTACCTTTTACCTTTTAACTTTTACCTTTTAACTTTTATTCAAATGAAACGATCCTATCATTGGGGTCATAACGGCCGGTACAACGACTTCCCGACCCACTTCCGGCAGCGGTTTCCAAACCGGGTGCAGAAGATATCGATCGATGCCGGATTTACCTGTCCAAACCGCGACGGCACCAAAGGACGCGGCGGATGCACCTATTGCAACAACCAAACGTTCAATCCCAACTACTGTCATCTGAAAGAGCCGGTTGCCGATCAGATTGCCCGTGGCATTGAGTTTTTTGCCCGGAAATACAAATCGATGCAATACCTCGCCTATTTTCAGGCATATACCAATACCTGGGCGCCGCTGAACGAGCTGAAATCCTTATATGAAGAGGCACTGCGACAGCCCGGGGTGGTCGGACTGGTGATCTCCACGCGGCCCGATGCCGTTGATGAGCCCCTCCTCGACTACCTGGCGGAGCTGAGTCGGAGCTTCTATGTAATGGTCGAGTATGGCCTGGAGTCGCACCTCGACCGGTCGCTCGAAAGCCTCAACCGCGGGCATACCTTCAATGAGTCGGTGTGGGCTATAGAGCAAACCGCCCGGCGCGGCATCCTCAACGGTGCGCACCTCATCCTGGGAATCCCCGGCGAGGAGCGCAGCGACTGGCTGGAGCAGGCACGGGTGATCTCCCGCCTGCCGGTCAACAACCTGAAGCTCCACCAACTGCAAATCCACAAAGGAACAGTGATGGAAAGAGACTACCGGTTAAACCCGGAGACGTTTCATCTGTTTACACCAGAGGAGTACCTGGAACTGGTGGTTGACTACCTGGAGCTTCTCAATCCCGGAATTATCGTGGAACGCTTTGTGAGCCAAGCACCTCCCGGACTGCTGATTGCTCCGGCCTGGGGACTGAAAAACTTTGAGTTTTTTGCCCGGGTAGAAAAACGGCTGAAGGAGCGTGACACCTGGCAGGGTCGGTTATATAACCCGGCTTAAGCAGACAAAACAGAGCAGGACAACCGGTTACAAAATGGAAAGATTACATACTAAAAGAATAAATAAAATTATAACCATGAGAACACGTTTTTTCACCCTGTTGGTTGCACTGTTGACTGCGACAACCACGATGGCCGGCACCGATGCCCGCCTGATGCGTTATCCCGATATCAACGGCGACCGGGTCGTCTTTGTCTATGCCGGAGACCTGTGGTCGGTCGGTGCCAGTGGCGGCGATGCCCGCCGGCTAACCTCCCACGAAGGGATGGAGCTCTTTCCGAAGATCTCTCCCGACGGGAAGTGGATCGCCTTTTCGGGTGAGTATGGCGGCAACCGCCAGATCTTTGTCATCCCCGCTGAAGGGGGTACCCCACGACAGCTCACCTGGTACAACGCCATCGGACTGATGCCTCCGCGCGGGGGATTCGACCATGTGGTGCTGGGCTGGACTCCCGACAGTAAACAGATACTCTTTCGTGGTAATCGCACAGAATTTGGCGAGCGCAACGGCAAGTACTTCCTGGTGAGCATCGAAGGCGGCCTGGAAAAGCCGCTGCCACCGGTAAACGGCGGTATGGCAACCCTGTCACCCGACGGGAAAATGCTCTGCTTCACCCCGGTCGACCGCGAGTTCCGTACCTGGAAACGATACCAGGGAGGCCGCGCCACCGACCTGTGGATCTACGACCTGGAGAAGAACCAATCGGAGCAGATCACCAACTTCACCGGTTCCGACCAGTGGCCGGTGTGGTATAACGATAAAATATTCTTTGCATCCGACCGGGATCAGAAGCTGAACATCTACAGCTACCATACCAAAACCAGGGAGACCACGCGTCATACACAGTTCTCCGAAATGGATGTGCTTTGGCCCTCCGGGAGCAACGGACAACTGGCGTTCGAAAACGATGGGTTTCTCTACAAGATGAACCTCGAAACAGGCCTGGTGGAGAAGATCACCGTGAACATCCGTTTCGACAGTCCCCACCGGGTTCCCACCCTGAAAAATGTACAGAAGCAGATCCACAGCTTCGCCCTCTCTCCCACCGGCCAACGCGCCCTCTTCGATGCCCGCGGCGATATCTTCTCCGTGCCGGCCGAAAACGGCACAACGATCAACCTCACCCGCTCTCAGGGCGTCCGCGAAATATACCCCGCCTGGTCACCCGACGGAAAGTACATCTCTTACTACTCCGATGCTACCGGGGAGTATGAGATCTACCTGCTGGAAAACAGCGCCGGTGCCCTGCCCGTTCAGCTCACCACCGGATCCGCTGCCTGGAAATACCATACCATCTGGTCACCCGACAGCCGCTATATCCTCTACTTCGACCGGACACTTCAACTGAAGCTCTTCGATACCACAACTAAAAAAGAGGTTATCGCCGACCGTGCCACCGAATCAGAGATCCGCGACTATAACTTCTCTCCCGATTCCCGCTGGATCACCTACTCCAAAGAGTCGGCCAACGGTCAGTCGGCCCTCTGGGTATACAACATTGCCGATGAGAGAGCCATACAGCTCACCGATGACACGTTCAACGACTACGAGCCGGTCTTCTCCCACGATGGCAACTACATCTTCTTCCTCTCTAACCGCGACTTTAACCTGTCGTTTTCAAACTTTGAATTCGATTATATATACAACCAGGCCACCCGCATCTATGCGATGATCCTGCGTGCCGACGGACCACAGCTCAAAAAAGATAAGAACGATGTAGAGCCGGTACAGAAATCTGATTCGGAAAAGCCGGAAACTGCTTCCAAATCCGATGAAAAGAGTGAAAAGAGAGCATCGAATGACGGTAAGAAGGATAAGGATAAAAAGAAAGATCTATGGGTGAAGATCGATACCGAAGGGATTACCGCCCGCATCACCGCCCTGCCACCGGCACCGGGGAACTATCAAAACCTGATCGCTATCGATGGCGGACTGCTTTACAGTGCCGGAGGTAAGCTGGAGATGTATGACATCAAAGAGGAGAAGAGCAGTGAGGTGATGGAGAGGGTCAGCCAGGTAGGGGTGTCGGCCGACGGAAAGAAGATGATCTATCGTTCGGGCGATGACTATGGCATTGCTTCGGTCAAACCGGGAGTGAAAGCTGGCGAAGGAAAGCTGAAGCTCAATAACCTAACGATGAAAATCGAACCTGAAAAGGAGTGGGCACAGATTTTCAACGACGGATGGCGCATCTTTCGCGATTACTTCTATGTAGATAACCTGCACGGTATCGACTGGGAAGCGGTCAGAGAGAGCTACCGCGACTGGCTGCCATGGGTAGGTCATCGCGCTGACCTCGACTACATCCTTAGCGAGATGGTCTCCGAGTCAAACGCCGGCCACGCCTATGTCAACTGGGGCGACTTCCCAAAAGTGGAGCGCATCGATAACGGCCTCCTGGGTGCCAGCCTCGAATCCGACCCAACAGCCGGCCGCTACCGCATTGCACAAATCTATCCCGGAGAGAACTGGAATCCCGCGCGCCGCTCTCCCCTTACCGCACCCGGCGTTGACGTGCATGAAGGTGACTTCCTGATCGCTGTCAACGGCATTCCGGTACCGGCAGCGGAGAATCCATACCGCTACCTGGAAAACCTGGCCGGCAAACGAACCGAAATCACCGTTTCGGCCAATGCCGATGGCAGCAATCCCCGCACTTCGGTAATCGAGCCCATTGCCAGCGAAACAGAACTGCTCTACCTGCAGTGGGTAAACGAACGGCGTGCCCTGGTGGAGCAACTGTCGAACGGCCGTATCGGATATATCCACGTACCCAACACTGCCATCGAAGGCAACCGCGAACTCTTCCGGGGTATGTATGCCTATCACAACAAAGAGGCGCTGATCATCGACGACCGCTACAATGGCGGCGGATTCATTCCCGACGTGATGACGGCGCTACTGGAACGGCAAACCCTCAGCTACTGGCAGCGAAACGGATTAACCCCCATGCGGACCCCGGGAATCGCACACGATGGCCCGAAAGCGATGCTGATCAATGGATACTCCTCCTCCGGAGGCGATGCATTCCCCTACTTCTTTAAGAAAAAGGGACTGGGAACATTGATCGGAACAAGAACCTGGGGCGGACTGATCGGTATCTCCGGTAATGCCGTAATGGTCGATGGCGGAAGCTTGTCTGTACCCCGATTCGGAATCTACGATGAAAACGGCCAGTGGATCATCGAGGGTATCGGCGTATATCCCGATGTCGAAGTGGTCGACCGCCCCGAACAGTTAGCTACCGGTGTCGATCCCTCCATCGAAAAAGCCGTTGAACTGCTCATGAAAGAGCTGAACGAAAATCCGGCAAAAAAAATAACAACACCAAAACCACCCGATCGTTCCGGCTGGATTGAAAAAAATATTCGTTAAAAAAAATTTTTTTATTCGATTTTTTATTGTAGATAGCTTTTATCAGGTAAAAATTCCAAAAAAACTAACTCAATCGTTTAAAAAATAGATGTTTTTTACAACATAGACAGAATTTCAGTGATTAAATTAACACACTAAAATTTAAAGAGATAAGTACATAGCAATTAACACTTATTAATATTTATTTCATTTTTTTTAGAATCAATTTGAAATTGTACTATATTAGCAGAGTCTTAATTAATCATTAAGTAAATGTTATTTCGCAAAATTCCTTTTCTCTGTTAAGCCAATATGTCAGTAAAGGTCTGACTAAACTAAGCTATGTACAATCGGGTTATCGGTGCCAGCGATAACCCGATTATTGTTTTTAGCGACTTATCGTAACCTCTTTTCAGCCTTGATAAAAATAATCCGGTATTTGCTCCGATCTGAACGGACTAAAACCTCAAGCTCTTTAAAACCTAATAACGGTAAAAATATCTTTTTGTTGTAATTTTCGAACTTTTACTTCCATCTTTCAAAATAAGAGCTGACTGTCAGCCTCTTTTTTCCGCTCAATTTACAATTATTAACACCCTCTGTTTTCATCCTGAACAAACTCATTCTATTTTCGATCCATCATTGGAACAAACATTTTTTTAAGAAATCGGTTATTAACAAGTATTGTCTGATTTTAATCAGGCAAGATAAATGATGAAAGATGGGAAATATAAAAAAGGTACTGATTGCCAATCGTGGTGAGATTGCGATCCGGATTATGCGCACCTGCCGGGAGATGGATATTTCGACGGTAGCGGTTTTTTCCGATGCTGACCGCACATCGCAGCATGTGCGGTATGCCGATGAAGCTTGTTATATAGGCAGGTCACCCTCCTCAGAGAGCTATCTGAACATCGATAAAATCATGGAAGCAGCCCGCACCACGGGAGCCGATGCCATTCATCCGGGCTATGGATTTCTATCGGAGAATGCAACGTTTGCCCGGCGTTGCGCGGCAGAGGGAGTCGTTTTCATTGGCCCCTCGCCGGAGGTGATCACCCGCATGGGTGACAAGATCGAAGCGCGGTCGGCGATGGTTGCTGCGGGCATTCCCGTAGTGCCCGGCACCGATGGCAACATAACCGATGAGGCGGAGGTGCTGGCATTTGTGCGGCAGGCGGCGCTTCCGGTAATGGTAAAAGCTTCGGCCGGAGGAGGCGGCAAAGGGATGCGGCTGGTGCATCGGGAAGAGGATCTGATTTCCGCCATTGCAACAGCCCGTTCCGAGGCACTGGCAGCTTTCGGCGATGATTCCGTCTACATCGAAAAATACATAGAGTCGCCCCACCATATTGAGTTTCAGATCCTGGGTGACCAACATGGGAATGTGATCCACCTTTTTGAGCGGGAGTGTTCCATTCAGCGGCGTCATCAGAAGATGATTGAGGAGACCCCCTCGCCCCTGCTCACCCCCGAGCTGCGGGAGGCGATGGGCCATGCTGCGGTGGAAGCCGCCCATGCCGTGAACTACACCGGCGCCGGAACCATCGAGTTCCTGGTCGACGCACACGGGAATTTCTACTTCCTGGAGATGAACACCCGCCTGCAGGTAGAGCACCCGATCACCGAGCGGATCACCGGCATCGACCTGGTAAAACAGCAGATCCGCATCGCCGAAGGGAAGCCCCTCACCATTGAACAAAAGAGACTGATACAACGGGGACACTCCATCGAGTGTCGCATCTATGCCGAAGATCCCGACAACAACTTCATGCCGGCACCGGGGAAGATATACAAGATCACCGAGCCGCTCGGACTGGGCGTACGAACCGACGGATACGTATATGAAGGGTATGATATTCCTATATACTACGATCCGCTCATCTCTAAGCTGATCGTTTGGGGGGAGAACCGCCAGGAGGCGATCGGCCGCATGCGCCGGGCACTTTATGAGTACAAAATTACGGGAGTTAAGACCTCCATCCGGTTCCTGGAACGGATCATGAACCATCCCGACTTTATCGGCGGCAATTACGACACACACTTCATCGGAAAGAACCAGGCATCGCTGCTGGGCGAGGATCCGCCCGCAAGCCACATCGATATGGTTATCATCGCAGCCTATATCGACTACATCTCGCGCCTCAACCGCGTGCAGGAGAACAGCAAAGCCTTTGCCCCGGCGCACAGCCGGTGGAAAAAAACACCCTATATTAACCACTTCTAAACGGAATTTATGGCACTTGAGATAAAAATTGGCGACCGCACTGCCCACGTACATCTGATACGGCAAAATGGCAATCTCCTGGAGGTAGAGGTCGATGGAAAGCTCTACCGCGTCGACCTTCTCCACACGGCCGATGGCACCTTCTCCATC
>CAZILU010000128.1:6812-8895 GCA_964540165.1 uncultured Mariniphaga sp.
ACACCGCCTATACCCGTTATCACTACTACGATGTCGAGGTAATCGATGCCGAAAGCCGCTACCTCAGCAGCCGGGGCCATAGTGGGGCGGGTGATCATGGCACCACCATCATCTCCCCCATGCCGGGAAAAGTGGTTCGCATTCTGAAGGCAGAGGGTGATCCCATCAGTAAAGGCGAGACCGCCATTGTTGTCTCTGCCATGAAGATGGAGAGCGAATATAAATCGCCCGCCGATGGTGTGGTAAAAAAAATCTATGTCCGCGAAGGCGACACCATCGAAGGAGAACAGATATTAATCGAAATCTCGTAAAGACAAGGCATGCCTTGTCTCCCCTCCCGCAAACCACAAACAACAAACAACGAACAACAAACAACGAACAACGAACAAAATGAATCTACAGGAAAAATACGATAAACTAAACACCATGCACCGTCAGGCCGAGCTGGGCGGTGGTGAAGAGCGAATAGCCAAACTCCACCTGTCGGGACGAAAGACCGCCCGCGAGCGGGTATTGCAGCTGCTTGATCCCGGAACCTTTACCGAGATCGACAAGCTGGTAACCCATCAGTGCCACGACTTTGGCATGGAGGAGAACAAGATCCCCGGCGACGGGGTGGTGACCGGCTACGGGAAGATCGAAGGCCGGTTGGTTTATGTTTTTGCGCAGGACTTCACCGTGTTCGGGGGATCGTTAAGCCGCACCAATGCCAACAAAATAGTTAAGATCCAGCATCTGGCGATGCAGAATGGTGCCCCGGTGATCGGTCTGAACGATTCGGGCGGTGCCCGCATCCAGGAGGGGGTGGAGAGCCTGGCCGGCTATGCCGACATCTTCTACAACAACGTCACTGCCTCGGGTGTTATCCCGCAGATATCGGCCATTTTGGGCCCCTGTGCCGGCGGGGCGGTATACTCCCCTGCCCTCACCGACTTTATCTTCATGGTCAACGAGAAGAGCCACATGTTCGTCACCGGTCCGGAGGTGATCAAAACGGTCACCCACGAGGATGTCACCAAAGAGGAGCTGGGAGGAGCCAAAACACACAGCACCCGCAGCGGCGTTGTCCACTTCACGGGTAACGATGAAGAGCAGACGCTGATGATGATCCGTGAGCTGATCAGCTTTCTCCCCGCCAACAACATGGAAGACCCGCCAACCAAGAGCTGCGTCGATCCCGCCGAACGCGCCGATGAGCTGTTACAGGCGCTGGTGCCCGCCGATCCCAACAAACCTTACGACATGCATGAACTGATTCAGAACGTGATCGATGACCACCACTTCCTGGAGGTTCAGCCCAACCACGCACCCAACATCATCTGCGGGTTTGCACGGTTCGCGGGACAGCCGGCAGGGATCGTAGCCAATCAGCCGGCCCACCTGGCAGGGGTATTAGACATCAACGCATCGGCCAAAGCTGCCCGCTTCGTGCGGTTCTGCGATGCCTTCAACCTGCCGCTGGTCACCTTCGTCGATGTACCCGGCTTTCTACCCGGCACCGCTCAGGAGTTCGGGGGAATCATCAAACACGGCGCCAAACTGCTCTATGCCTTCGCCGAAGCCACCGTGCCAAAAATCACACTCATCACCCGCAAAGCCTATGGAGGCGCCTACGACGTCATGTCGAGCAAACACTTAGGGGCCGATGTAAACTATGCGTTCCCCACCGCCGAAATCGCCGTCATGGGCCCGGAAGGCGCTATCAATATCCTTTATAAAGATAAGCAGTCGCCCGAAGAGCGCTCCCTGGCCGTAGAACAGTATCGCGATAAATTCGCCAACCCCTATACCGCCGCATCCCTGGGGTATATCGATGAGATTATCATGCCCCGGAATACCCGAAAGAAAATCATCGATGCCCTGGAGATGACCCGAAATAAACGGAAGTCAAATCCGCCGAAAAAACATGGAAATATACCGTTATAATTAACAACTGAGATAAAAAATGGTGAAACCATTTGAAATCTATCATTTTATTTCTAATTTTGCGCCCTCGAAATTTACAATGTTTAATTTAAAATTGATGTTTATGTTGAATCAGTACGAAACCGTTTTCATTTGTACTCCCGTTTTATCTGAGCCA
>CAZILU010000129.1:0-8672 GCA_964540165.1 uncultured Mariniphaga sp.
ACTGATCATTTTGACTACCAGATCTGTGATGGCGACGGATTGTGCGATGTTGCCCGGGTAACGATTGTGGTGGACGGTTGTGATCTGTTTATACCTGAAGGATTCTCACCCAACAATGATGGCATCAACGACCATTTCAAAATGCTCTGCCTGCAGGTTAACTATCCGGATGCAAAACTTCAGATATACAACCGCTGGGGAAATCTGCTATATGAGCAGGAAAATTATGGAAATGAAGACCGCTGGGGTACAATAGATGCCTGGTGGGATGGCAGATCGAACCAAAAATGGACCGTAGGAGATGAAAAGCTGCCTCCGGGAACTTACTTCTACATCCTATATAAAAATGATGGAAGCGATCCGATTACCGGCTTTGTTTTCCTTAACAGGTAATACATGTTTAATCTGAAAAAAAAGAAAACAATGAAATTCAAATTAAATATCAAAAAGGGGTTAGGGATTCTGGTTTTGGTAATCATTGCCAACGCATCATTCGCGCAACAGGATCCGATGTACACACAGTACTTCTTCAATACTCAAACCATTAACCCTGCGTATGCAGGATCATGGAAATCATTGGGTTTTATGGCACTGGCCCGGCACCAATGGGTAGGCTGGGACGGTGCCCCCGCAACCTACACCTTCTCTCTCCAGTCTCCATTGAGAAACGACCGGGTTTCGTTAGGTCTTAACGTCATTAGCGACAACCTGGGAAAGGAGAGAAAATTTGGCCTTTGGGGAGATTATGCTTATAAAGCAAAATTTAGCGAAACAACAGACCTTCGTTTAGGCCTTAAAGCCGGATTCACCAACTACACCAACAATTTATCGGAATTGATTCTCCTGCCGGGAATAAGTGACCCCCTCTTTCAGGGAGATCTGGAAAATAAATTTGTTCCCAATTTTGGGTTTGGACTCTTTCTACAGAATCCACGGTACTATGTAGGTTTCGCTATACCGAAAATTCTTCACCAGGAAATTGTAGAAAACAATCCCAATAACTTCTCCCTCCAGTCTGACGTGCGCCACTTTTTCCTTGAAGGAGGGGCCGTCTTTGATCTTGGCAGCAACCTGAAGTTTAAGCCCACCTTTATGACAAAAGCAACGTACGGGGCTCCGCTTCAACTGGATCTTACCGCCAATTTCCTGATACGGGAAAAGATCTGGCTTGGCGCGATGTTCAGATCCAAAGATGCTTTGGGCATCGTTGCTCAATGGATATTTGACAACTCCTTGCGAATAGGTTATGCCTTTGATTACTCAACGACAAAGTTGCAGAGATATCATGACGGAACCCATGAAATCATGGTATCTTACGAATTGAGATCACTGAAGCAGTTAATTGTTTCACCAAGATACTTCTAATAACGTATGAAATGATTATTATCTGACAGTTAGAAATTTAAAAGATCAGAACAATGAAAAAAATACTATTAGTTATATTTACTTTTCTACCCTGCATTTTAATGGCACAATCACTCAAAAATTTTCCGGATAATGTCAAAATAGAGGTAGAAAAGAGCCAGGTGAACACTTCTGAAAGTGATTTCGGACCGGAATTTGTCGAAAACGAGCTCTACTTATCGGCCTATACCAATGATGAAATTAGCCGCATAAAAGGAGGTGAAGCAACCAAAGCATTTTACAATCTGTTTTCTGTTCCGATCGACAGCAAAGGAAATATCAATGGCTCCAAAAAAGTAATTCTGGAAGATATCAGCGCCGGATACCACGCCGGTCCTGTCTCTTATTGCAAGGGAACCGGGGAGTTATTTGTAACACTGAGTAATTATCAAAATCCACAAATTAAAAATGTGGTTTTCCAAAAAGCCAGAATTCCTCTGAAGATTATTATCCTCAAAAAATCAGGCAGCAGCTGGATCACTGCAGGCGAGTTGCCATTCAACAGTCCCAACTATTCGGTTGGCCATCCGGCGATATCTCCAACCGGAGACACACTGATTTTTGCCTCCAATATCCCAGATAAAGGCAAGGGCGGAACAGATCTCTATATGTCTGTCCGCAAAAACGGTCAATGGGGCAATATGATCAATCTGGGCGACAAAATAAATACTTCCGGAGATGAGATGTTCCCCAACCTGCACAAAGGAAACCTCCTCTTCTTTGCATCCAATGGCCTGCCCGGAGGGAACGGTGGATTAGACATCTTTTATACCCCGATAACTGCAGCCGGTTCAGGGACGCCTCAAAATTTTTCCCAATTGAACTCAACCGCAGATGACTTTGGATTAACCATTCATTCCAATAATGAACTGGGATACTTCGTGTCACAAAAATCCGGAGGCCTTGGCCATGATGATATCTATAAAGTTACCTTTGAACCTGAAGGTGAATTTGATATGGAACTGTTGGTGCGCGATGGGAAAACCAGAGAGGCAGTTCCCAATGCCAAAGTGGTTTTCAGCGATAACCAAACCTACTATTCCGGATCTGATGGGATCATTAAACGAAAGTTAGACAAAAACACCGACTATTCAGCATTAGCATCGCTGCAGGGCTTTATGGAAAATTCAACCACCTTCACAACCAAAAACAAGCCATTTGGAACCCTGAAAGAGGTCATTGACATTACGAAACTGGTGGTAGGGGAAAAGTTCGTTATGAAAAATATCTACTACGACTTTGACAAATGGGATATCCTCCCGGAATCGGAGATCGAGCTTGATAAGCTGGTTAAACTGATGAAGGAGAATCCATCGGTAAGTGTTGAACTGAGTTCTCATACCGATAGTCGCGGAACAAATGCCTACAATGAAAAACTTAGTCAAAAGCGTGCCGAATCTGCCGTAAACTACATTATTTCCCAGGGAGTTCCGCAAAGCAAAATCACAGCTAAAGGTTATGGTGAAAACCAACTGATAAATCGTTGTGCCGACGGTGTGGAATGCACCGATGAGGAACATCGGATGAACCGGAGAACAGAATTTACCATTCTGGGAATCGACTAAAAATGATTATTAAAAGGGCTGAAACCGATTGTTTCAGCCCTTTTTTCAACATTCCAAGCACATTAAATCTTATACGCAACGAATTGTTTATATTTCGCCGGGATCTATTACTGCCACATTGAATATTAGTGAAGCAAAAAACATGGCACAAAAACGCTAAGAAAATGCTAAGAAAATGCTTCACTTTTTTTTTAGAAATAGCTTTATCTTTGGAAAAATTATAATTTTCAATTCTTTTTTCAATCTGCAGAATCATTAACCCATAACAGATTATTAATGGATATTAAGAAAATCATTCTCAATCAAAAGCAAAAATTAAGCAATCAGCTTAATAAGCAGGAACAGGCACTTGGTAAAATCATTTTTTACAACGGGCAATGCCAGATTCTATCTCAGTCGGCTTCACGATTTGAACTCATCATCAGTGACGGATCCCAAAATAATGTGGTGGAAGTTACTTTAGATATCGAGGAAACGGGAACGCTTGTGCCAAAATCCGGCAACAATGATTCCGAATGGGATAAATACGCCTATGCCAGCCTGTTGCAGGTTGAAAGTGAGATGCATCTGCTGGATCCAAAAGAACGATTGGAACATAAAAAATACACTCGTGAAGGAATGATCAAACGGGTGTTGAAAGAACGAAAACAAAAAGCAGAAAAGGCGCAATACCGAATCCAATGGGCTGACAATATCTATGGCGACCATCTTCTCACCAATGAACGGGGAGTCAGGTATAAAATCTTTTTACGCGATTTTAAAAATGAGACAGGTTACAGCGACAGCATGGACTCACGCCTGAACAAGCTGGGAACCACCAAACACATCCTATTTGCTTTCAATGCATTAAAAGAAGACAAAAAACGTTTCAACTCGTTGAGTAAGACTTTTCCGTTCATAGAGATCTATTGCGATCCGTTGAACGATTATAAAATAAGCTGGTATTACCCGGATCAAATGCCGGTTGAAGAGCAACTGTTAATCTCGCGTTATTTTAAAAATTCAACCTTTATTGAAGACGATAAGATTACAGAACTGCTGAATTTTATGGATGAAGCCCTTCAGAATCCTCATTTTTGCATCCGTCCGGAGGTTACAGAAAAAATTGAAGCGGCCTTTGAAAAAGAAGCACTCGAAGACCTTCAGCAAACATACTCTCCCGATTTCAGCAGGATAAAAGCCGATTTGTACGATTACCAAAAGGAAGGCATACGGTTTGCCCTTTTCCGAAAAACAGCGATTATTGCCGACGAAATGGGGCTTGGAAAAACGATCCAGGCAATCAGTACCGCCGTGTTAAAAAAGGAGATCTTTGGATTTACAAAAACATTGGTGGTTTGTCCTGCTTCATTGAAAGAACAATGGAAACAGGAAGTAGAAAAATTTTCGGACCAAAAAGCAGTGATTATCCAAGGTATGCCGGATGAACGAGAGCAGCAGTACAAAGAGAGCGAATATTACTTTTTCATTGTTAACTATGAAACGGTATTGCGCGACCAGGTTGCGATAAATAAAGCCAACATGGATTTCCTCATCCTGGATGAAGTCCAACGGGCCAAAAACTATGAAACCAAAACAGCTTCCTCATTAAAACGGATTAATGTTAGACATACATTGGCTATTACAGGCACGCCCATAGAGAATAAGCTGATCGATATCTTTTCCATCATGAGCATCCTTGATCCCCAGTTTTTTGGCCCCTTGTGGGAATTCTCTTACCAGCATTGTCTTTTTGATCCGGATAAGTACAACAAAATAAACGGCTATTATAATCTGCAGAAACTGAATAAACGGTTGGAAACCGTTCTGATCAGACGTGAAAAGAGAAAAGTGATTGACCAGTTACCCAACCTCCGCCAGATCAACATTCCGGTTGAGCTTTCACCATTACAGGCTGACTACCACGCTTCATACGCAAAAGGATTGGCACAGATCATCCGAAAAAAGATCCTCACTCCTTACGACCTGAAACGGATGCAACTGCTCCTCGCAAATATGCGGATGGTTTGTGATTCCACGTATCTGATTGATGAAGAAACCAACGAATCGCCTAAGCTGGAAGAGCTAAAACATATTTTGCTTAACGAACTTGATGTGCCAAATAAAAATACGAAGATCATTATCTTCTCTGAATGGGTGAAGGTGCACAAACTGATTGGAAAACTACTACGTGAAAATAACATCGGGTTTGTGGAACTGAATGGAAAGATACCTGTCCCATTGCGTGGCGAACTCATCCGTAAATTTGAGTCAAATCCACAATATAAAGTGTTTTTATCCACAGAAGCAGGTGGATCGGGCCTCAACTTACAAGTGGCCGACACCCTGATCAACTTCGAACTTCCATGGAATCCGGCCAAAAAAAACCAGCGCATCGGTCGTATCGACCGGATTGGACAGAAAAGCAATAATCTCACCATCTTCAATTTCATCACCCGGGATTCAATAGAACAACAGATCGCTTCAGGCCTTCTGGTAAAACAGAGCCTGTTCGACGGGGTGTTGGGTGATGATGCACGCACCAACTTTGTTGATTTCAGTTCCAAAGGCCGGTCCCAGTTTATTGATCAGTTGGAAGAATTTATCAATAAAACCGAAAGACAAGAACGGGAAAAAGCGTTGGTTTCAGAAGAGCTTCAGGAAGAAATGATTCCAGAAACCGGAACTGAAATAGTACCGGTTGATGAGCTCGATTTGTCAGGCGACGATTCGGAAAAACAGGAGGAGCAGACAGAACCATCAACCGGCAGTAACGGATCGAAACATAACGTTCAGGCCAAAGAACTGGAAACCGTTATGAACAGTGGGATGCAATTCCTGTCTGGCCTGTTTAAAATGGCCACGGGAAAAGAAATCGGCATGGAAAACCAAACCATTGAAGTGAATAAAGAAACCGGTGAAGTCACGATGAAATTTAAATTGCCAATGGCGTAAATCAGCAACCTGCTTATTTATCCTCATTTCAATAAACTACCACGAGGCAGAGCCATCGAGGTATTAAGCGGAATCTATATTTTTTATGAAAAACCTGCCGTTTTTCATACTTTTCCGCTCTTTACCCCGAGGTAGAACCTCGAGGAATTCTTTTGATTAAAATAGATCACAATGCGGGATTTTAATAATTGTTTGGCATTACATATTATCGTATCGCGAGTCATCTTTTAAATAGTCCCTATGGGAAGAGCATCTCTTTTTTTAAACATAGGCCCTATTTAAATATGACTGAATATTCCTTACTATTTCCGAACTGATATCATATTCTTTTGCAATATTGCTCCAATCAGAAACCGCACTCCTAACTTCATCAATTATTACTTTTCCATCTTTTAACCCAAAATAATTGGCTAATTTTAAAAGGTGTTCTATGCCAGGCTTTTGACTCTCGCCTGCCACCATAGTGCTGTGAAACCCGTATGACGAATATGAGAATGTAAGGTCGTATGCAGGTGCGAATTGCCATTCTCCTTTTGCGTTCATTAAAAAAGAAAAGTTTTTGCTGTGATCGTCGCGATTATGGCTAAAAACATTAAAAGCCGCTAAACGTAATACTTTCCGATACGCATTTACATGTTTCTCCAGTCGAAAAGCACAATCCATCAGATGACCATAATCCATTGCACTTGCTCTAAAATTGTCGTGCATTAATCCGGAAGCAGTGTGGACA
Source organism: uncultured Mariniphaga sp. (assembly GCA_964540165.1). Lineage (GTDB taxonomy): Bacteria > Bacteroidota > Bacteroidia > Bacteroidales > Prolixibacteraceae > Mariniphaga. Next base: position 6,634 of record CAZILU010000129.1, read on the forward strand.
TGCAACCTGTTTTTACCGATTCTGTCAAATCTTTTTGTGCCAAAGTATAATCTGCCTGATTTTCCCTTAAAGAGCTTACAAATACTCATCTCAACGCCGGCTTTTAATGCCATTTTATGATATGCGTATTCAATTTTGGCAATCTCAGGATTATCAGTAGAGGATGGAAATTTAATTATCCAGTTTTCAAAACCACTTGGAAGTTCTTCCTTCCCATGAATTATTTCCTCGGTATCGGGATTGTATGCAACAAATATTTTGGGCCTGGCACCACCAGAAGAGCCTCCAAGTATAAACAGCTCTTCGATTATGTCAGAAGTGGTTCCTTGTAAAACCCGGGTCATTTCATTGGCGATAGCATCCAATTCAATATTGGATGAAAGTTCAGTGCCATTTACAAACTCTGGCTTGTAAATTAGTGCCCCCATTCCTGCCGAACCAACAAAGGCCAATCGGTCGAGTGGAGTAATTGTGGAAATATTAATCCCTTTCGAACTCAAAGTTCTATCAACCAGCAAGCGCCCCCAGCCATCAGGAAGCGAATCGTTAAACACTCCATAAAGTCCATCAAAAGGTTCTTTTTGACATGAATTAATTTCTGTATTGAAGGGAAGCTTAATGGGTGACAGGTTCAATCCCGATAAAATGAAATCTGAACTATACCGGAAATATATTTTTCGCTCAGAGATTATTAACTCGCCAACTTCATATGCCTGTCCTTCAATGTGAAGCGAAACAAACAATTTATTTACGGTTTCCATAATTCCTATTTGTTGGTGAACAGCTGTTCAATCTTATTAAGGTTATCGTTGGCTTGAAAGACCGTGTCAAAATCTTTAAGGCGATCCATTAAATGAGCAAGCTTAAGAAGCGCTTCCAGCGAAATTTTTCCACTATTCTCAAAACGCTTTAAACTACCTAACGAGACACCTGAGCGCTCAGCCATTTCTTCTTGTGTTAAATGAAGTTTTTTTCTCAACAACTTATGTCTTTGAGCTATACCTTTACTTACTTCTATTGGAGTTAATTCTAATGAATACATTTCTAAATAGCTAAAATAATAGCCAAATATAATAAAAATATACCATTATAGCTAATATATTATCTGCTTACTGATTGTGAAGAGGAGGCCATTTTACCAGATTAATGAATATTCCTGATTAACTCATTGGCGATATTTGAGCTTTCGAGTCGCATGATACTTTCCTCGGCACTGCCATAACTTAGCAGGTTGATGCTCCCGTACCAGGAAACCTTTTGGTCGATAACAGCAAACTTTTGATGAATATTAGATTTAAAGACGATGGCTATTCCAGAACTTTTTATCAAATCAATTGTCATTTGCCAGGAAGTCAAATCTTTTTCTTTAAAATCTTCAGGTGGTCTGGTCACTACAACTACTTTTACGCCATTTTTAATAGCAATTCTAAGATTTTGTATCATCTGTAAAGTACGTCGTTTGGTAACAAACGGGCTTACAACAACTATTTCACCGGATGCATTGACGATGTCATTGGAATATACAGGTAAAAAATTGCTTTTATCAAAAATGATATTCGTAGATTCTGCTGCAATATTCTCACCTTTTGCCTTATAGCCGATAAATGCATATCCTGCAAGCCGTTTATTGTACATCTTCTCAAGCATCCGTACCCGGACATCTACATAGTCATAAATCAGCACTTCCTTTTTCGTTTCAAACAATCGGTGAAGTCTCCCTGCATATTGTTGTATAGTTCCTTTCCACGAAATAGGCATCGCCAGAAACAGGGTGTCAAGCCTTGGTTCATCAAAACCTTCGCCTATGTAACGGCCTGTCGCAACGATAGTCAGTGGTTTGTTTTCCGGGGTTTCCGAAATCCGGGTCCTGGTTTCTCTGGTTTCCTTTGTCCCCATTCCGCCCATGAGTATGATGACATCCGGAATCCTCTTACTGAGTTCGTTGGCAAGTAATACAACGTGAGTTGTCCTTTCTGTCAAAACCAGGCAATTTCTGCCATTTTTATGACATTGTACCACGTCATCAACAATCAACTGAT
>CAZILU010000130.1:0-8655 GCA_964540165.1 uncultured Mariniphaga sp.
TTTCAAGTACCACAAAATGTATGATAAGTCATCTCAAATTCAGCGTTGGAGGGTTTCATGACACGAAAGAAACTCCTCCGGTTTTCAGGATCATAGAAAAAAGAGAGGATTTTAATCTAATTCTGGTCTATAATCCGGTTAACGGATCCATTAAACTTTCCTTTTCCGTCCTTGAAAATTCATTTTTTGATTACATTGCATCCGGGTTGCCAGTCGTTAATAACTATCCCGGCTGGTTGGCTGATATGATTACGGAAAACCAATGCGGAATTGTCTCAGAACCCGACAATGCTTCTGCTTTTGCAGATGCATTAATCTATCTGGCTGACCATCCCGAGGAACGAAAATCGATGGGCGCAAATGCCCGTAAACTCGCAGAGAAAGAGTTTTCAAGAGAAGAGTTATCTGACCGGTTTGTAAATTTTCCGGAGTCTGTTTAACAAATATAGGATTACACAGAGTTACACTGTGTCACACTGTGTTTCCTCTGTGTAACCAAAATTCAAACATGAAAAACAAAAGAATCTGGCTCTCTCTCGCGAAAATGTCCGACCAGGAGCAGCACTACGTCCAGGAAGCCTTCGACACCAACTGGGTAGTCCCGCTGGGAACAAACGTTGATGCTTTTGTCGTTCAGCCGATAGCTCAAAATCCACACGAAAATTCAAACAATTTTAAAAGTCAAAGCATTGTTCCGAAATTTTTGTAATTTTGATTTTATTCTTAATAATAGGTAAGCTATGCATACTACATTTCATTTAAATTCAGCCCAGGATGTTAGTTCCGACCTGCTCGATGCAATTAAAGCTGCATATAAATCTAGACCCATAACCATTATTGTTGAAGAGGAAGAAGATTTAACTCAAGAAATGAAAACCATTCTTGATAGCAGACTTCAGGAAGATGAATCAACATATATCACTTCCAAACAATCAATAGATATGCTCAAAAAGAACTATGGCATATAAAGTAATTATATCCCCACGTGCTCAAATCGAGATTTTAGAAGCTTTAGAATATTATCGGATACACAGCAATGTGGCTCCTTATGTTTTTATTCAATCTCTCGAAAAATCATATAGAACATTGGAAAGTAACCCTTTCTTTAGAAAACGATATAAAAATATCCGAGGATTAAATATCAAAAATTTTCCACATACTCTTTTTTATCAAATCGATGAAGTAAGAAAAAATGTAAAGATTTTATCTTGTTTTCATAACAGCAGAAACCCTTCCGATAGACCATAAACACCGGTTAATCACCCTCAACATCAGTGAATCCCAAAGGGTTAAAATTCCCCCTTAGGGTTCTGTTTCAGCGAACCACCTCGTTCAGCTACGGCTCAAAGTCCACCTGTTTAACTCACTTGAGCTGAATATGAAAAATAATCTGTGAATCAGTGGCTAACAATACAACTTGGTGTTTAAAATACAAACTTGTTCAAGCTCAACTTGTTCTTTAGCAAATTTTTGTACTAAATTCATAAAGCCATAATCCACGTGGGAATATTTATTTGACAGATTGTTATCCATCCTGTAGGCTAAATCTACGGTTTTAGTGTTAATGATTCCAAATGCTTCATTATTAATACATTCATATAAATCCTTATTAAATGTCTTGTTTTTCTCGAAGAAAGGTTTTGTATTAATGTCAAGAACAACGCTTATGCCATGTTTCAATTTCCCAGTTGGTCTTAATGTTTTTGTTTCATCATGTAATGCCAATTCTTGTTCTGCAAACTTGGAACACTTAACATTTAAATAAAAATCAGATTTAAACTCTTTAGAATATAATAAAGAAAAATCTTTGCAATCGTTTTTAATTGCAGTGGCTCCAGTATTTTCTTTTATGAAAGGATTAACTTCTTCTTCTCTCATGTAAACCCCTAACTCAATAACGTATGCCACAAAATTCATATTTTCAGATTCTGCTAACTTTGAGATTAGGTTGCACTTATTTAAAATGTATTTTTCTACTTGCTTATAATCCAGCTTAAACAATTCATTGTAATTAGTAGCTAGAATAATTCTAGTTTGTGAAACTTGAATTCTACTACGTCCATGTAAAGATTGACTTTCAAAACGTGGAATATTAGGTTCAAGCTCATCAGGCAAGGCAACGGACCTAAAAGGGACTTTAAATTCTTCTTTTAATGAGTCTTCAAATTCAAAAATTCGCTTTCTTATTTCAGGATTCCTCCTAAATGAAAATACAATTTGTGAATTAGCTATATGTAGTCGATGGAGCGATACACCGCTTTACTGTATCCTCTACGTGGGCTCCTCGAGGGTGTTAAGCTGTTGGAGACTACGCCGGGACATCTGCAGGTGCCGTCGGTCAAGTGGCTGCCGGCGGATCTCTTTACCGATATTCGCTGGAAAAACCGGTGGCTTCTCTACTATACGGGCATCACCCGCGTGGCAAAGAGCATCCTGTGCGAGATCGTCCGGGGCATGTTCCTTAACGCGGCGGAGCACCTGGCGATCCTGGAGGAGCTGAAACACCATGCAACGCTGACATACGAGACGCTGATGCGGAAGGATTTTGAAGCATTGGGGCAACAGATCGACCGGAGCTGGCAGCTTAACCAGCAACTCGATGCGGGAACCAACATCCCGGAGATCCAGGGGATCATCGACCGGATCGGCCCCTGGATGACCGGCCAGAAGCTGCTGGGTGCCGGCGGCAGCGGATTTATGCTGATCCAGTGCCGCGATGAGGAGGGCGCAGCACACATACACCACGAACTGACCATCCATCCCCCGAATCCCGGCGGTCGCTTCCTCGACTTCACCGTGTCGGAGAAAGGATTTCAGGTGACGAGAAGTTGAGAAGAAAGATCAAAAATGGAAGAGTGGAAACACTGTGTAACCCTGTGTAATCTCCCCATCCTGTCGGATTATTTTTCAATAAAAAAATAAATATGATAAAATTCATGTTAGTTTATAAAAAAAAATATAAACTTGCATACGTCTAATAACAATTATTAAAATAAACCTGATGGATCTATTCCTAAAAGATATCAATGATATCAGCAACGAAGGGAGGCAACTCTCCCAGAAGCGGAAAATCGTTTCTATCCTTAATAAGGCGGATCAGGCGCTTACGATTCCGGAATTGTGTAAGAAAGTACGATTAAGCATACCGACGGGTACCCGGTTGATCAATGAGTTGATCGAGAAGAAGGTCATTGTAGAGGCAGGGAAAAAGGAGACGGAGAATGGCCGTCGGCCCTTTATCTATCAGGTAGATGAGAACTATGCCTGTTCCATTGGCGTGACCATTTTGTTAAAAGGCCTTGCCATTTCCATCTTTAATCTGGCTATGGAGGAGGTCTATTCCGCCGAATTTGAAGATTTTATATTGGAGAACAATCCGCAGTGCCTGGATGCTGTATGTGATCACATTGATCAATCCATCCGGCAGTCGGGCATGGCGAGAGAGAAAATTTTGGGTATGGGGATGGGTATTACCGGCCGGATCAACTCCAGAACGGGAATATCCTACAACTACTTCAATTTTTTGGAGGATTCACTGGTTGCGTATTTGGAAGGCAGGTTTCACTTCCCCGTTTTTGTCGATAATGATACCCATGTGATCGGGTTGGCCGAGCAGGTATTCGGGAAGGCCCGGAATGTGAAAAATGCGTTTGTAGTCAATTTAAGTCAGGGGCTTGGGATGGCCATCATTACCAATGGGGAGATTGTTGCGGGTGAAGATGGATTTGCCGGTGAGTTCGGGCACATGCAGTTTGGCGAGTCGAACAAACTATGCATCTGTGGCAAGCGGGGCTGTCTGGGTACCGAAGTGTCGGGCCATGCCCTGGAGGAGAATTTCCGGACACAGATAAGCGCCGGAGAGTCCTCTACGCTGCTCTTAAAGGCGCATCATAAGGAGATCAACTTCAAACAGGTTATCAAAGCGGCCGGGGAGGGCGATGCCCTGTCGATCTCGTTGATACACCAAATCGGGTTTAAGCTGGGAAAGGCGCTGGGCAATGCGATCAATCTGCTCAACCCGGGCGTCATCATCATTGGAGGAAAGTTTGCCCCGGCGAAAGATATCCTGTTCGATTCGATCAAATCGGGGATGATTCACACCGTGCTTTCGCTGCCCCTTCGTTCGTGTGAAGTAACCTTCAGCTCCATTGGGACTGTGGCGGCGATCAAAGGTGCCGGAGCTCTGGTGTTAAGGAAAATGAATTTAATATGACCGGTCATATAGAATGAATTTTAACTGGATTGACATATCGATCATCATCCTCTATCTTGCCCTCAGCATTTTCATAGGGTTCTGGATCTCCCGAAAGGCGGGCGGAACGCTTCAGCACTATTTTCTGGGTGGTAACCGGTTAAAATGGTACTATTTAGGATTATCGAACGGGTCGGGAATGTTTGATGTCTCCGGTTCTGCCTGGACGGTCACCATCTTTTTTGTTTACGGCATCAACAGTATATGGATCCCCTGGCTTTGGCCGGTCTGGAACCAGATTTTTATCATGATATTTATGGCCATCTGGTTGCGGCGGTCCAATGTGATGACGGGTGCGGAGTGGATCACCACGCGGTTTGGCAACGATCGCGGCGGGCGGTTTTCGCACATCATCGTGATCATTTTTGCCGTGATCAGCGCCATTGGGTTTATCGCCTATTTTTTTGTGGGCATCGGGAAATTTGCGGTGATGATCTTTCCCTGGGACCTCTCCTTCTCCGTCGGCGGAGCGGAAATCCTCTCTGAATATGCGTATGCCACGGTTTTATTATCCCTTACCACGCTCTATGTGATTAAGGGAGGCATGTACAGTGTGGTGGCGACGGAGGTCATGCAGTTTCTGGTTATGACCATAGCCTGCGTGGTTGTTGCCTGGTTTGCCATGACCCATGTACCGGTGGCGCAGATTGAGGCATCGGTCCCCGATGGCTGGTTTGACATTATTCCCCGGTGGGATCGGGGGCCCGACTGGACCGGGATATTCAATCTGGCGAATGAAAAGATTGCTGAGGACGGTTATGGACTGTTGGGTGCCATGGTGATGATGATGTTTTTTAAGGGGATCTTCTCCAGTCTTGCCGGTCCGGTGCCCGGTTACGACATGCAACGTGTATTATCGACCGAAACGCCCCGCGATGCAGCTAAGATGAGTGCGCTCACATCGCTGGTACTCTATCCGCCACGTTACCTGATGGTTGCGGGTATGGGTATCTTAGCCCTCGTATCGACGGGCCCCATGGTGGCGGCCGGCGGGGGTACCTTCGATTTTGAAAAGATCCTCCCGTATGTGATCAACCACCTGCTGCCCGTCGGGCTGAAGGGGATCATTCTGGCCGGTCTCCTGGCGGCATTTATGTCCACCTTTTCAGCCTTTGTGAATGCCGCGCCGGCCTATATTGTCAATGACCTCTATAAGAGATACATCAATCCCAACGCCTCCGGTAAGCGATACCTGCGGATCAGTTACTGGTCATCGGTCGGTATTGTACTGATCGGAATCATCTTTGGGTTTTTCTCGGCATCGATCAATTCGTTAACCCTGTGGATCACCTCCTCGCTGTATGGCGGCTATGTAGCCGCCAATGTGCTGAAATGGATCTGGTGGCGTTTCAACGGGTATGGCTATTTCTGGGGGATGTTAGCCGGACTGGCAGGATCCACCATCAAGTTTCTCTTTTTCCCGGAGACCCCGGATATCTATCTGTTCCCCATAATCCTGGTGATGGCATCGGCCGGCAGCTTCCTGGGGTGTTTTCTCAGCAGTCCGGTCGATGATGATACCCTGATTGAGTTTTACAAAAACGTTCGTCCATGGGGGTGGTGGAGGCCGGTATATGAGAAGGCTAAGCTCCGTTACCCCGGGATTACCCGAAACAGAGATCTGCCCCGCGATGCATTCAACGTCGTGATCGGGATTGTATGGCAGACCACACTGATCACCGCTCCCATCTATCTGGTGCTTCGCAGACCGATGGAATTTTTCCTGTCGCTGGCACTCTTTGCGGGAACATCTATGGTGTTGAAGTATAACTGGTTGGATAAGATCAGGGATTATGAAGAGATCTGATAACATAGCATTGTTTTACTGACACTGAAACAAGATGAAGATAAAGGGAACTTTTTTGGATGAGATAAGTCACGACATCCCCCATCAGAACTGGGGGAGGGTGGAGTGGGAGCACGACTTCCGGTATATGAAGAAGGTCGGTATCGATACCATTATATTGATTCGTGCCGGTTACGGGAAGTGGCAGACCTTTGCCTCCGATGTGCTTATGAAGGCTGAGGGAGCCTACCGGCCACCGGTCGATCTGGTACAGATGTTTCTGGAGCTGGCAGGGGAGCATGGGATGGATTTTTATTTCGGATTGTACGATTCCGGCAAGTACTGGACCAAAGGGCAGTTTCGGAAGGAGGCCGATTTAAACCGGGGATTTATTGATGAGGTATGGAAAAAATATGGCCGCATGCCGGCTTTCAGAGGGTGGTATATTCCCCAGGAGATCAGTCGTAAGAACGGACAGATCGTCGATCTGTATGCCGGTCTGGCCGCCCATTGCAAGGGGGTATCCGGCGGATTGCCGGTGCTCATATCGCCTTATATCGATGGGATCAAGAATGTCAGTCAGTACATGGCCGATACCCGGAAAAGCCAGGGCGTATCCTTGCAGCAGCATGAAGATGAGTGGAGTGAGATATTTCACGGCATCAAAGGTACGGTTGATATTGTAGCGTTTCAGGATGGCCATGTCGATTATGAAGATCTGACCGATTTCCTTCAGATCAACCGGTCGCTGGCAACCCGGTTTGATTTAGAGTGCTGGACCAATTCGGAGACGTTTGACCGGGATATGCCGATTAAGTTCATGCCGATCAAGTGGGAGAAACTGTTGTTAAAGCTGCAGATGGCAGCCAAAGCAGGCATCGAGAATGCCATCACCTTTGAGTTCTCACACTTTATGAGCCCCCAGTCGGCCTACCGGCAGGCAGGTCATCTGTACAACCGGTACCAGGAGTACCTGGCGCAGTTGGCAGGAGGCGGTGGATCAACCGTGTGACAGCGATGGGAACAGGCTCTGTTTAGCCCCCGGTTGAGTAAAAACAGACCGAAGAGCAGGGAAAAAATAAAGATTATTATTAAAAAAGATTAATAGGTATAAATGACAACACATCACAGATCCGTTAATATGCGTTACGTCGGTTTCATCTCCTTTGTAGCAGCCTTGGGAGGATTGCTTTTTGGGTACGATACGGCCGTAATCTCGGGCACGGTATCCCAGGTTACGGAACAGTTTGGGCTTACGACCATGCAGAGCGGGTGGTATGTGGGCTGTGCCCTGGCCGGCTCCATTGCCGGGGTTATCATTGCCGGGCGTCTGAGTGATCATCTGGGCAGGAGGATAACGATGATTCTCTCGGCATTGTTGTTCACCGCCTCCGCGATCGGTTGTGCTTTGTCGAACAGTCTGAATCAGTTGGTTCTTTGGCGTATGGTCGGCGGGGCCGGTATAGGCATTGTTTCGGTGGTCTGTCCGCTATACATCTCTGAGGTGTCGCCGGCAACGCACCGGGGGCGATTGGTTTCACTCTACCAGTTAGCGATTACCGTTGGTTTTTTAGCAGCTTACCTGGTCAACTACTTTCTTTCGGATTTCTCGTCCGGTTTCTCCTCGGCGAACCCTACGCTGCAGACCGTTTTTGGCACGGAGACGTGGCGTGGCATGTTAGGGGCCGAGACCCTTCCTGCGCTGCTCTTTTTCATCGTGACCTTCGTCATTCCGGAGAGTCCCCGCTGGCTGTTGGTTAAGAAGCGGGAGGAGCAGGCCACTTCGATCTTTGCCAGGATCTTTATGAGCAAGGAGGATATCCTTCATCAGATCCGGGAGACCAAACAGATATTGCAGTTACAGTCGCAACAGAGCTCCGACTGGAAGATCCTTATGCAGCCCGGTTTCCGCAGGGCGGTGATCATCGGCTCGGCCATTGCCATCCTGGGGCAGTTCATGGGCGTGAATGCCGTTCTCTATTACGGACCGTCGATCTTTGAGTCCAGCGGTCTGTCGAGCGGTGATTCCCTTTTTTACCAGTCGCTGATCGGTGGGGTGAATATGCTGACGACGGTGCTGGCGCTGCTCATCATTGACAAGGTCGGGCGTAAGATGCTGGTTTACGGGGGCGTTTCAGGGATGATCCTGACGTTGATCCTGATCGGGTTCTACTTTCTTTTCGCTGCTTCGATTGGTTTGTCCAGTTTGTTTCTGCTGGTCTGTTTTTTAGCCTATATCTTCTTTACGGCCATATCGATCAGCGCGGTGATCTTTGTCTTTCTGTCGGAGATGTATCCGACCCGCATCCGTGGCTTTGCCATGTCGATCGCCACATTGTCGCTGTGGGTCGGTACCTTTCTGATCGGGCAGCTCACCCCCTGGATGTTAGAGACGCTGTCGCCCGCAGGTACCTTTATCCTGTTTGCGGTGATGTGCTTTCCATACATGTTCATTGTATGGCGGCTGATGCCTGAAACGACGGGTAAGACGTTGGAAGAGATTGAATTGTTCTGGTTAAAGAGTGAAAAGTAAAGAGTGAAAAGTAAAAAGTAAAGAGTAAGAAGTAAAAAGTAAAGAGTAAGAAGTAAGAAGTGAAAAGTGAAAAGTAAAAAGTAA